>NZ_LMVQ01000027.1 GCF_001545925.1 Mycobacterium sp. NAZ190054 | reverse complement strand
GGTCGTCAGCATCGACGGCGGCACCGACCTGAACAAGTTGGTCGGGCGCAAGGGCGAGGTGCTGGACGCGTTGCAGGAGCTGCCCCGCCTGGCCGTGCATCAGAAGACCGGGCGCAGCTGGAGGTGTGCCGGGCGTTGGCCGCCGTCGAGCGCGCGGCGGACGGCCCCCGGATCCGCGTCGAGCACGCGGGCAACTTCGTCCCCGACTACCCGGAACTGACCCGCGCCTGGACCGAGGCCGGCATCGTGCCCGTTCCGCAGCCGGTGTTCATCTACAACTTCGCCGAGTTCCTGCCCGAGTACGTCGGCGACTACAGCCGGGAGCGGCAGTTCCCGCTGCGACGGATGCTCGCCGACGGGTGGCCGGTGTCGGGCAGTTCGGATGTCTGGGTGGGCTCGGAGATCGGGCAGACCAACCCGTTCCTCAGCATCGCCAGCGCCGTCCGCAGGCGGACGTTCCACGATCTGGGTCTGGGCCCCGACGAAGGGGTCGGTGTCGCCGAGGCGCTGCGCATGCACACCGTGGGCGGCGCCTACGCCCTCGGTGAGGAACAGACCCGCGGCACGCTGGAAGCCGGCAAGTTCGCCGACGTCATCGCGCTCGACCGCAACCCGCTCGCCACGCCGGCCGACGAGCTGCTCGGGATCCGGGTCGACGACGTGTTCGTCGCCGGCGAGCGTGTGCACAGCCGACGCTGAGTCACACCTGCGAGTCCGGGAACGCGATCACCGACAGGAACCTGATCGGCACCTCGACGAGGTCGACGGGGCCGTGCGCGCCCTCACCGTCGAGCTGCAGTGAGTCACCCGGGTACAGCCGGTACACCGACCGGCTGTGGCTGTAGTCCATGACGCCTTCGAGCATGTAGATGAACTCGGTGCCGGGATGCTGGAACAGCGGATAGGTCTGGCTCTTCCCCGACAGTGTGACGTGCAGGCACTCCAGCCGCTTGTGTTCGCCGCGCAGCGAACCCAGCATCTGGTACTCGTGGCCCTCGCGGGTGCCCTCGCGCACGATGCGGGCACCGGTACCCGACTTGACGAACGCGGCAGGCCGTTCCACGTCGGCGCCACGGAAAAGGCTGGTCACCGGCACGTCGAAACCCTTGGCCAGCAGCGCCAGCGTGGACAGGCTGCAGGAGGTCTGGGCGTTCTCGATCTTGCTCATCATCGCCTTGGAGATGCCCACCCGGGTGGCGGTCTCGGCGACGGTCAGCCCCTGTTGCAGCCGCAGCAATCGCACGTTGCGGCCGATGGCGGCCTCGATCTCCAGCTCCTCCACCGGCGCGGCGGGATCCCGGTCGCGGGCCGTGCCGGAGGTGTTGCGAAGGAGCGGCACGTGATCGTCAGCAGAGGACACAAGTCTCCTGTCTAGCGCATCTGCCCCGCCCCGACGTAAGGGTAGGGCGTCTTGAGCGGATCACCCTCGTCGAACCGGGAGAACCGGAAGTCCGACGCGGGGATGCGGGAGTCACTGCTGTGGCCGTCGATCACGATGTCGGCGACCAGCCGGCCCACGGCCGGCGCGATCTTGAAACCGTGCCCGCTGAACCCGGCGGCCAGCACCAGCCCGTCCAGCGGTGCCTTCGAGATGATCGGGTTCCAGTCCGGCGTCACGTCGTAGCAGCCGGCGTAGCTGCTGGAGATCGCCGCGTCGGGGAAGCCTGGGAAGCGGGTGCCGACCTTGTCGACGGTGATGTCGACGAATTCGTCGGTGGCCCGGTTCAGGTAGGCGTCGGGATCGGCGGGGTCGATCGCGTCGTAGCCGGGCAGATCGCTGTTGCCGAACAGGATCTCCCCGCCGGTCTCGGGGCGGACGTACTGCAGGGACACCAGGTCGGAGAAGACGGGGAGCCGTCCGACCGCCGCGCTGTCGATCCCGGGCGCGATCATCACGATCTGTTCGCGGATCACCTTGATCGGTACGTCGATGCCGTACGGCGCCAGGAACGGACGGGTCCATGCGCCGGTGGCGACGACGACCGTGCCCGCCGAGATCTCGGTGCCGTCGGCGGTCCGGACGCCGGTGA
Source organism: Mycobacterium sp. NAZ190054 (assembly GCF_001545925.1). Taxonomy (GTDB): domain Bacteria; phylum Actinomycetota; class Actinomycetes; order Mycobacteriales; family Mycobacteriaceae; genus Mycobacterium. Next base: position 14,203 of record NZ_LMVQ01000027.1, on the reverse strand, counting down.
CGCGGTCGCCGTCGCGCAGCAGGCCGGTCACCGTGGTGCCCTGCCGGACCCGCACGCCGGCCTCGCGCGCCGCCGTGGAGAACGCCTGCGCGGTCTGATAGGCGTCGCCGTAACCGCCGCGGGCCTCCCAGCCGAACGCCGCGAACGGGGTCAGATCGGCGAACGGCCACACCTTCGCCACCTCGGCCTTGTCGATCTCCTCGGTCTCCACGCCGACAGCACGCTGCGCGGCAAGGCTTTTGCGCAGCGCCTCGACGTTGGGTTCTCCGACACCGACGACGTAGCCGGTCTGCCGGAAGCCGATGTCGGATCCGAAGATGTCCTGGGCCTGTTCGAAGACCGCGAGCCCGTCGGCGGCCATCGCGGCCAGCGAGCTGACGCCGTAGTGGCACCGGATGATGCCGCTGGACTTGCCGGTCATCCCGGAGCCGACCGTGTTGCGTTCGGCGACGACGACGTCGGTGACACCACGGCGGCTCAGCGCCCACGCGGTCGCGGCGCCCTCCAGGCCGCCGCCGACGATGACGACGTCCGCTGTCTCGGTCATGGTCACCAGCCCGACCCGTTCTGCCCCGGGATCCAGTTGGTGCCGGCCAGCGGGATACGGGCCATCGCCGCCGCCTCGATGCTCACCGCGACCAGATCGTCGGGTTCGAGATGGCACACATGTGACTTGCCGCAGGCACGGGCGATCGTCTGGGCTTCCATCGTCAGCACCCGCAGGTAGTTCGCCAACCGGTGGCCGCCGGCGACCGGGTCGAAGCGGGCGGCCAACTCCGGATCCTGGGTGCTGATGCCGGCCGGATCCCTGCCGTCCTGGAAGTCGTCGAAGAAACCCGCTGCGCTGCCGAGCTTCTCGTACTCGGCGGCATAGCGCGGGTGGTTGTCACCGAGCGCGATCAGCGCCGCCGTGCCGATCGCGACGGCGTCGGCGCCGAGCGCCAGCGCCTTGGCGACGTCGGCGCCGTTGCGGATACCGCCCGACACGATCAGCTGTACTTTGCGGTGAACTCCCAGTTCCTGCAACGCCTGCACCGCCTGCGGGATCGCCGCGAGCGTCGGGATCCCGACGTGCTCGATGAAGACCTCCTGGGTGGCGGCGGTGCCGCCCTGCATCCCGTCGACCACCACCACGTCGGCGCCGGCGTGCACGGCGAGCTTGACGTCGTAGTAGGTGCGGGTGGCGCCGACCTTGACGTAGATCGGCTTCTCCCAGTCGGTGAGCTCACGCAACTCGTTGATCTTGATGGTCAGATCGTCCGGGCCGGTCCAGTCGGGGTGGCGGCACGCCGAGCGCTGGTCGATGCCCTGAGGCAGCGTGCGCATACCCGCGACGCGTTCGGAGATCTTCTGCCCCAGCAACATTCCGCCGCCGCCGGGCTTGGCGCCCTGGCCGAGCACGACCTCGATCGCGTCGGCCTTGCGCAGGTCGTCGGGATTCATGCCGTACCGCGACGGCAGGTACTGGTACACGAGGTATTTGCTCTGGCCGCGCTCCTCGGGTGTCATCCCGCCGTCCCCGGTCGTGGTGGACGTGCCGACCTCGCTGGCTCCGCGGCCGAGGGCCTCCTTGGCCGGACCGGACAGCGCGCCGAAGCTCATTCCCGCGATGGTGACCGGGATGTCAAGGTGCAGAGGGTGTTTGGCGAACCGGTCGCCGAGCACGACGTCGGTGGCGCAGCGCTCCCGGTAACCCTCCAGCGGGTAGCGCGACATCGAGGCGCCGAGGAACAGCAGGTCGTCGAAATGGGGGAGCGGACGCTTGGCTCCCCAGCCGCGGATGTCGTAGATGCCGGTGTCGGCGGCACGCTGGATGGCCGCGATGGTGGTCCGGTCGAAGGTCGCCGATTCGCGCAGGCCGAGCCGGGCGCGGTCGTCAGGGCTGTTGCTCATCAGTAGGCACTCGCATTGTCGACGTGGAAGTGGTACAGCGATCGCGCCGACCCGTACCGGGTGTAGGCGTGGGTGTCGTCACCCTCGAAACCCGCTGTCTTGAGCAGCTTTTCCAGCTCCTCGTGGTGCTCGTCGCGCATCGGTTTGGCGACGCAGTCCGCGCCCAGCGAGGCGACGTCGCCGCGGACGTAGATGCGCGCCTCGTAGATGGAGTCGCCCAGCGCCTCGCCCGCGTCGCCGCGGATGATCAGCCGTCCGGCCTGGGCCATGAACGCGCTCATGTGGCCGACGTTGCCCCCGACGACGATGTCGACACCCTTCATCGAGATACCGCAGCGGGCGGCGGCGTTGCCGTCGATGACCAGCAGGCCACCGTGTGCGGTGGCGCCGGCCGATTGGGAGGCGTCACCTTTCACCCAGACCGAGCCGCTCATCATGTTCTCCGCGACGCCGGTTCCGGCGTTGCCGTTGATCACCACATCGGCGTGCTGGTTCATGCCCGCGGCGTAGTAGCCGACATGTCCGTCGATGGTCACGGTGACCGGTGCGTCGAGACCGACCGCGACATTGTGGGCGCCGGCCGGGTTCTGGATGACGACCTCACCGGACAGGCCCGGCGCGTGCAGCGCGGCGTTGACCTCGCGCAGCGGGGTCGCGGCGAGGTCGTAGGTCAGCGGCTCCATGCGTACACCACCTCAGGTTCGGGTTCCCAGATCTTGGCCTTCTCGACGCCGGGAAGGCCTGCCAGGGCGCGGTATTCGCTGCCCATTGCGACCCAGTCGTCGGTCTCGGCGATCACCGCCGGCTTGCACGCGATCGCGTCGCGCACCACGGCGAACGAGTCGCGGTTGGAGACCAGCAGCGTGTAGAAGCCATCGAACACCGCACAGAGCTCCTTCAATGCGCCTTCGACGTCGCGGCCCTCGGACAGCAGTTTGGCGATGAAGCGGGCGCCCACCTCGGTGTCGTTCTCGCTGTCGAACGGGACGCCCGCGGCGCGCAGCTCGCGCCGGATGGTGGCGTGGTTGGCGAACGAACCGTTGTGCACCATGCACTGGGCGGGGCCGACCGCATACGGGTGACAGCCTGCGGGTGTCACCGCGGACTCGGTGGCCATCCTTGTGTGCCCGACGCCCTGCCATCCCTGCGCCTTGGTCAGCGCCCACCCGTCGGTGAGCTGCCGGGGGTGCCCGACGCCCTTGAGTACCGCGATGTCCGGGCCGAAGCCGGCGACCAGCGCCTCGGGGTAGGCCGCACGCACCGCGTCCAGCAGGATCTCGGAACCGACGTCGGCCGACAGCACGAAGCTGACGTCGACGGCCACCCCGGACACGTCGCCGCCCAGTGCCGCCGCGACCGCCGCGGCGACCTGGTCGGCGTCCTCTGCCCGGCCGGTGCCGAGGTCGGCCACCGACACGCATCCGCGGCCCGGCGGCGACCAGGTTGGGTCACCGTAGACCGCGACCCCGGCCGAATCGCTGCCGCGATCGCCCATCTCGCAGAGCATGCCGGTCAGCAGCTCCCCGAGCCGGGGGTAGAGCTCGGGTGTCCGCAGGTGTAGCCCGACAATCCCGCACATTGCTGAAGCCCTTCCTTAATCGGTGAATCCGGCTCAGAAAGCCGTGAGGTAATAGTCGAGCTCCCAGGGGCTGACCGAGCTGTGATAGGAGAAGAACTCCTCGCGCTTGAGGTTGGCGAAGTACGCCGCGACACCCTCGCCGGCGGCGTCGAGGACACCGGTCACCACCGGGTCGGTCTCGAAGTCCTCCACCGCGTGCAACAGCGTCAGCGGCAGCGTCCGCGTGCTGACGCCCTGACCGACGGCGCCGGGGTCGGTGCTGCGTTTGATGCCGTCGATGCCGGCGCCGAGCGCGGCGGCGATGGCCAGGTACGGGTTGGCTGAGCCGTCACCGCCGCGCATCTCGATCCGGTCGGAGTCGGGTACCCGGATGTAGTGGGTCCGGTCATTGCCGCCGTAGGTGGGCTGCCGCGGCGCCCAGGACGCTCCCGACGACGTCGAGACGGCACCGGTTCGCTTGTAGGAGTTCACCGTTGGCGCCACCACGGCCTGCAGCGCACACGCGTGCTCGAGGATTCCGCCGATGAATCCGTATGCGGTGTCGGACAGGCCCAGGCCCCGCTCGTCGTCCTCTGCCGGGAAGACGGGGGCGCCGGCACTGGTCAGGGAAAGGTGGAAGTGCAGCCCGTTACCCGTCTTGTCGCCGAACGGTTTCGCCATGAAGGTGGCGATCATGCCGCGTTCGGCTGCGATCATCGACAGCAGGTAGCGCAGCGTGATGACGCGGTCGGCAGTGGTCAACGCGTCGGCGAACTTGAAGTTCTGCTCGAACTGTCCGTTGCCATCCTCGTGGTCGTTGGCGTAATTGGACCAGCCGAGTTGATTCATCGCCGTCGACACGGCGGTCAGGTGGTCATACATCCGGGTGACGCCGCGGGCGTCGTAACACGGCTGGGCGGCGGTGTCGGCGGTGTCGGCGACCGCGATGCTGCCATCGTCGTTGCGGGACAACAGGAAGTACTCGACCTCGGCACCGACCCACGGTTCGAAGCCGGCGTCCGAGCAGCGTTGGATCAGGGACTTCAGGATGACCCGTGGCGCATAGGGCCAGGGTTCCCCGTTGACGTGCGGGTCGCAGTGCACGATCGCCAGGCCGTCCTTGATGAACGGGATCGGGGTGAACGACTCCGGATCCGGGATGGCCATCAGATCCGGGTCCTTGGGTTCCTGGCCCATCGCTCCGACGGCGTAGCCGGCGAAGCCGACGCCCTCGGTGGCGAGCAGGTCGATCGCCTCGACCGGCACCAGCTTGGCGCACGGCTTGCCCCGCAGGTCGACGAACAGCGCGAGGATGAACTTCGTGCCGGATTGCTCGGCCAGAGTGGCCAGATCAGGAGCCATTTTTTCGATCCTTGTCTCTTGTTGTGAATCAAAGTATCACGCAGGGAAACCACGTGCACGGCGAGCGGCCCGCGTCAGGCGGGCGGGATCTCGCAGGACGCCTCACGTTGGAAGGCGGCTCCGAAGCAGAGCCGTTCACTGTCAGTACCGACGCCGTGTTACATGCGCAGTCGCGGTGCGTTTCGTCGAGGTAAACGCGGCGCCGGTATGGCGCTTATGAATCGCTGTGGAGCAATCGATCTCAGCGCTGCAGGCGCGCGGCGAGCACCGCCCGGCCCGGGCCGGTGAGCTCGTCGACGGAGTGGACCCGGCCCGCCAGCGCCATCATCAGCGCTTCTCCGGGCCCTGTGACCTCGAGCCCGCGGCCGTACTCCCAGTCGACGTCGGTCGCGCGCAACCGCAGCCCCCTGATCCGCCAGGGCACGCCGAGCCTCGGGTTGGGCGGCAGCAGCTGCAGAACCCGCCGCAGCCGGTCCGGCGGGATCGTGCGCGGCAGCCCGAGCGGGCGCCGGATGTCCTGCTGGTGGACGGTTCCGTCGACCAGTGCGATCATGCCGTCGAAGCGCGCCGTCAACCCTTGGGGCCGAACATGTTCGGCGAGGAACGCGACGAGCTGCTCCGGGGTCAATGACGAGTACTCCCGCACCCCCACCTCGTTCGCGCGCACCACCCGTCCACGGGCGAACCGCTTGATCAGCCCGGCGAACCCGAGCTCCTCATAGCTGATCACATGCGCCACCACGTCTTTGACCGTCCACGCGCTGCACAGTGTGCCGGCGTCCCACTGCTGCGGGGTCAGGGTGGCCAGGAAGTCGGCGAAGTCGGCACGTTCGGCGCGGGCCATCTCCATCTGCGTGCTCATCGGTCGACCAACTCCGCGAAGCGCCGCACGTACAGCGGCCAGCCGCCCTCGCCGCCCACCCCGTCGGCGACCGACCGCCAGCCATCCGCCCCGACGTCGTAGATATGGCCGCCCACCCTCGGTTCGAAGACGGTCTCGACGATCGGGGAACCGAGCAGGTTGTGCTCGCGGGGTTTGAAGTCGCCGAACTGCGTGGTGAACACCGTGAACGCACGCTCGGCCGAGGCGTTGACGACGATCTGACTGCGGACGGGCTGGGTCATGTCTGCTCCTGTGTGTCCTGTTCGACGATGTCTTTGAAGCCGGCCAGGGCCTGAGTCCAGAAGCGGTCGAGGTCGGCGCGCAGGGCTGCGATGCCCTCGGGGTCGAGCTGGTAGACCCGCCGCGTCCCCTGGGCGCGGTCGCAGACCAGGCCCGCGGACTTGAGGATCTTGAGGTGCTGGGAGACGGCGGGCCGGCTGACCGGAAGGTCGCGGGCCAGCTCACCGACGGCGCACGGCCCCGCGGCGAGGCGCTGCATGATCGAGCGCCGGGTGCCGTCGGCGATGGCGTCCCAGGGATCGGCAGTTCGGTAAGTGGTCACTAACGGTAAGTTAGCACTTACCGATTCCGGTTGAGGACGATTTCGTCCAGCGGAAGCCGACGGCGGGGCCGCAGGTCGCGTTCGGCGATCTCCGGAGCCACCGCGGCGTGGTCACCGAGGCGGCCCACCGCGATGACCATCAACGGCCGCAACCCGGCGGGCAGCGCGAAGGCCTCGCCGGCTCCGGTGACGTCGAAGCCGGCCATCGGGTGGGCGATCAGGCCGCGGGAGACGGCCTCGATCGTGATGTTGGCCATAGCTGCGCCGGCGTCGACCGCGGCGTAGCGCTGCGTCTTCTCGTCCTCGCCGTCGTCGGCGCACAGCAGGATCAGCGCGCTGGCAGCGGTCGCGTAGCTGTTGCCGCGCCGCAACAGCGCGGCAATCGTCGTGAACGTCACATCCGTGCGAAGGCCCACCACGAACCGGATCGGCTGCCGTCCTCCCCACGTCGGAGCCCACCGCGCGGCCTCCAGCAGCGCGGTCAGGTCGTCCCGCGACAGCTCGGCGGCGGGGTCGAACGCGCGCGGACTCCAGCGCTGGGCGATCGGGGCGTGGATCGGGACCGAGGTGTCGGCCGACCGATCGGCGGGCACGGCGGGCACGACCTGCACGTTACCGGCGGAAAAAATCGGGTGCGCGCAGCCTTTATCCTTTATGGGATCTCCCCCGCGGTTCGCAATCGACCCAAAGCTAGTGAAAGGTTCTGCAGTGGCGCTCGTCGTACAGAAATACGGCGGATCCTCGGTGGCCGACGCCGAGCGCATCCGCCGTGTGGCCGAGCGCATCGTCGAGACCAAGAAGGCGGGCAACGACGTCGTGGTGGTGGTCTCGGCGATGGGCGACACCACCGACGAGCTGCTCGACCTGGCCAAGCAGGTGTCCCCGGCCCCGCCGGCCCGGGAACTCGACATGCTGCTGACCGCCGGTGAACGCATCTCCAACGCCCTGGTCGCGATGGCGATCGAGTCGCTGGGCGCGCAGGCGCGGTCCTTCACCGGGTCGCAGGCCGGCGTCATCACCACCGGCATCCACGGCAACGCCAAGATCATCGACGTCAACCCCGGCCGGCTGCGGAACGCGCTCGACGAAGGCCAGATCGTCCTGGTGGCCGGTTTCCAGGGGGTCAGCCAGGACACCAAGGACGTGACCACGCTGGGCCGCGGCGGGTCGGACACCACCGCGGTGGCCGTCGCCGCGGCGCTCGACGCCGACGTCTGCGAGATCTACACCGATGTCGACGGCATCTTCACCGCCGATCCGCGCATCGTGTCCAACGCGCGCCGGCTCGACACCGTCTCCTTCGAAGAGATGCTGGAGATGGCGGCCGCGGGAGCCAAGGTGCTGATGCTGCGCTGCGTCGAGTACGCCCGCCGCTACAACCTGCCCATCCACGTCCGGTCGTCGTACACCGACAGGCCGGGCACACTCGTCAAAGGATCGATCGAGGACATCCCCATGGAAGACGCCATCCTCACCGGAGTTGCCCACGACCGCGGGGAGGCCAAGGTGACCGTCGTCGGGCTGCCCGACGTCCCCGGCTACGCCGCCAAGGTGTTCCGCGCCGTCGCCGACGCCGACGTCAACATCGACATGGTGCTGCAGAACATCTCGAAGGTCGAGGACGGCAAGACCGACATCACGTTCACCTGCTCGCGGGAGAGCGGGCCGGGCGCGGTGGAGAAACTGACCGCTTTGCAGGACGAAATCGGTTTCACCCGTGTGCTTTACGACGACCACATCGGCAAGGTGTCGCTGATCGGCGCCGGGATGCGCAGCCACCCCGGAGTGACGGCGACGTTCTGTGAGGCGCTGGCCAACGCGGGCATCAACATCGACCTGATCTCCACCTCCGAGATCCGGATCTCGGTGCTGATCAAGGACACCGAACTCGATCGGGCGGTCGCAGCGCTGCACGAGGCGTTCGGGCTCGGCGGCGACGAGGAAGCCGTGGTCTACGCAGGGACGGGGCGCTGAGATGGTGAACATCGGTGTGGTCGGGGCGACCGGCCAGGTCGGCCAGGTGATGCGAACCCTGTTGGCGCAGCGCGAGTTCCCCGCCGACGAGGTCCGGTTCTTCGCTTCGGCGCGCTCGGCGGGCAAGAAGCTGGAGTTCCAGGGCCGCGAGATCGAGGTCGAGGACTCCGAGACGGCCGACCCGTCCGGTCTGGACATCGCGCTGTTCTCCGCGGGGGCGACGATGTCGCGGGTGCAGGCGCCGCGGTTCGCCGCCGCGGGGGCGATCGTCGTCGACAACTCGTCGGCGTGGCGCAAGGATCCCGACGTTCCGTTGGTGGTCTCCGAGGTGAACTTCGAGCGCGACGTCGCCGACCGGGTCCGGTCCCTGCCGAAGGGCATCATCGCGAATCCCAACTGCACCACCATGGCCGCGATGCCGGTGCTCAAGCCGCTGCATGACGAGGCCGGGCTGGTCCGGATGATCGCCTCGACCTACCAGGCGGTCTCGGGCAGTGGGCTGGCCGGTGTCGAGGAGCTGTTCGGGCAGGCGACGGCCGTCGTCGAGGGCAGCCGGTCGTTGGTGCACGACGGTCGCGCGGTCGACTTCCCGGCGCCGGACAAGTACGTCGCGCCGATCGCGTTCAACGTGGTGCCGCTGGCCGGTTCGCTGGTCGACGACGGGTCCGGGGAAACCGACGAGGACCAGAAGCTGCGCAACGAGAGCCGCAAGATCCTGGGCATCCCGGATCTCGCCGTGTCGGGCACCTGTGTGCGCGTGCCGGTCTACACCGGGCACTCGCTGTCGATGAACGTCGAATTCTCCCGACCTCTGTCCGTCGAGCGGGCCACCGAGATCCTCGGTTCGGCGCCCGGCGTGACACTGGTGGACGTGCCGACTCCGCTGGCCGCCGCCGGGGTCGACGAGTCACTGGTCGGCCGGATCCGCCAGGACCCCGGGGTGCCCGACGGCCGCGGGCTGGCGTTGTTCGTCTCGGGGGACAACCTGCGCAAGGGTGCGGCGCTCAACACCATCCAGATCGCCGAGCTGCTGGCCGCCCAGTTGTAAGTGTCCCGCCGAAATTGCATTCCAGCAGGGCTCCTCTCGGTGTTTCTCTGCTGGAATGCCATTTCGGCAGCGAGTGCGACGCCGCCGGCGGAGCTGCCTACGCTGCCGCCCGGCCAGGTTCTGCGTCTCGGCCCGGTCGCCGGAACCGGAACGCTGACAGCCGATTACGGCATCGGTGCGACCGACCTGTGTGAGTTCATGGAGTTCCCGAGCGGCACCCTGCAGGTGTGCGGGGACAGCTTCGCCGGGCAGGGCGTCGGTTTCGGGGGCTGGTACTCGCCGATCGCGTTGCATGTGGTCGGGGACTCGCTCGAGGATCCGGGCGGAGTGCGCTACGACGGGGTGACGGGCGTGTCGGTGCCGTTGCTGGCCGACCCGACGCCGCCGGGTGCCTCGCAGCTGCCCGCCGGCGTCATCGCGATCAACCGCGAGAACTGGATGCTGGTGACCACCACCAGGGATCTGCGACCGCAGACCTCACGTCTGGTGAAAGCGGTTGCCGGGCAAGGGAACTGGCAGACCATTCCGGGATCCGAACGCGATGCGGGGTATGCGGGCGGACGGCAGTCGCAGATCAGCGGTTACTACGACCCGATCCCGACAGAGGAGTCACCGCGCGGCTGGGTGTACATCGTGGCCAACAGCTTCGACCGCAGCGGGCCCGTCGTGCTCTATCGGGCCACGCCGCAATCGTTCACCGATCGCGCTTCGTGGCAAGGCTGGACGGGCACCGGATGGGGTGGTGAGCCGGTGCCGCTGTGGCCCGACCGGGTCGGCGAGATGAGCGTGCGCCAGATCGACGGGCAGACGGTGCTGTCGTACTTCAACGCCACCACGGGGAACATGGAGATCCGGGTCGCCAACGACCCGACGCAGCTGGGCACGGCGCCGGTGACGACGGTAGTGGTCGCCGCGCCGTGGCCGGACCGCGTCGAGGATCTGCCACCCCCGCAGGACAACCGGCTCGCCCAGCCCTACGGCGGGTACATCTCGCCGAGGTCGACCCCGGACGCGGTGCGGGTGTTCGTCAGCCAGTGGAACACCATGCCCCGCGGCGGCGCCCCGTACCGCGTGCTCCAGTTCGTGGTGAACCCGATCAAGCCGGCTTGGTGAGGCTGCGACCGTGCACTCATAGCTGATTCACAGCCGGCACCTAACGCCGACAGTGGATCGCGGCGCAGGATCGCGGCCATGAGTGAAGCAACACCGCCCCCGTCCGAGACCGAACCGACCACCGCCCCGATCGCAGCCCCGCCTGCCGGACCGCCGACCGGCTACCTCCAACAGCAGCCCAGCCGGCTCAACAAGGCCGCCGCGTGGGTCGGCATCGCCGCCGGCTCGGTGTTCATCGTGGCCGTCATCTTCGGCGCCGGGGTCTTCGTGGGCAAGAACATCGACGACGGTCCCCGCTTCCACGTCCGCGGCCACGGCATGGTGGGACATCCCGGCCCGGCGATGTTCCCGATGGGTCCGCGTGACGGGTTCGACCGCGGGCCGGTGATCGAGGCGCCGCGTCCGCCCGGCGGCCCGGCCGCTCCGACACCGAGCGCGGCGCCGCGTCCCTGATCTGACGCGCGTTTTCTCTCGGATTGCGTACGCAACGACTGTCGGCGGCGCGCCGAGCCCGAGCATCGCTGACGGTCGGGATCCGGCGGAGCGTTCGGCGAATTCGTTCGCGAACGTACGGATTCTGACGGGAATCGCTGCAAATCCATCAGAAAACGTACGCTCGTCGGTCCGGCGGATAGCTACGAGCCCGCGTCCCGGTCAGCGCGACGGGCCCTGACCCGGGTAGGGCAGAAGGGCCATCTCGCGGGCGTTCTTCACGGCGGCGGATGAACTGCCGCAGCGTCGCCGTGTCCTTGTAGTCGACGTATTCGATCCCGAGACTCTTCAACAGGTTTCGGCGTTTCTTCGGGGGCGCGTCGTCGCGCCGCTTCGCCTTCACCAGCTCGACTTCCGGACGCCGGGCAGCTGGCCTTGATGCGCGAGCTCGCGTACCCGCACCCGGGACAGGCCGAACTTGCGAAGATGCCCGCGTGGCCGGCCGTCGACCGAGTCCCGGTTGCGCAGCCGGACCGGGCTGGCGTCGCGGGGTTGACGGTTCAGTTCCGACTGCGCCTTCGCCCGGGCCTCTGGCGAGGTGGAGGGCGACTTGATCAGCGCCTTGAGTTCGGCTCTGCGCTCGGCGTAGCGAGCGACGACCTGGCGGCGCCGCTCGTTCTGCACGATCTTCGATTTCTTGGCCATCAACGCTCCTCGCGGAAGTCGACGTGCCTGCGCACCACCGGGTCGTACTTTCGCAGGGTGATCCGGTCGGGGTCGTTGCGGCGGTTCTTGCGCGTGATGTAGGTGTAGCCGGTGCCCGCGGTGGAGCGCAGCTTGACCAAGGGCCGGATCTCGTTGCGCGCCATCAGACCTTCTGTCCTTCCCGGCGCAGACGAGCGACCACCGATTCGATGCCGTCGCGGTCGATGATCTTGATGCCTTTCGCGCTGACCCGCAGCCGGATCCGCCGGCCCTCGGACGGCAGGTGGTACGTCTTGGTCTGGATGTTCGGATCCCAGCGGCGGCGGGTGCGGCGGTGTGAATGCGACACCGCGTTGCCGAAGCCGGGCACGCGGCCGGTGACCTGGCAGTGAGCGGACACGACACTCCTCCTAATGAAAATGATTTTCGACAAGGTGTATCGCGAACTGTAGCGTGAACCCGACGTTATTGAAAATCATTCCCATTAGAGGAGGTTCCATGCAGATGCGCACGCCGGTCGTCGTCGTGGCCGGACAGGGCGACGCCGGCGCCGACGTCTCCCGTGTTCTGCTGAGCGGCGAGGGCACGGCTCTGGTGGAGCACAGGTTCGACGGGCACGTCGTGCACCGCAGAACCACCCTGATGCAGGGTGGGCTGCCCGCCGCCGTGGAGGAGGTTCTGGAGCTCACCAACTGCTGTCTGTCCTGCACGGTCCGTGAGAGCCTGCTCGGGCACCTGCGCCGACTGCACCGCAGACCCGATGTCGCCCGCATCGCGGTGCGACTCAATGCGTGGATGGAACCCGAGCCGGTCTGTTTCGCCATCGCGCACTCGCCCGCGGCGCGGGACGTGGCGATGTCGGCCGTCATCGCCACCGTCGACCCCGCGACCTGGCTCAAGCAGGCAGTGGGCGACGACGAACTCGACGACGGACGCACCGTCGCACAGGTGGTCGTCTCCCAGGTCGAGTTCTCCGACGTCGTCGTGCTCACCCGCCCGGACCCCGAGACCCTCGCCGTCACCCGCAGGCTCGCCCCCAGGGCACGCGTCACCGTCGGCACGAAACGACTGAACCTCGCGCTGGCGAACCTGGAACCCGATGCGCGGCGCGGGCGTAGCGACGACCCGCACGGTTCACTGTTGGCGGGTCAACCGCCGCTCGGGGTCACCGGCGCGGTCCGCCTCGTCGAGTTCCGGGCCCGCCGTCCCTTTCACCCGGCCCGACTGCACGCCGCGGTCGATCTGCTGCTCGAGGGTGTGGTCCGCAGCAGGGGACGGCTCTGGCTGGCCACCCTGCCCGGCCACGCGATGTGGCTGGAATCCGCCGGGGGTGGGATGCGTGTCACGCCGGCCGGAAAGTGGTTGGCCGCCATGACTTCCCGTGAGATCGCCTACGTGGGTCCGGAGCGGCGCGCCATGGCGGACCTGATCTGGGATCACCGGCACGGGGACCGGCACACGTCGATGACCGTGCTGGTGTGTGGGGCCGACCCCGCCGAGATCCTCGACGCACTCACCGGCGCGCTGCTCACCGACGCCGAGATGCGGCGTCCACAGGACTGGTGCCGCTTCGAGGACCCGTTCGCCGCGCACCTGGAAGGGCATGCCGACGAGGGCCGGCTGGCATGATCGGGTGAATGCGCATCGAAGTCGTCTCCGCTGAGGGTCTGACGTGAGGGTCACCGCGGCGGCCGCCGCAGCTCTCGTGGCGATGTCGGTGGCGCTGTCCGCCCCTGCGCACGCGCGGCCGTCGGATCCCGGCGTCGTCAACTACGCGGTGATGAGCAAGGGGTCGGTCAGCAACATCGTCGGGGCCCGGCTCGGGTTCGAGTCCGTGTTCACCAGTCCGTTCCAGGCGTTCCACGTCGACAACCCGGCCTGCAACAACTGGGCCGACATCGGCCTGCCCGAGGTGTACGCCGACCCCGACCTGGCGTCGTTCAACGGCGCCGTCACCCACGAGTCACCGACCGACGTCGCACATCTGGTGAAGCAGTCGGTCGGCGTCTTCGCCACCGGCGAGGCGGCCAACCGGGCGTTCTACCGGCTCGTCGACCGCACCGTCGGCTGCAACGGCCAGACCACCGCCATGCACCTGGACAACCTGACCACCCAGGTGTGGACGTTCACCGGCGGTCCGACCACCGCGACCGAGGCCGACTGGGTCAAGCAGGAGGCCGGCACCGACCGGCGCTGCTTCGTCACCACCCGGCTGCGGGAGAACGTGCTGCTGCAGGCCAAGGTCTGTCAGTCCGGCAACGGCGGTCCGGCCGTCAATGTGCTGGCCGGTGCCATGCAGAACACCCTCGGGCAATAGTCCTCCGAGACGTCATCCAATCGTCACCGGAAAAATCGCGGGACTTTGTCGGTCCTCTCTGGAAGATGGGTAAAGACGCAGCGGTCGATCCACACCCGGAGGGGGTGGCTGATGGCAAGCACGATGGCATCCAGCGATGTCGCCGGACAGTGCGCGGACGCACTGACCAGTGCGGAGGCGGCTGCACACCACATCGTCGGCACCTGCCTGAAAGACGGCCCGGTCGGGCCGGTGGGCCTGGAGATCGAGGCCCACTGCTACGACCTCGCCGATCCGCGGCGCCGGCCCGGCTGGGACGAGGTGACCGCGACGATCGCCGCGCTGCCGCCGCTGCCCGGCGGCAGCGTCGTCACCGT
>NZ_LMVQ01000026.1 GCF_001545925.1 Mycobacterium sp. NAZ190054 | reverse complement strand
CAAGGTCAAGGATTACGTGGACTGGGGGCTCAACCACCTGGTGTTCCACGCCCCCGGCCACGACCAGCGCCGCTTCCTGGAACTCTTCCAGCGCGACCTGGAACCGAGGCTGCGCAAGCTCGGCTGACGCCGCCGGGGTCAGCCGGCGGTCGTCACCACATCGACGCCCGCCGGCGCGCGGCCGTCGCGGACGTGCGCGACGGCCTCCGCCAGCACCGCGTCCAGGTCGGCGGGCCGGGTCACCGTCCACGTCGCCGAAATCCCCTGCGCCCGCGCCAGGCCCGCGAAGTCGACAGCGGGATCGTCGATGACCGTGCCCACCTCCGGCCGCGCGTCCGACCGGTTACGCAGTTGCGCGATCTTCTTGGCGTGCACGAAGGAATTGCCCCACATCCGGTTGTTCTCGAGGACGATCAGCAACGGGACCCGGTGCCGTGCGGCCGTCCACAACGCCCCCGGCGTCATCAAGGCATCCCCGTCCGACTGGATGTCGACCACCAGCCGGCCCGTCCGCCGATGCGCCAGCGCGGCGCCGATCGAAGCGCCCAGCCCGTAGCCCAGCCCCGCTCCCCCGCTGGATCCGAGGTAGGACCGGACGTCGTCGATCGACCACAGCCGGTGCACCCAGTTGTGCAGGCTCCCGTTGGCCAGCACCGGATCCGACTCGGCCACCGCCGCCCACAGCCGGTCGGCGAGGTACGCGGGTGTGAGACCCTCGGCGCCGGAGGCCTCGGCCTGCCACGCCGCGCGGTGCCGGGCGGCGTGGTCGGCCAGCGACGCAGACCGCTGCGCGGCCTCGGCAGCGCGCTGTGTCCCCATTCTGGCGCGGACCTCGGGCAGCAGGGTCCGCAGCGTCGCCGAAACCTGCGCGGCCACAAGGAGTTCGGCCGGCTGCACCCGTTGCAGATCGGCGGCCCACGCCTTGACGGCCAGCCCGGCCGTCGACACCTGGATCACCGGGACATCCGCGGCTCCCGGGATGACATGGGTGTCACGCACTTCCAGGGCCAGGACCAGATCCGGAGGGCTGTGCAGAGGCATCCCGGTGTGGTTGAGCGGAT
Source organism: Mycobacterium sp. NAZ190054 (assembly GCF_001545925.1). GTDB lineage: Bacteria > Actinomycetota > Actinomycetes > Mycobacteriales > Mycobacteriaceae > Mycobacterium. The sequence continues at coordinate 15,187 of NZ_LMVQ01000026.1, read as the reverse complement.
GGCGGGTCGGCATGCACAGCTCGGTGCGGTTGTAGTCGCGCTGTACCTCCACGACGGGGGCTCCGAGCAACTCGGCCAGTTCGACGAGCCGGTGCGATGTCTCCTGATCGCGGTCGACGGACTCGACGGCGATCAACGGAGCCTGCGCGGCGAGCAACCGGTCGGCGATGCGCCGCACCGTATCCGGGGCGGGAGCGAGTGGCTCGGCGACGGGGTAGTCGACGGCCCGCGGCGCCACCCACCCGTCCGGCACCGGCTGCTCCTGGATCTCGGTGTCCACCGCGATGTAGACCGGTCCGCACGGCGCGCTCCGCGCCAGCTGCCTGCCCCGGATCAGGGACTCGGCCGCAGCGGGCAGCGAACCCGGCTGATCGTCCCACTTGGTGTAGTCGCGGACCTGGGTCGCCTGCACGTTGGCGGTGTGGATCCAGTCGATCCAGGGCCGTCGCAGCGCCGCATCGGCCGGGCCCGACCCACCCAGCAACAGCAGAGGAACCCGGTCACACCAGGCGTTGTAGATGGCCATCGTCGCGTGCTGCAGACCCACGATGTCGTGCAGGGCGGCAGCGGCCAGGCCGCCGGTGGCCTTGGCGTAACCGTGGGCGACGGCGACGGAGATCTCCTCGTGCAGGCACTCGATGACCTCGGGTGCGTCGTCGCGATGGTGCACCAGGGAATCGTGCAAGCCGCGGAAGGTCGCGCCCGGGGCGAACGGGAGAATGTCGACACCGAGGTCGACGAGCAGATCGACGATCGCGTCGGAACCGTACACCGTCATGACAGCACCACGTTCACGGCCTTGAGCTCGGTGTAGCTGGTCAGCTCGTCGACGGATTCCTCGCGCCCGATGCCCGACAGCTTGACGCCGCCGAACGGCACCCCGGGAAAATGGGTTGAGGTGTCGTTGACCCAGACGTAGCCCGCCTCCAGGGACCGCGAAACACGGTGTGCCCGAGCAAGATCGGACGTCCAGATGCTGCCCGTCAGACCGTACTCCACCGCGTTGGCGATGGCCACGGCCTCGTCCTCGTCGGAGAAGCCGAGCATGCTGACCACCGGCCCGAACACCTCCTCCCGGGCGATCTCCATATCGGTGGACACCGCGCCGAGCACCGTGGGGGCGACGTAGAAACCTCCTCCCCCGTCGTCGGGCGCACCTCCGCCGGTCAACACCCGTACCCCGGCCGCGCGGGCCCGGTCGATGAAGCCGATCGCGCGATCGCGCTGGGCGGCCGACACCATCGGGCCGATCTGGATCCCGGGCAGCCACGGCAGGCCCTGCCGCACCGCCGCCACCGCCTGGGTGTAGTCCGCGGTGAACGCCTCGAGCAGCGACTCGTGCACCAGCACACGGGATGTCGAGCCGCACGACTGTCCGGCGAACGCGAAGTTCATGCCCTTGACCGCGGCGGTCACCGCTGCGCCGAGGTCGGCGTCGGGAAAGACGATCATCGCATTCTTACCGCCCAGCTCCAGCGACACGTGCTTGACGCCGACCTCGGCCGCCGACCGCTGGATCGCCCGGCCCACCTGGTGGCTGCCGGTGAACGCGATGCGGCGGACCGCGGGGTGCCGCACCAGCGCGTCGCCGACAGCGGCGTCTCCGTGCACCACCGACAGCACGCCGTCGGGCAGCACGTCCTGCGCCAGCTCGGCCATCCTCAGCGCCGACAGCGGCGTGAGCTCGGATGGTTTGAGCACCACCGCGTTACCGGCGACCAGCGGGGCCGCCACCTTGGACGCGGCGAACATGAACGGATGGTTGAACGGGATGATGCGGGCCACCACCCCGAACGGTTCGGGGAACGTCAGGTGCAGGTTGCCGGCGCTGGCGGGAATCGTCAGGCCGGTCAGCGTCAAGGCGAGGTCGGCGAACATCCGCATGCGCTCGACGCCCGTCGCGGCGTCCTTGCGCATCATCCACAACGGCAGGCCGGCGTCGATCGTGTCGAGCCAGGCCAGTTCCTCACTGTGCCGTTCGAGGACGTCGGCGAACGCGCGCACCGCCGCACCGCGGTCACGGGGTGTCAGTGCGCCCCAGGACCTCGCCGCCGCCCGGCCGCGTTCGACGGCCACCTCGACCTCGTCAGGACTCGCGTACGCGACATCACACAACACATCGCCGTTGGCCGGGTTGACCACCGGGTGCACCGCCCCGCTGCCGGGGACCAGTTCCGCGCCGAGGCGCAACCGCCAGGTCCGCTCCGCGACGGTACTGGTCCACAGCCGGTAATCGCCGTCCGAACTCGTTGACATCTGTTTCCCTTCACACTTTCTCGATAACGAACGCTTGTATCTGCCCGCGGGCGCTCAGCCGGCGGGTCCGCCCGGCTCATGCGGTGGCTCGCCCTGGCCGCGGGCCATGACCGGTACCGCACCGGTCGACATCAGGCCCAGCACGCCCACCAGCGCGAGCGCACCGCCCAGCGGGGCCACGGCGGTCGCCGCGCCGATGACCGCGAGCCCGGCGAACTTCCCGAGGTTGCGGATCGACCCCGTGAGCCCGAAGAAGGCCGACCGGCCCGAGTCCGGCGCCGCCATGCTCGCCGAGACGTTGTTCGCCACGCCGAGCAGACCGTCACCGAGCCCGCTGACGATGACGAGCGCGCAGAGCACCACGGTGTTCGGAGCGGCCGGCATGAACACCAGCGGGATCGCCGCGAACAGCAGGCCGAGCAGCGTGACGAACGCGGTGTGGCGGCGACCGATCAGCGCCGGCGCGACGGCCGCGGCGACGATGCTCGCCACCGCCGTGACGCTGAGCACCACACCGATCGCCCAGGCCGACATCCCGTACGAGTCCGCGGCCAGCAGGGGCCAGTAGGTCAGCAGCGCGAACTTGACCAGGAACCGCGAGAAGCCCGGTATCTGGACAGCGGAGCCGAACGGGGTGCGAATCGCCGACAGCGCGGGCCTCAGACCGCGTCGGGTCGTTGCGTCGTCGTCACCGGACCCCGTCCGGCCCGGGACCGCCACCGCGCACAGGACGGCCACGGGCAGCGCGATCAGTTGCATCGCGGTGGTGAAGCGCCAACTGGCTATCGCCAGCAGCGCCCCGGCGGCCACCGGGAGCACGACCTCGGCCACCGCCAGCGCGATGACCCGGACGCTCTGCGCGCGAGCCAGCGACACGGTGTCCAGACCCTTGCCGGTCAACCCGATCGTCACCGCCATCACGACGCCGAACGCGGCACCCTGGAGGGTGCGGGCCGCGACCAGCACCACGAGCTCCGTCGAGACGCTGACCACGGCGCCGGCACCGCCGAACACCAGCAGTGAGGTGACCAGGACGCGACGCTCGCCGAGCCGGTCGGCGAGCGCGGACACCGGTGCCGCCAACAACGCTGCCGCCATCAGGTAACCGACGGTCAGCAGAGACGTCCCGGAATCGCTGAGCCCCAGGCTGTCCCGGATCTCGGGCAGCGCCGGCGCGATGCCCTGGACACCGGTGAGCACCACCACCGACGCGAGGGTGGCGGCATTGTCAGACCTGCGCACCCGGCGACTACCGCGCCCCGGTCAGGACGCCGCGGGCTGGTTCGCGAGTTCCACTGCGCGGTCCAGGGTTTCGCGATCGACGACGTCAGCGGCGTTCATCGGCTCGGTCAGCACACCCGAGGCCGTGGCGACCTCGATCATGAAGGCCATGCTGTCCTCGGTGAGCCCACCGTCGTCGGTCCAGAACGGATACTGCTCGATCAACCCGAAGAGCACCCGCAACTCCTCTTCGGACGGCGGCTCCTCGACGTACTCGTTGACCGCAGCCTCGAACAACGCGAAATCGCTCTTGAGAGCCTTCATCGCGCGCAGCGTGGTGGCACAGTACTTGGCCGCCAACTCGCGGTTCTGCTCCAGCCAGCTCGCGTCGGCGGCCTGCGCCTCCTTGATGAAGGTGTCCACGTTCTCGTACAGGGTGGCGATCCGGACCGGCTGGTTGACGTTGGCTTCCGCCGACTCGTACTGGTCCTCGTGGATGACGGTCGAGTCGACGTCACCCGCCGCCCACGCCGCGGTGCGCAGGCTGGAACTCTCGATGATCTGTTGGTTGGGGATGTCCTGGATGCCGCGGGTTTCGCCGACTCCCATCAGCAGTGCGTTCAGGATGATCGCCCCCGCGCCCCCCGGGCTGTCGATGGCGACCCTGGTCGACGGCTCGAAAAGCTGCGCGACGGTGTTGACCCCGTTGGCGCCCGTCAGCACGAAGTCGTCCATGCTCACGTACGGGCAGAAGATCTTGAAGTCCTCGCCCTGCTGGCGCGCCGCCAGGATCGACGAGATCGACGAACCCATCACCTGCGCCTGACCGCTGAGCACGGTTTGGGCGGCGGTGGCGTGGGAGTCGAAGATCGTCACGTTGTCGTCCACACTGATGGCCAGATCGTAATCGCCACCGAAGTTGTCGACACCGTAGACGAGCGGCACCAGGGATGCCTGCGGCTGCGCCGACAACGCGATCCTCAGCGACTCCGCTGTGTCTTGTGCGGCCGGTTCGTCCGAACCGGAGGAACAGGCCGCCACGGTGAGCGTACAGACCGCTCCGGCCGCGAGATAGCTCGTGATGCGCCGCGTTCGGTTTCTCTTGTCAGACATCGATCTCCTTTATTCTCAGGGGTTTTGGTGGTGCTTTCAGAGGTGAAGATGGCCGGTCGCGCGGCGTTCGATGATTCCCGCCAGCCGCATCAGCACCAGGCCGAGCAGCATCACGAAGATGATCGCGGCGAGCAGCCTGGGGATGTCGAGCACCGATCCGGCGAACAGCACGACCTGCCCCAGATTGGCCGCCGACAGCAGCAATTCCGCGGTGACCGCACCGCGCATCGCGCGTCCGACACCGATCCGGAGTCCGACGACGACCAGCGGCAGCGCGGCCGGGATGACGATCTTGGAGTAGATCTGCGAGCGCCGGGCGCCGTAGGCCTGCGCCATCTCGATCAGCGCCACCGGGGCGGACCGCACGCCGGAGATGGTGCTGACCATGATCTCGAACACGCACCACAGCGCCGTGAGTGCGACCCGGCCGGTCAGTTCCAGGCCGGTGTAGATCCCGATTACGGGGATGAACAGTGAGACGGGGGTGGCGTAGGCCGCATGCACCAGCGGTTCGAACACGTTGCGCGCAAAGCGTGAACTACCGATCCACACCCCCATCGGCACCGCGACCGCGACCGCGATCGCATAGCCGAGCACCATGGTCAACAGCGTCCCGGCCGCGGCGGCCAGGAAGTCCCCGCTGACGATGCCGTCCCAGAATGCCTCCAGCACTTCGAGGAACGCCGGGATGGCGAAGTTCTTGCCGTTGGTGCCGTACCACTGCCACGCGGCGAGCACCACGATGATCAGCGTGATCCGGGCGGTCCAGCCCCAGACCTGCCACCGCTGCGGCGTCTGGAACGGCAGCCGGTGACGTGACGCGACGACGTCGTCTGTGGTCGTGTTCAGTTGGTCCATGATCACCGCGCTCCCGAAACTGCAGACTCGACATCATCGGCCCAGGGCGTCAACCGCTTCTGCGCGAACAACAACAATCCGGTCAGCGCGGCGCCGACGATGACCACCGCGGCGGCAGTCGCGAAGAACTGACCGAGCTCACGCGCGTACCCGAGGTTCAGCAGGCGCCGGCCGGTGCCCAGCGTCACCCACAGTTCGGCGACGATCATGCCCTGCACGGCTTGACCGAGGCCGAGACGCAGACCGGTGATGATGTAGGGCAGTGTGCCGGGAAGGGTGATGGACACCAGCCGGCGCGCCGGGCTGATCCCGAACGACGTCCCCATCTCGTTGAGCTGCCGGTCGATGGCCCGGACACCCGCGGCCGGCGTGATGATGAGGTAGAACACCGCGAACAGGAACACCACCGCGACGCGGAACTCGAAATCCGTGCCGAACAGCAGGATGATGAACGGCAACAGCGCCACCAGCGAGGTCACGAACAGCGCGTTGACGAACGGCCCGACCACGAAGTCGAAGACCCGGAACTGTCCCATCATCAGCCCGATCGGTACACCGACCAGGACGGCCAGCCCGAATCCGACGAACATCTGCGTGAAGCTCGAGAGCACCATCACATAGGTGCCGTCGGCCACGGACGCGACTGCGCCGGACAAGATCTCGGGGATCGACGGCCAGAAGAACGACCCCACCTTCATCGCGAAGAGCTGTGAGGCGACCAGCAGTCCGCCCCACACGAGGGTGCGCTGGAACCAGGCGCGGTGGTACAGCGGGAGTTTCGCGGCGGGCTCCGCTGCCTCGGTGACGGGCACGGAGCCGCTCATCTGCTCACGCAGCGTCATTGGACATCTGCAGAGCGTTCCAGAGCCTGGTCTTGAGTGCGCCGAATTCGGCGGTGCCGCGTAATTCGTAGGTGCGTGGTCGCGCGAACGGCACGTCGATGATGTCGACGACGCGGCCCGGCCGCCTGCCCATCACCACGACCCGGCCGGCCAGGTAGACCGCTTCCTCCATGTCGTGGGTGATCAGGACCGTCGTCTTGCGTTGCGTCTGCCACAGCAGCTCGAGGTCCTGTTGCAGTACCACCCTCGTCTGGGCGTCGAGCGCGCCGAACGGTTCGTCGAGCAGCAGGATGCTCGGGCTCACCGCGTAGGCTCGCGCGATGCCGACGCGCTGCTGCATACCTCCGGACAACTGCGCCGGGTAGTGGTTCTCGAACCCCGAAAGACCGACCAGGTCAAGGACTTCCGCAGCCTTCTCGGAGCGTTGCGCTTTGTTCACGCCGACGCATTCGAGGCCGAACTCGACGTTGCGCTTCACCGTGCGCCAGGGCAGCAGGCGCGGGTGCTGGAACACCACGCCCCGGTCAGAGCCCGGTCCCGTGACGGGCCGGCCGCGCAGCAGGATCTCGCCTCCGGACGGAACGTCGAGGCCGTCGATCAGGCGCAGCAGAGTGGACTTGCCCGATCCGCTCGCGCCGATCACGGCGACGAACTCACCCTCGTCGATGTCGAGACTGACATCCTCGAGGGCGTGTGTGGACACCTGATTGCGTCCACGCCGGGTCACGAACGTCTTCGACACCTGCCGGATCGACAGCAATGGGTCAGGCATGGGTAGAACTTAGACCGATACGACCTTCGGTGTACAAGATTTTGGATACATGATTCAAGAAATTAACAAAGCGGTGACCAGCCTCGGCCCCGCAGAGCCTCAGTCGGATTCGGCCTCGAGCAGGATCAGGACCCGGTCACGCACCTTCTCCAGGTGATGACGGACATCGGCGACGGCACCCTCCACATCGCCGCGCGCGACCGCGTCGAGCAGCTCTTCGTGAGCGTGATGGTTGCCGTCGACCAGGCGCCAACCGAGCAGATAGCGCCCCACCTTGAGCCGGAGCTGCTCGATCAGGCTCCAGAGCATCGGATGGTGCGCAGCGTCGTAGAGTTCGGCGTAGAACTGCGACCGTGCGTCGACGAACCCGCCGCCTTCCTTCTCACTGTCCACGACCTGGGCGAGTCGACGGAGCAACTCGACCCGCTCTGGCGTCATCGAGGACATCGAGAGCCGCAGCGCATGGCTCTCCAGGACCGCGCGGATGTCGTAGATCTCGCGAACCTGCTCTGCGGTCATGGCCTTCACGACGGCCCCGCGACGGTCCCGCAGTTCGACCAGTCCGTCGGCCTCCAGTTGGATCAGCGCCGAACGGACCGGAACCCGGGACACCCCGATGGTCTCCGCGAGCACTTCCTGGCGGAGCTTGCGCCCCGGCTTGAGGGTGCCGTCGATGATGGCCTCGCGGAGGATGCCGTAGACCATCGCCCCGACCGATTGGTATCCCTGCGATCGCCGCGCGGCCAACTGCTTCAGTTCATGGCCCACGGCGGTCGGCAACGCGTCGGCTGCGCGGCCCGGCGCAGCGGCCGCGTTCGCGGATTCCTCTGCGGAGCCCGTCCGGTTCGCCCCCATGGGTCGGGGATCTTACCGCCGGTCGTTCGGAATTTCGTAACTCCGCCGACCGCTCGGAATTCGGCCGAACCACCATCCGGACCGTAGTCCGCGGCGGTAGGCTCGCGCGCATGACCTCGAATCTGGATGCGCGCCTGGCAAGCTATTCATCCCCGATGTTGAGCATCTTCCGCATCATGTTCGGCCTGCTGTTCACCCTGCACGGCACCATGAAACTGTTCGGCTGGCCGGTGGGCGAGACCGTGCCGGTCGGCACCTGGCCGTACTGGTTCGCCGGCCTGATCGAGGTGGTGTGCGGAATCCTGATCACCGTGGGGTTCTTCACCCGCATCGCGGCCATCATCGCCGCCGGTGAGATGGCGGTGGCCTACTTCTGGCAGCACTGGGGCATCATCGGCGGCGAGCCCGCGAGCTTCTGGCCGTTCGGCGGCCAGACCGGCGGCAACGGCGGCGAACTGACGATCCTGTTCTGCTTCGCGTTCCTGCTGCTGGCCGCGATGGGCGCGGGCGCGTGGTCGGTGGACGCACGCCGCCGGGGAGCCGCGCGCGTGTGAGGTCTGGTTTGCTCCGGCGTTATCGAACGCCACGCCGCGATTGTGGCAAACGGGTTTGCGGAGATTGACGGGGTCAAATCGGTCGACGCACGCGTGAATATTTGCGAAACCTCACCCGGTGCCCCGCCACGGCCTCATAAGATCGCTCCACTCATTGTCAGCGGAAGTGATTCTTCGGGGGAGGAATGCCGTGGGGCATTCGACGTATATCGGTCGTATCGGCGCGTTGGCGTTTGCTCTGGGGGTGGGTGCAGCGCTCGGGGCCACACCCGCTGTCGCGTTAGCGGATGAGGTCGGCAGCTCGGTCAGCTCCCCGAGCGCCGACCCCGCGGCCGCCGACCCCCGACCCGACACAGACACCGACGACGACACCGAGGCCGACGACGCCGACGGGTCGGAACCGCTCGCCGAGGACGACGACGCCGAGCCGGTAGACAGCGAGCCGGTGGACAGCGAACCGGTCGCCGACGCGCCGGTCGACGACCGTTCGTACCGCGCCGCCGACCCGGACCCCGAACCTGCGGCCGAACCCGTGGTGTCCACCGACGAGCCCGACACCGCCGAACCCGAGGCCCTCGTCGACGAAGACGACGAGTTCCCGGTCGAGGATGCGCCGCCGCCGGCCGAACCGGTGGCCGACGCCGAATCGCTCGTGACCCGACCGGAGACGGTGGCCGACGTGCCCACCCCCGGCCCGGAGCCCGAGACCACGCCGACAGCCAGATCGGTGACGCTGTCGAGCATCCTGTCCTCGCTGCTCGCACCGGACCGCACTCCCGACGCACCCGCCGAATCACCGCTGTGGCTGATGGTGGCGTCCGCGTTGCGCCGCCAGCTCGACGCGCCCACATCGTCGCTGGCCGCCGGTCTCGACCCGACGCTGCTCACCGCCGAACAGGCCGAGGCCATCCGCCGACTGGGTGACGTCGTGATCCCGGACGGTCCCACCGATCTGGTCGCCACCGATACCCGCGCCTACGTGGCCCACGCGGGCAGCCGGTCGATCACGGTCGTCGACACCGTCACCGGGCAGGTGCTGCAGACCATCACGCTGCGGTCAGCACCGACGATGCTCGCGGTCGGCCCCAGCGGCACCCGCCTCTACGTCTCCAACGCCCAGGCCGGCACGGTCTCGGTGATCAGCACCGCCACCAACACGGTGCTCAGAACCATCCGGGTCGGAGATGTCCCGACCGGAATCGCGGTGAGTCCCGGCGGTTCCCGGGTGTACGTCGTCAACAGCGACGACGGCACGGTGTCCAAGATCAGCACGCTGACGAACAGGGTCGTCGGCACCGTCTACGGTGTCGGCAAAGGGGTTTCGACGATCGCGGTCAGCCCGGACGGCTCGACGATCTACACCCTCAGCAGCACCACGGGCGAGGTGTCGTCTTTCTCCGCGGTGTCACTGTTCGCCAGGAAGGTCACCGGCGTCACGCCGGGATCGCCGGGAATCACGTTCAGCGCGGACGGATCTCGCGTGTTCGTCGCCGACATGGCCGGCAGCGTGAAGGTCGTCGACACCGAGTCCCACCAGGTGATCGACAGCATCACCGTGACCACCGGTACGCCTTTCGAACTCGCGGTGAGCCCGGACGGCGCGACGTTGTTCGTGGCCCGCAGCGACGACGGCAAGCTCTCGGTCTACGACATCGCGAGCAAGACCGAACTCACCTCGGTGATCGCCAACCCCTACCAGATCGACGGTCCGCCGATGATCACCGCGAGCCCCGACGGCACCCAGCTCTACTGGGCCGACTTCGGCGGCAACCGGATACATGTGATCGCGCTGATGGCGCCGAACGCCGACCCGGTGGCCCAGACGCCGGTCGTGCAATCCCCCAACGCTTCCGGCGCGGTAAGCGGTTCCGTCACGGTCACCGACCCCGAGGGCAGGCCGCTGACCTACACCGTCAGCACCCCCGGCAAGGGCCGCGTCACCGTCACCCAGGCAGACGACGGCGCGTTCACCTTCACCTACACCCCGACCCCGGCCGCCCGCCACGCCGCGGCCGCGGTGGGCGCCGCCCCCGACGCCGGGACCGACACCTTCACGATCACGTTCAGCGACGGCCGGCGAGGTGTGCTCGCGGTGCCGATCACCGTGACGATCGCCCCGGCCAACGCCGCACCCACCGCGACGGTGCGGTCGAGCCTGTCGTGGTTCAGCGCCACGGTGTACGGCACCGTCACCGCCAAGGACCCCGACCGGGATCCGCTGAGTTTCAGCGCATCCCCGACCGCGAAAGGAGGAACCGTCACGTTCGGCGCCGACGGCAGGTTCACCTACACCCCGACCGCGCAGGCACGGCATGCGGCCGCGAACGCCGGAGCCACCGAAGCCGACAAGCAGGACACCTTCACCGTGCTCGTCGACGACGGCCACGGCGGCCTCACCTCTGTCACGGTGACCGTCAAGGTCAGGCCGGGCAACACCGCGCCGAAGGCCACCGTCCGCACGAGTTCGTCATGGTTCAGCGCCAAGGTGTACGGCACCATCACCGCCAGGGACACCGACCGGGACAACCTGACCTACACCGCGTCGGCGACCGAGAAGAACGGGGTGGTCACAATCGATGCCCGCGGCCGGTTCACCTACCTCCCCAGCGACGCCGCCAGGCACGCCGCCGCGGCCACCGGTGCGACCGAAGCCGACAAGCAGGACACCTTCGACGTCGTCGTCGACGACGGACACGGCGGCATCACGACGCTGGCCGTCACGGTGAACATCAAGCCGCTCAACACGAGGCCGTCCGGCGGCGCCGTCACCGACGTGTACACGAACCCGAACACCGGGCTGACCACCGGCATCATCACCGCAACCGACGGTGACGGTGACACACTGACCTACCGCGCCGCGGAGGCCACCGGAAAGGGATTCGTCGACGTCGAGACCGACGGCTCGTTCACCTACCGGCCGACCCAGTGGGCGCGGGAGGCCGCCGCCAGCCCGTTCGCCCCGTCCTGGCTCAAGACCGACCGGTTCCGGGTGACCGTCGACGACGGTCACGGCGCCACCAGGACGCTGACCGTGCGGGTGGCGGTCGCGCCGGCCGGATACGTCAACCAAGCCCCGACCAACGGGAATTACACGGTGGGAGAACCTGATCCGGCCAGCGGTAAGGTCACCGGGACGGCGACGGCGACCGACCCCGAGCGTGACATGCTGTACTTCTTCGGCCCCGAGACCACGGCACGGGGCACCGTGGTCATCGACAGGGAAGGCGGATTCGTGTACACGCCGACCGACACGGCGCGGCACCGCGCGGACGCCGAGGACGCGACGGACACCGACCGGCAGGACACGTTCACCGTCACGGTCATCGACCAACACGGCGAGACACTGGGCATCCCCGTCACCGTTCCGATCCTCGGGTTCCGGGTCACCGGGCACGCGGTGCTGACGTGACGATCAGCCGGCGTCGCGCGCCCACGCCGGCACGATGAACACCCCGTCGGCTTCGACCGTCGCACCGTCGGCGTCCATCAGGTAGCCGCGGGCGTACGTCTTGGCCCCCTCGGAGCGCTCGACGAACGCCTCGGCACGCAACGGACCCAGCGGTGTGCCCCGCAGATACCGCAGGCTGATCGTGCCGGTGAACTTGGGTTTGCTCAACCCCTCGCTGGCCACCTCGCCGAGCAGGTGGTCGAGTACCAGCGCGCAGATGCCGCCGTGCACCCACCCCGGCGGGCCTTCGTACGCGGGGCCCAGAGTGAACTCACTCCAGCAGCTGCCGTCCGCCTCGTGTTCGACGAGCATCGGCGGGGCCATCGCATTGCGAAGACCCACAACGGGATTCGCCCATGCGACGGGCCGGCCGGTGTCGGCGTGCCGGAGCGTGGACCTGCCCACCCGCTGCTGACGTTCCAGCAGCGCGGTGGCGGCCTCCAGGTGGGTCAGCGCCTGCCGCGCCGTGTCCGCGTCGACCTCGGTGTGGATCCCGACGTCGATCAACCGGCGCAGCGCGTCGGTCAGCGGCTCGTACCGTTCCCGCTGCTGTTCGTACTCCTCGGCGCTGATCGCGTCGAACGTGAACTCCACTCACCCTCCGAACACTTTCCGCACCACGGCCTTCGCGCGGCGCGTCACCCTCAGATAGTTGTCGAGGAACTCCCCGCCGCCGTCCCCGCCGGACCAGCCGGCGGCGACCGCGACGGCGTTGAGCAGTTTGCCCGGCCCGGGCAGCTGATCGGTGGGTTTACCGCGCACCAGCACGAGCGCGTTGCGGGCCCGCGTCGCGGTCAGCCATGCGTCGCGCAGCAACTCGATATCGCCCTCGGCGATCAGCTCGGCGGCTCCGATGGCGTTGAGGGTGTCCAAGGTCGAGGTGGTGTGCAGGGCCGGGATCTTGTGCGCGAACCGCAACTGCAGCAGCTGAACGGTCCACTCGATGTCGGCCAACCCGCCGCGGCCGAGTTTGGTGTTGGTGTTCGGATCGGCGCCGCGGGGCAAGCGCTCGGCGTCCACCCGCGCCTTGATCCGCCGGATCTCCTGCACCGTCTCCGCTGACACACCGCCCTCCGGATAGCGGGTCTTGTCGACCATCAGCAGGAACCGCTCCCCCAGCTCCGGATCGCCGGCGACGCGGTGCGCACGCAGCAGCGCCTGAATCTCCCACGGCTGCGCCCATTGCGCGTAATAGGCCTGGTAGGACGCCAGTGTCCGGACCAGCGGTCCGCTTCGGCCTTCGGGCCGCAGGTTGGCGTCGACCTCCAGCGGCGGGTCGGCACTCGGTGTGCCGAGCCGGGCGCGCACCTGTTCGGCCACCGTCACCGACCACTTCACCGAAGTCGACTCGTCGAAACCGTCGTTGGGGTCACACACGAACATCACGTCGGCGTCCGAGCCGTAGCCCAGTTCGCCGCCGCCGAGCCGGCCCATCCCGATCACGGCGATCCGCGCGGGCACCCTGCCCTGCGGGGCGTTGGCGCGGATGACGGCATCCAGGGCGGCCTGCAGCACCGCCACCCAGACCAGGGTCAGCTGCTTACACACGTCGGTCACGTCCAGCATGCCGAGCAGGTCGGCCGACGCGATGCGGGCCAGTTCCCGCCGGCGCAGCGACCGCGCCGCCGCGATCGCCCGCGCCGGGTCGCTGTGCCGGGCCGCCGAGGCCACCAGCGATCGGGCCACGCCCTCGGTGTCGACGTCGCAGAGTTTCGGCCCGTTCGGACCGTCGGCGTAGATCTGGATCACCTCGGGCGCGCGCATCAGCAGCTCCGGCACATAGGCCGAGGTGCCGAGCACGTGCATCAGCCGCTTGGCGACCGCGCCCTCGTCGCGCAACGTCGCCAGATACCACCGCTGCTCGGCGAGTTCGTCGCTGATCCTGCGATAGTTCAGCAGCCCGGCGTCGGGGTCCGGGGTGTCGGAGAGCCAGTCCAGCAGAGTCGGCAACAGCACCCGTTGCACCCGGGCGCGGCGACCCGAACCGCCCGTCAGCGCCGCCAGATGTGTCAGCGCGCTCTGCGGCCCCTCGTAGCCGAGCGCGGCCAGCTGACGCTCGGCGGCATCGGTGCTCATGCCGTACGAAAGACCAAGGGGGCCTTGACCGACCGACTCGAGCAGCGGCTGGTAGAACAACTTGGCGTGCAACCGCGACACCCGGTGGTTCTGTCGCTTGAGTTCCTCGCGCAGCACCCCGAGCGCGTCGTGGCGGCCATCGGGGCGCATGTGCGCCGCGCGCGCCAGCCACCGCATCGACTCCTCGTCGTCGGCCTCGGGAAGCATGTGGGTCCGCTTGAGCCGCTGCAGCTGAAGCCGGTGTTCCAGCAGCCGCAGGAACTCATAGGACGCGGTCATGTTCGCGGCGTCGTCGCGGCCGATGTAGCCGCCCTCGCCCAGCGCGGCGAGCGCATTCACGGTGGACGCCACATGCAGCGACTCGTCGTTGCGGCCGTGCACCAGCTGCAGCAGTTGCACGGCGAACTCGACGTCGCGCAATCCGCCGGTGCCGAGCTTGATCTCGCGGGTCCGGACTCCGGCGGGCACGAGTTCCTCGACGCGCCTGCGCATCGCCTGCACCTCGGGCACGAAGTCCTCACGCTCGGAGGCGGTCCACACCATCGGCATCAGCGCCTCGATGTACCGCCGGCCCAGGTCCATGTCCCCCGCCGCGGGCCGGGCCTTGAGCAGCGCCTGGAACTCCCACGTCTTGGCCCAGCGCTCGTAGTAGGCGATGTGCGAGTCCAGCGTGCGGACCAACTGGCCCTGCTTGCCTTCCGGTCGCAACGCGGCGTCCACCTCGAAGAACGCGTCGGACGCGAGCCTCATCATCTCGCCCGCGATCCGGGTGGCCGATGCCAGACTGCTGTGCGAGCCGTCGTCGGTCACGAAGATGACGTCGACGTCGCTGACGTAGTTCAGTTCTCGCGCACCGCATTTGCCCATCGCGATCACGGTCAACTGGGGCGACGGCCCGTCGCCGCACACCGAGGCCGTCACCACCCGCAGCGCTGCGGCCAGCGCGGCGTCGGCGAGGTCGGAGAGGTGTTCCCCGACCACGGCGAACGGCAGCACCGGTTCGTTCTCCACCGTCGATGCGACGTCCAGGGCGGCCAGGACGAGCAGCCGGTCGCGGTACAGCGTGCGCAGGATGCCAGTCGGCGGCTCAGAGGAGGACTCAGGGGCAGACAGGGCGGGCTGGGAGCCGGTCAGCGGAGCGCGCCGGAGGATCCGGGTCTCGTCGGAGGGATCAGAGGACTCGTCGGCCACT
>NZ_LMVQ01000025.1 GCF_001545925.1 Mycobacterium sp. NAZ190054 | reverse complement strand
GGCCGCGACGGCGATTCGCCCGGTTCCCTCCTCCATGACCGCCAGCGCCCACGACCCCTCGGCTCGCGCGAGCGCCTTCTGCACGGCCAGCACGAGGTCCTCTTCGGCCAGCCGTTCGTCCTCGATGAGGTGACACAGCACCTCACTGTCCACAGCGGTCTCGAATGTGTGTCCCGCACAAACGAGTTCGGCCCGCAAGACATCTGCGTTCTCGATGATCCCGTTGTGCACGACGCTGACCTGTCCCGTGCAGTCGGCATGTGGGTGCGCGTTGCCGGGCGTCACCGCACCGTGGGTCGCCCACCGCGTGTGGCCGATTCCGGCCCCGTCGAACCGGGGACCGCTCCACTGTCCCAGCAACCGGTCGAGGTCGTCCATCCGGCCGGTCGTCCGCAGCCGGACGACGTCGCCGTCGGCGGTCTGCAACGCGACCCCCACCGAGTCGTAACCGCGGTACTCGAGCCGACGCAGGCCTACCCGCAGATACTCGACGGCCGGCCGATGAGTCCGGCACGCAATGATTCCGCACATCACCGAACTCCTTCGGAACGGTCAACTGATGATGAGCCCGGGAGCCCCCCGATTCGTTCTCCGGCCGGGTTCGGCGACCCTCGATGAAGGTGTTGGTCATCCCCCGCAAACACGTCTCAACTATCTTTCGCGCAAAGCCGTTGGTAAATGGGCCATGAGAGCGATTTCCGGCATGTGCCCCGGACCGGACCGGGGACTAGTCCGGCCGTAGACCCTCGGTGGCGAGCATGTTGCGGGCGAGCGACGCCGCCTGCTCACGCGAACTGACACCCAGCTTGGTCAGTACGCTGTGCACGTGGTTCTTCACGGTGTGCACTGCGATACAGAGCCGTTCGGCGATCTCACGGTTTGCCATGCCGGCCTCCAGCATGCGAAGGATCTCGATCTCCCTGGCCGTCAAGACGACCTCCTTCGCCGCGGGCTGGCGCTGGGCGGCCAGCGCCGACAGCCGTCGGAGCAAAATCCCCGAGACCCGGGGTGAACACGACGACTCCCCGGCAGCAACCTTGCGTATCAGCACGAGGAGATCCTCGAGGGATTCGTTGCGCAGGTGATACCCCACCGCGCCGGCCTCGGCGCACTCGACGATTGCGGACTCGTCGTCCTCGGAGACTCCGATGACGACCACCCGGGCGTCGGGATTGTGCCTGAGCACCTGCCGCAACAGCACCGAACTGTCGTGCGTCGCCATGTTCAGCAGGATGACACCCGGGCGCATCGCTTCGATCTCTGCCATCAGCGACGTCAGATCCCATGCCACGCTCGTGGCCACATCGTCGCGCTGCCCGGTCAGGACGCCGACGAGACACTCCCGGTAGAGGGTGCAGTCGTCGACGATCAGCACCCGGGTGACGTAGCGCGAGCCCGGTCCGACACCGACCGGGTTCAGGTCATCGACGATCGTCAGAGCGACCGTCGGCTGCTGCACTGTCACCGGCCGCTCCCCCGTGTGTGTCTGCCATCGCAGCGGGCCATTGGCCAGACCGGCTCGGCGCCACGGTGTTTGGCCCGCCGCCTGGACGGGAACACCGCGCACTGCCAGCTCATCCGACACACCACCACTATCGGTGCCGGCGTCACTGCCGTATATGGGTCATCGGGACCAATTTCGACTAGATCCGGATCCAGACCCGTCATGCGGTCCCGGGTCCAGGTCCAGGTCGTGAGACATCGCCGCGGCCTCGGCACGGGTGCTGACTCCGAGCTTGGTCAGCAGGCTGTGCACGTGACTCTTCACGGTATGGACCGCGATGGACAAGTGGCTTGCGATGTCCTGGTTCGATCGGCCCAGTCTGAGCAGCCGGAGGATCTGAATCTCCCGGGACGTGAGGCCCGGGTCCCGCGCGACCGGCCGCCGTCGTCCCGCGACCGTCGACGCGCGTCTGAGCAGAATCGCCGAAACCTCGGGTGGGCAGGAGATCTCGCCCTGCGCGACACCGCGGATCAGCACCAGCAGATCCGCCAGCGAGTCCGCTCGCATGTGATAGGCCGCCACGCCGGCCTCGGCGCAGGCGATGAGGGCGTCCTCGTCGTCCTCGGACGCACCGATCGCGATCACCGGAACCCGCGGACTCAGGCTGGTGGTGGCGCGCAGGAAGGTCGGGACTCCGATCGTGGCGAGGTTCAGCAGGATCACCAGCGGCGCCAACGCGCCCAGCGTCCCGATCAGGGACGGCAGGTCCCAGGCCGTGCGGACCGGACGGACTCCGTTCGCCGCGAGTGCCGACGCCAAGGCGTCGCGGTACACCGCGCAGTCATCGATGATCAGGACGTTTCCACCCGAGTTCGCCCGCCGGTCACCGTTGGTGAATTGCCCCGTCATGTCCGCCACATCCGGTCAGCACCGCGTCTCAACCGCTCGCCGAGTCGCCCGGCGACGAACCGTTGTCGCCCCCGGACGGAGATCCGTCCCCACCGCCACCTGACGGAGAATCGTCTCCACCGCCGCCTGCCGGCGAGTCGTCACCACCGCCATCCGGCCCACCGGTCGACGGATCCTCG
Organism: Mycobacterium sp. NAZ190054; assembly: GCF_001545925.1. Classification (GTDB taxonomy): domain Bacteria; phylum Actinomycetota; class Actinomycetes; order Mycobacteriales; family Mycobacteriaceae; genus Mycobacterium. Next base: position 13,824 of record NZ_LMVQ01000025.1, on the reverse strand, counting down.
CCTCCCCCCGATGCGCCGCCGGGAGGCTCCTCGCCTGTGCTTCCGCCGGTCTCGGGCTCGGTCGAGCCGTCGTCGAGCCCGCCACCGTCACCGCCCGGGGCCGTGCCGTCGACGGGATCGCCGGGAGGATCCGGCTCGATCGTCGGGGGCGGGGTGAATACCGGCTCCGGGACATGGCTCGGAGGCGGTTCCACCGGTATCGGAACCTCGGAATGGGTTGGTGGCGTGTAGGTTTCGACCACCTCCTGCACTGGTTCGGGAGGAGGTGGAGGTGGCGGTGGCGGAGGTGGCGGCGGGGGCGGAGGCGGCTCGACCTGCGTCGGGGTGGCCGGCCCCGGCACGTCGGGCGCTGCAGGAGCAACCGACTGAGCGGGCGCCGGGGCCGGCACCGTTTCGGGTGGCGGCAGCACCGCCAGGATCTCCAGGGGGACGGGCAGCCGATGGAACCCCAAGGGCTCGACGAACCGCGGCAACATTCTGGTCAGCACGATCGACAGTTCGTCGAGAACCTGGACGGGCAGCTGGTGTAGCAGAAAGTTCAGGTAGAGCAGCCACTCTGCCAGCGTTCTCGGAAGAACGGCTGCCCCGCTTCCACCCCCGCCGCCCCCACCACCGCCGCCGAGCATGGCGGTTTGGAATGTGAGCACGTCCGCCGGGGTAGCGGCCAGGCCCATGTCCTCGAGAACTTCGCGCAGCCCGTTCGTGTCCGTCAGCGTCATCACCGAGCCGATCGGCACAACCTGGGTGTTCTGCGCCAGAATCCTGGCCACCTGCAGCAGTTCCGCGATGCCGGCCTCGTCCAACTCGGCGGCGTGTTCGACCGATATCGATTCGATACGGACAGGGAGCCCGAATGCGTTGTCGATACCGGGCAGGTCCAGCATGCCGAAGATCGGCACCTCGTCGGGGGCCGGATACAGCGAGGCACTGATGGCCAATCCGCCGGCGACGATCGCCGCGATCAGCGAGCGTGAGGACCGACGCTCGTGTTCGAGGGGCTTTCCCGTTCGCCGTGACGGCGTGGCACAGACGAACAGGTTCCGTCGGTCTGACATGTGGCCCCTCCTCATCGACTGCGCGCGACGAGCCGGCATCGGCCCGCAGGCAGGTGATCACCTCCGCGCCGACTCGCCCTTGTGCTACTACTATCAACCGCGCTGTGGCCCAACGTATATGGACCGATGGAGCGATCTTCGGCTCTGGACCTTGCCTAGTTCCTCGCGCGGGCCGGTTGATGCAGCGTCCGGGAGCAGGCCGCCGCCTCGGCCCGTGACCGGACGCCGAGCTTGCTCAACACGCTGTGCACGTGGTTCTTGACCGTGTGCAGGGTGATGCACAGCTGGTTCGCGATATCGCGGTTGGTCAACCCCATTTCGAGCATGCGGAGGATCTCCATCTCCCGCGTGGTCAGATCCGGATCCCTGGGACCGGACCGTCGCGAGGCCACCGCCGACAGGTGTCGCATCAGCACCGCCGAGACCCCCGGTGAGCACGAGGCCTGTCCGTCGATGACATCGACGATGACGGTGAGCAGTTCATCGAGGGACTGGGAACGCAGGTGATAGCCGGCGACTCCGGACTCAGCGCACGCGATGATCTCGGCCTCGTCCTCGGCGACACAGACGGCGATCACCCTGGTCGTGGGACAGGCCCGCCGTATGCCACAGAGAAGGGCGATGCTGTCACGCGTGGTCATGCTCAACAGGACGACCTGCGGAGCCACCTCGCCGATCGCGACGCGGACCGACGGCAGATCCCATGCGACGGCGGGCTTCGCACCGCCCTCGCGAAGTACGGCGGCGAGGTTCTCACGCTGGAGTGTGGAGTCGTCGATGATCAGCATCCGGGTCGCGGCCAGCCGGCCCCGACCGCGTTCCGGCGCGACGGCGTGGACGGTCGGCCACACGACGCACGGCATGGGCCGCGACTCTGCGGTGCGGCTGACCGTGTTCGACATCTGAGCCATTGTTCGACCCCGCTCCGCTGTTACCCGAAGCCTGCAAGCGCGAGATGCCATCCCCCACGACGCCCCCGGGAAGCCGCCCTGCTGACGGCATGGACAATTATGGGGATTTGCCAGAATCGCCGTCAAGCGTACATTTTCGCCGATCTGCTCAGTATTCGCGCAGTCAAATATGTGACCGGATAACTCTCGGCGCCGTCGGCACCACGTCGTCGAGCCACTCGCCGAGCCTCTGCAGAGCGGCAACGGCCTGGGGTAGCCGCGGAACGAAGTAGTGCCACACATGGATCATTCCCGGCCACGTCTCAAGATCGACCGGGGATCCGGCCGCGGTCGCGGCGCGGGCGAACGCCACCGCGTCGTCATGCAGGCCCTCCAGTTCGGCCACCTGCACCAGAGTGGGCGGCAGACCGGCCAGCTCGCCCAGCAGCGGCGACACCGCGGGATCCTCCGGTGACGCAACGCCGTTCAGATAGTGGCCCACCATCTGCTCCAGCAGCCAGCGTGGTGTCTGTGGATCGAACTCGTCGTTGGCGTCGATGGAGGCTGCGCACAGCCGCAGGTCCAGAAACGGTGACAACAGCACCAGAGCGGCTGGGCGTTTGTCGGCGCCGACGCTCTGGGCGACCCGCAGGCTCAGCGCCCCGCCCGCCGAATCACCCACCAGAACAACAGGTTTCCCGGTCGAACGGGTCAGCGCGTCATAACACAGCGTCGCCTGGTCCACTTGGTGCGGAAACCGGTACTCCGGCGCCAGGTCGTAGTCCGGCACCACCACGGTCCGCCCGGTCATCGCCGCCAGATGCGACGCCATCGGGCGGGACGTCGCCGTGGACCCCATGATGAAGCCGCCGCCATGGAAGTAGAGCAGGATCTGATCGCCGCGATGCACGCCCGGCGTGTGTTGCTCCGCCGGCACCGGCCCGCACAGGCCGGTGGCGTCCACCACCACGTCGGGATGCACGGTGCGGGATCGGGCCGCCGCTTCGAACACTTCGCGGTGCCGCCGAGGTGTCCAGTCCCGCTGCGGTGCGTGGCGCCGCAGTGCCCCGACGAGTCCGCGAACCTCGGCGGCCAGGCGCTGGTCGGGGCTCACCGACTGCCGACCCGTTCGCGGCCCAGCTCGTCGAGCAGCGAATCGCGCAGCTTGAACTTCTGCAACTTGGTGGCCGACATGGGCCATTCGGTCACCAGTCGCACGATCCGGGGCACCTTGAATGCCGCGAGTCGCTGGGCGCAGAACTCGACGAGTTCGTCCGGGTCGGCGTGACAACCGGGTTTGAGCTCGACGAAAGCCGCGGGCACTTCCAGCAACCGGGGGTCGGGGATCGACACGACGGCGGCCAGGGTGACCGACGGGTGCTGGCAGAGCACGAACTCGATCTCCGAGGCGGCCACATTCTCGCCGCCCACTTTCAGCATGTCCTTCAGCCTGCCCTCGTAGACCAGGTAGCCATCGTCGTCGAGACGCCCCAGGTCACCGGTGTGGAACCAGCCGTCCTCGTCGACGGGGCTCCTGGGGTCGCCGTGGTAGCGGCGCAGCACGCTGGTGGAACGCACGGCGATCTCACCGGCCACACCCGAGGGCGCACGCGCGCCGGTCTTGGGGTCGATGATCTGGAGTTCCACTCCCGGGAAGGCGACGCCGGCGGTCGTGGCCCGCACGTCGGCGGGATCGCCGATTCGGTTGTACACCACCACTCCACCGATCTCCGTGCAGCCGTAACACGACACCTGGACCGCCGACGGGATGGCCTGCTGGACCCGTTCGAGCAACCCGCGCGGTCCGATGGCCAGGATCCACCGCACCGACGACAGATCCGTCTCCGCGAAGTGGGGCGAGTCCAGCAGTGCGGTGATGAGGGTGGAGAAAGCGGGGTAGGCGACGGTGACGCGCTCGCGCTGTATCAGCGCCAGTGCCTCGCCGGCGTCGAAATGTGCTGCAGTGCAAAAGGTTGCACCGCGCTGCAGTGCTCCCAACAGCGGCAGTAGCCCACCGGTGTGGAACAGCGGCAACGGGTCCCACACCACGTCGGTACCGGATACCCCCATGACGTCGGCGGTGGCCAGTGCGGTGCGGGTGAACGCGGGCAGGCTGTGGACGCAGCCCTTGGGGTTGGCGGTGGTGCCCGAGGTGTAGATGGTCAGCAGTTCGTCGTCGCCGGGTTCACCCGGGGCGTATTCCGCCGGCGCGGCGACCGTGTCGACGGCGTTGTACCGCGGTGCGGTGATCACATGCCGCAGGGCCGGCGCGCCCGGAAGGTCGAGCGGACCGCGCAGGTCGGCGGGCGATGCGGCGCCGATCGCATCCGCCACCCGGGCCGCGAGGTCGGGCGCTCCGGGCCCGGGGGCGGACACCACGAGCACGCCGACACCGGAATCCTGCAGGACGAAGCGCAGTTCGTGGGTGCGATACCTGGTGTTGACGGGCAGCACCCGGGCGCCGATGCGCCAGGCGGCGAGCAGCACGGCGATCATTTCGACGGAGTTCGGCATCAGCACCGCCACACGCGATCCGCGCCGCACTCCGTACGACGACAGCAGCGACGCGTAGGCCGCGATGACGGCGGGCAGTTCCCGGTAGGTCACGCGATCGCCGTCGGCGACCAGCGCGAACCGATCCCCGAAACCCTCCATGCGGTGCGTCAGATCAAGCATCGATGTCTCCTCCTGTCCATTCGACCACATCTCCACCGCCCCTGGTTGAACTGGTCGCCCTTAACTATATACACTGACCGCTCAGGATACTTAAGAGGAGGTTGGCGCCACGTGACAACGCTGAGCGAGCGCGATCAGGCAATGACGATGCCCCCGGTCATCGGCGGTGCCACCCGTCCGGTCCGACGCGGGGACCTGGAAACCGCACTGCAGGACGCGAACATCCCCGTCCTGCTGGCCGTGCTGGCCCATCTCACCGGCGAGGACAAGTGGTTGCAGGAGCCCTACCGGCCCTCGCGCACTCGCGGGCTGTCCGACCACGCCGACGGCGGGCTCCTCCCTGAGGTGCAGCAGCAGGTACGCGATGCGGTGCTCGAGCTGCTGACCGCCGAGCCGCACTGTGAGTTCGCCCCTGCCCTCGACGACGAGCGGATGGCCCGCATCATGTCGAACTGCATGGGCGAGGACGTGCCCGCCGCCTACAGCGAGATGATGCGCGAGGAGATGGGGCTCAAGGCCCGGTTCGACACCGATCGGATCCGCGACTGCCGCACCACCACCACCTATTCGGTGGTGATCGTCGGCGCCGGGGTGTCCGGCCTGTGCATGGCCGTCCAATTGGCCGCTGCCGGAGTTGATTTCACCATCGTGGAGAAGAACCCGGACGTCGGCGGCACCTGGTACGAGAACCGGTACCCGGATTGCGGCGTAGACACCCCGAGCTACTGGTATTCCTACTCGTTCTCCATGTCGAACTGGAACCGCTTCTACTCCAAGCGCGACGACGTTCATCAGTACTTCCGCGGGGTCGCAGAACAGTTCGGCGTTCGCGACCACATCCGGTTCGACACCCGTGTGGAGTCCGCCGAGTTCGACGCGGCCGAGTCGAGTTGGGCGGTGCGCACTCGCGGCCGCGACGGCACCGCGCAGGTGTTGCGGGCCCGCTTCCTGATCAGCGCGGTGGGTCAGCTGAACATCCCGAAGACGCCGGCCATCCCGGGTGCAGAACAGTTCGGCGGCCTGCAGTTCCACTCCGCGCGCTGGCCAGAGTCGGTGGATCTGACCGGCAAGAAGGTGGCGGTGATAGGAACCGGTGCCAGCGCAATGCAATTCGTCCCGGCCATCGCCCGCGAGGTGGCCGGTCTGACGGTGTTCCAGCGCTCACCGCAGTGGATCGCGCCGAATGCCGAGTACGGCCGCGCCGTCAGCGATCGCGTCCGTTACCTGATGCAGCACGTGCCGTACTACGCGGCGTGGTACCGCATGCGCCAGGTCTGGTCGTTCGGCGACAAGATCCACCAGAGCCTGGTAATCGACCCGGAGTGGACCGACCGCGACGCCTCCATCAACTCGATCAATGCCGGTTACCGCAAGTACTTCACCAAGTACATGGAGGACAAACTCGCCGGCCGGCCCGACCTGCTGGAGAAATCGCTTCCGGATTACCCGCCGTTCGGCAAGCGGATGCTGCTCGACAACGGCTGGCTCGACACGCTGCGCCTCCCCCACGTCGAGCTGGTCACCGATCGCATCGACCACCTCAGTGCAGACGCGGTGCACACCGTCGACGACTCCGGCACGGACACCGCGCACCCCGCCGACGTCGTGGTGTACGCAACGGGTTTCGACTCGCTGAACCTGTTGGGCTCCATGGACATCGTGGGCCGCGACGGCGTGCGCCTTCGCGACGTGTGGGGCCCCGACGACGCCCGCGCCTATCTCGGCATGTCACAACCGGGCTTCCCGAACCTGTTCTTCCTCTACGGCCCCAACACCAACCTGGGACACGGCGGCAGCCTGATCTTCATCGCCGAGTGCCAGGTGCGCTACATCCTGGACCTGCTCGCCCAGATGATGGAGATCTCCGCCGTCGAGATCGAATGCCGGCAGGACCTTTTCGACCAGCACAACCGCGAGATCGACGAGGCACACATGCATCTCATCTGGACACATCCCGGTATGGACACCTGGTACCGCAACCGGAACGGCCGCGTGGTGACCAACTCACCGTGGCGGCTGCTCGACATGTGGCAGCAGACCTCGACCGCCAACCTCGCCGACTACCACGTCAAGCGGTGACGCGTGCCGACGGCGCCACGCCGCCAAGGGCGAACTGCGCGAACTGGCGACCCACGTCGGCGGCGTCGAGGCGCCCGTCCGGGTGGAACCACCTGGCCATCCAGTTGAGCATGCCCACGATCACCAGCGCGACCACCCTGGGCTGCCCCGTGTCGCGCAGACAGCCCTGCGCGACACCGGCCTCGATGATCTCGGCGATCCCGTCGACGTAGCGGCCCCGCAGCGCGGCGATCTGCTTGCGCCGGTCACTGGGCAGATAACGGAGCTGCTCGGTGAAAACCCGGACCCAGGTCTGCTGCTCGCCCATCACCCGGGCGTGGTTGACGATCACCGTGCGCAGCGCGTCCACGGGCTCCTGCGCGTGGGTTCGCCATTCCTCCAGCAGCGCAAGGGTTCTGACGGCGAACTGGAATTGGATGGCGTACAGCAGATCCTCTTTGGAACCGATGTGGTAGAACAGCGCACTCTTCGTCATACCGGCGGCGTCGGCGATCTCCTGCGTGCTGGTCTCGGCATACCCGCGGTGGGCGAACAGCGTGACCGCGGCCTCCAGCGCGTGCTGCGGCGTCGATCCGCCCACCGTGGCCGCCTCACCGTGGTCGAACTCGAGCGCGGGGAACTGCACCGCGGCGTGCCGGTGCTCATCACCGTCGGTGTTGCGCAGGCCGGCGAGCACCAGCTGTGCGAGCAGGTCGGTCAGCTTCGCCGTCGGCAATGAGCCTGCCGCGGTGTACCACTGGTACACCGACGCCAGCGCACCGAAGATCCCGGCCGAGATGACGTCGACGTCGATCCGGGCGTCGAACTCACCGGACTCGATTCCCGCGGTGAGGATTTCGCGCAGCCTGCGCTCGAATCCGTCGCGTCTGTCCACCACCGACTTCTTGGCCTCCGGCGTCAGCTGGTTGGACTCGTCGAAGAACACCCGCACCGCGCGCTGATGGCGCACGATCACCGTGACGTAGGCACGGACGAAGGACTCCAGCCGCGCGGTGGCCGACGCGTTGTCACCGCCCTTGTCCAGCAGCGACTCCGCGGCGTCGAGGAACTGCTCGTGGATCATCAGCAGGAAATCCTGCTTGCTGCTGACGTACCGGTACAGCGTGCGTTTGGTGATGCCCGCCGCCTCGGCGATGTCATCCATCGAGGTACGGCCGAAACCCTTCTTGTCGAACAGCGTGGTACCGCTGGCGAGGATCTTCTCCAGCCTTCGCCGCTGGGCCTCGGGTGCCCGAATAGGGGTACGTTGCATCATTCTCCGCGAGCGTATGGACCGACCCATGCACGATACGCTCGGCGACGACGTCAGGGGGCAGGTGTGCGCCCCGACGGCTCCGCCGTCGCGTCCTCCGAGGCTTCTTCGATCTCGCGCCCGTTCGTCTCGGTGAAGGCCCATGCCAGCAGCGCCAGCAGCCCGAACATCCCGGCGCTGACGAACACGATCGGGCGGTACCCGAAGACCGGAACGAGCGCCGCGGCGATCAACGGCGGGAAGAAGGACATGCTGCGGGCGATCTGCAGCGCCGAGGATACGGCCGTGGCGCGGATGCTCGCCGGGAACGACTCCGAGAACAGGGCGCCGAACACCGCGGGCCCGTTCGCCCCGACGAAGAACGCGAAGAACGCGACCTTGACCCAGGTGCCGCCCTCGAGCAACTGGTCCCACGTCATCGCCAGCAACAGTCCACTGACGAACGCGGTGCCCGCCAGGATGCTCAACGTCAGGCGGCGGCCCAGCCGGTCGCTCATGTAGGAGCCGATGAGGCAGCCGATGCCTCCGGCCACCGCGGTGAACATCAGCCACGTCGAGGCGCCGGTGACGCTGGCGCCCTGGTCGACCAGGTACTTCGGCAGGAAGGAGGCCAGCCCGTAGTAGGCGAAGAACTGCAGGCAGCCGGCGATCAGGCAGAGCGTCCACACCCGCGCGATCCGGGCGGTGATCTTGACCTTGGGCCGTGCCCCCGGGTCCGTGTCGACGCGTTGTTCCCACACTTCGGATTCGGGGGTGTGCCGGCGCACCCACAGCGCGAACAACACAGGCAGCCCGGACACCACGAAGGTCCAGCGCCAACCGATGATCGGCATCAGGAAACCACCCACCAGGGCGCCCGCGATGATACCGAGATAGATCCCGCCGTAGAGCAATCCGCTCCACCAGCCGCGGCGGTTGGCCGGGACGAGCTCGCTGACCAAGGTCTGGCCCACCCCGAATTCGCCGCCGATGCCCAATGCCGCCAATGCGGTGAGCACCATCATCACCTCGTAGTTGGGTGCGCCCGCGCGGGCAAGGGTGAACACCGAGAACACCAAGATGGTCAGCATCAGGACCTTCTTGCGGCCGATGCGGTCGGCCAGCCAGCCGAACAGCACCCCACCGACGCCCATGGCGAACAACTGCACGGCCAGCAGCGCTCCGACCTGACCGTTGCTGAGGTCGAACTCCTGGGCCAGCGGGATCACCAGCAGGGTGAGCAGGAAGACCTCGTAGTAGTCGAAGATCCACCCGATCAGCGCGCCCAGGAACGCGCCGCGCTGCGCCTTGTTCAAGCCGGTTCCGGTAGCCGTGGCTGCCGCGGGAATCGTGTTGGTCACAGGTCCGTCCTTCGTGATTACCTCGGGTTCGCGAGTCGGCAGTGCCGTGGCTCACACCGCGCCTCGCCGCTGACAGTACACCCCAATCCGCCCTATGTATACTGACCGGACAGATTCATTTAGGAGGTTTAGCCCGCGATGCAAACCGTCTTTCTGCTCGGTGGCCGCCGTTCTCCGTTCGCGCGCAGGAGGGGCCGCCTCGCAGAAGTCAACGCCGCTGACCTGCTCGCGACGGTCACCGCGGATACCCTCGAAGCCCTCGGCGTCGCGCCGCACGACGTCGGACAGGTGATCACCGGTTGTGTCACCAAGGTGGGCGACCAGGCCAACAACGTCGGGCGCACCGCCTGGCTCACCGCCGGCCTGCCGGCCGAGGTCCCGGGAGTCACCGTCGACGCGAAGTGCGGTTCCAGCCAGCAGGCGGTGCATTACGGCGCGGCGCTGATCGCCTCCGGCGTCACCGACGTCGTCGTGTGCAACGGGGTGGAACACATGAGCCGGCACCCGCTGGGTCAGGACGTGGGCACCGAGGCCGGGGACCCCTACTCACAGCGCTACCGGGACCTGTGGGCGGTCACCTCACAGGGCGAGGCCGCGGAACGAATCGCCGCACGATGGAAGATCGACCGTCGACGCTGCGACGAGCTGGCCCTGGCCTCGCAGGAGCGCGCCGCACGGGCGCTGGCGTCGGGACGGCTGGCGCACGAGATCACCGCCGTGCACCAGATGACCGAGGACGACGGGCCACGCCCCTCGACCGCGGACACGCTGGCGGCACTGCGGCCGGCGTTCGACCCCGAAGGGGTTCTCACCGCCGGCAATTCGTCGCAGATCACCGACGGCGCGGCCTGCGTGGTGCTGGTCTCCGGACGCTACGCTCGCGCGCACCGGCTGGAACCGCTCGCCGAGGTCGAGCACCAGAGCCTGGTCGGCGTCGATCCCGACATCAAACTCACCGGCCCCATCCCCGCCACCGAGGCCGTCCTGCGCACCGGCGGACTGACACCGACGGACCTGGACCTCGTCGAGGTCAACGAAGCCTTCGCCAGCGTGCTGGGCGCCTGGATGGCGGAGTTCCCCGTGCCGCTGGAGAAGATCAACGTCAACGGCGGCGCCATCGCACTCGGCCACCCCGTCGGCGCCACCGGGGCACGGCTGTTGCTCACCGCCGCAACCGAACTGCGGCTCACCGGAGCACACCGCGCGCTGGTGACGATGTGCTGCGGCGGCGGCCTCGGCACCGCAACGACACTCACGGCGGCGTGACGGTGACCGCAGCATTGCTCGTCGAACGCCACGACGGGGTCGAGACCTGGACCTTGAACCGGCCGCATCAGCGCAACCCGATCACCGACGACGACATGGTGGCGGCCGTCGTCGCTGCCGTCGCACGCGCCGACGACGGTCCGGACGTGCGCTGCATCGTCCTCACCGGCGCCGACCCCGCCTTCTCGGCCGGCGGCAACATCAAGGAAATACGTTCCGGAGCCCGCCATTTCGGCGCACCTCCGTATCTGACCGCCGAAGGCTACCGCGCCGGGGTGCAACGCCTGGCGGCCGCGGTGTTCGGCTGCCAGACACCGGTGATCGCCGCCGTCAACGGGCCTGCCATCGGCGCCGGCTGCGACCTGGCGCTGATGTGCGACGTGCGGATCGCCTCGCCGCGGGCCCGGTTCGCCGAGAGCTTCGTCCAGCTGGGACTGGTGTCCGGGGACGGCGGCTCATGGCTGCTGCCCCGCGCCGTCGGTGCCTCCCGGGCCGCCGAGATGTCGCTGACCGGCGACCCGATCGATGCCGACACCGCCGCCGCGTGGGGGCTGGTCTCCCGCGTCGTCCCGCACGACGAACTGCTCTCTGCGGCACAAGCTCTCGCGGCCCGTATCGCCGCCAACCCGCCGGCAGCGGTCCGGATGGCCAAACGCCTGCTGCGTCAGGGTGAGCACGGGCGGTTCACCGAGGCGCTGGAATCGGCCGCCGCGCTGCAGGCCCTCGCGCATCACACCGCTGACCACCGGGCCGCGGTGTCGGAGCACCCCGGCCCCTACACGGGAAGGTGACGCCATGACGGCATCCACACTGGCGCGGATCGGCCTGCCCGCCGTCGCCCCCACCGATGCGATACGCGAACTGCGCGCGCAGGTGCGCGAATTTCTGCGCACCGAACGCGAACGCGGCGGATTCACCCCCACGGTCAACAGCTGGATGTCGGGCTGGGACCGGGATTTCAGCCGTCGGCTCGCCAATGCCGGCTTTCTGGGCATGACCATCCCCACCCAGTACGGCGGACGGGGCCGCACGTTCCTCGACCGTTTCGTGGTGAACGCCGAGCTGCTGGCCGCCGGCGCCCCGGTGGCCGCGCACTGGTTCGCCGACCGCCAGGTGGCACCGGCCCTCCTGAGCTCCGGCACCGAAGCCCAGAAACGCCGGTTCCTGCCGGCGATCGCCGCCGGTGAGGCGACGTTCGCCATCGGGATGTCCGAACCCGACTCCGGGTCAGACCTGGCGAGCATCAGGACACAGGCGCGTCGCGACGGCGACGGGACCTGGCGGCTGTCCGGGACCAAGGTGTGGACCTCCGGAGCGCATCGTGCCGACCACATCCTGCTGCTGGCGCGGACCCAGGCCAAAGACCCCGCCGCCCGGCACGCCGGGATGAGCCAGTTCATCGTCGACCTCTCCACCCCGGGCATCGACATCCGGCCCATCGTCTCGATGGACGGCGAACACCACTTCAACGAGGTGATCTTCGACCAGGTGGCCGTCGGCGATGACGCCCTCCTCGGCGTCGAGGGCAACGGCTGGGCCCAGGTCACCAGCGAGCTCGGCTTCGAACGCAGTGGGCCGGAACGGTTTTTGTCGACCCAGGTGCTGCTGGAGTCCATCCGGGAGCACATCGGTCACCTGTCGCCCGGCTGGGCGTCCGAGCTCGGCCGCTACGGTGCGCGCCTGGCCGCGCTGCACCAGATGTCGATGTCGGTGGCCGACGCCCAGTCCCGCGGCCGTGACGCCGCGACGGTCGCCGGCCTGGTCAAGATGCTGGGCACCGCCACCGAAGGCGAGCTCACCGAGAACGTCGGCATCGAAGTCACACCGGCGGCGCCGCCCGTACTGGCGAGCTTCGTAAGACAAGCCATGACCACCCGCGCCGGCTTCACTTTGCGCGGTGGCACCAACGAGATACTGCGGGGCGTGCTGGCCCGCGAGATCGGACTTCGATGACCCTCACCGACACCCGTCCCGACACAGCGCTGGCCGAGCTGTTCGGCCAGATCCTCGAACAGACCCCGCCGGCACATTCCGGACTCGACCGCGCCCTGTGGGACCGGCTCACCGAGCTGGGGTTGACCACCATCACCTCCGTTCAGGGCGGCACCTGGGCCGACGCGGTGACGGCGTTGCGCGCCCTCGCTGAGCACGGGGCGCAGCTCCCGCTGGCCGAACACGACCTGCTGGCCAACTGGTTGCGCCGGCAGGCCGGCCTGACGGTGCGCGATCAGCCCAGCACCGCTGTGGTGGTCGGCGGCGATGACGCCGTCAGTCACGCGACGTGGCTGCCGTACGTCGAACACGTGATGGTCCTGCGGATCTCGGGTGAGAAGCTGTACGTGAGCGAACACGAGCCGGCGTCACTGTCCGCCGGTACCGACCGCGAGCCCGGCCTCCCGGAAGAAGACGCCGTCGACGTCGACCCCGGGTTGTTCTGGGAGTACCGGCTCCGCGGCGCACTGGCTCGCTCGGCTCAGATCAGCGGCGCCATCGCATCGGCTGTCGACCTGACAATCCGCTATGCGGGCGAACGGGTTCAGTTCGGCAGACCCATCGCCGCGTTCCAGGCTGTCCGACATCTCGCCGCCGACGCGGTCGCCGAAACCGCGCTGGCGATGACCGCGGTGGACGCGGCCGCCGCGGCCGCTGAGCGTGACGGGATCACCGCTCCGGGCACCGTCGCCGCCGTCGCGACCGCGAAATCGGTCAGCACACGGGCAGCCACCGTCGTGGTATGCAATGCCCACCAGGTGCACGGGGCGATCGGCACCACGGCCGAACACCCGTTGCACCGCCGCACACAACCAATCGGGTTGTGGAGTCAAGAGTTCGGCTCAGCGCTGGAGTGGGAGACGTTCATCGCCGACGGGCTGCGACGTGACCACGGATCTGTCTGGAGTTGGATATGCCGGTGATGTCAGCCCAGGATCAGCCCGGACGTCGGCACCCCGGTCCCGGCGGTCACCAGCACGTGCTCGACGCCGGGCACCTGGTTCACCGACGTGCCGCGTAGCTGGCGCACACCCTCGGCGATGCCGTTCATCCCGTGGATGTAGGCCTCGCCGAGCTGACCGCCGTGGGTGTTGATCGGCAGCCTGCCGCCGATCTCGATCGCGCCTCCGGCGATGAAGTCCTTGGCCTCGCCCTTACCGCAGAAGCCCAACTCTTCGAGCTGGATCAGGGTGTACGGCGTGAAGTGGTCGTAGAGCACCGCCGTCTGGATGTCGTCGGGTGACAGGCCGCTCTGTTCCCACAGTTGACGTCCG
>NZ_LMVQ01000024.1 GCF_001545925.1 Mycobacterium sp. NAZ190054 | reverse complement strand
CCTCCCGCGTCATCGGTGACGCTGTGCGCCAGTATCTTGCGGAGAGCAGCGGCGAGACGGCCTTCCGTGCGCCCATCGTGCGGTCTTTCACCCGGGCGATCCGGCTACGTGGGGCGGCCGACCTCGTCGCTGCCGGACTCCCCCGCCGCGCCGATGCGGCCGGTCAGCGAGGGGCAGCGCCGGCTGCCCGACGACGGCACCGACCGCACCTACATCCAGAGCCTGCACTGGCGCTGGCTCAACGACATCCTGCACAGCGAGCGGGCCGAGTGCTGGGCCACCCCGCTGGTCGATCTCGTCGCCGGCGAGGAGATGACCCCGGCACAGCGGTTGTTCGCCGTCGCCGACATCGCCAACGGCATGGGCAGCCGGCTCGACACCGACAGGTACACGTTCCTCAACACCGACCTGGCCGTGCACATCAATCGGCTGCCGGTGGGCCCGTGGATCGGTGTCCGGGCCGAGAACCATTACGGCGCCGACGGAGTGGGCGTGTCGCGGGGCATGTTGTTCGACGAGACCGGGCCCGTGGCGGCGGTTCAGCAGGCACAACTGGTGCGGCGGCGCCCGTAACACCTCACCGATATCCTCCGAAAGGACTCTCACCATGCACGACGTCGCGATCATCGGGGTCGGACTGCACCCGTTCGGCCGGTTCGAGGGCAAGACCGCGATGCAGATGGGTGTCGACGCGATCACCGCCGCGGTTTCCGACGCCGGCGTGTCGTGGAACGACATCCAGTTCGGGGTCGGCGGCAGCTGGACCGTGGCGAATCCCGACGCGATCGTCGGCATGGTCGGGTTGTCCGGCATCCCGTTCACCAACGTGTTCAACGCCTGCGCCACCGCGGCCAGCGCGACGAAGGCGTGTGCCGACGGAATCCGGTTGGGCGACTACGAGATCGGCATCGCCGTCGGCCTGGACAAGCATCCCCGTGGCGCGTTCACCGAAGACCCCGGCCTGGTCGGCATGCCGAGCTGGTACGCCGAGAACGGTCAGTACCTGACCACGCAGTTCTTCGGCATGAAGGCCAACCGCTATCTGCACGAACACGGCATCGGCCACCGGACGCTGGCCAAGGTGGTCAACAAGAACCTGCGCAACGGGGCGCTGAACCCCAACGCCTTCCGTCGCAAGCCGATGGACGAGGACGCGATCCTGAACTCACCGATGCTGAACTACCCGCTGACGCAGTACATGTTCTGCTCGCCCGACGAAGGCGCCGCCGCGGTGGTGATGTGCCGGGCCGACCTCGCGCACCGCTACACCGACAAACCGGTCTTCGTGCGCGCGGTGGAGGTCCGCACCCGCCGCTACGGCGCCTACGAGGTGAACACGACGTTCGCGCCGGTAGACGAGGACGTCGCCCCCACCGTGTACGCGTCGCGCGCGGCGTTCGAGAAGGCCGGCATCGAACCGGCCGACGTCGACGTGATCCAGTTGCAGGACACCGACGCCGGCGCCGAGATCATCCACATGGCCGAGGCCGGGTTCTGCGCCGACGGGGACCAGGAGAAGCTGATCGCCGACGGTGCGACCGAGATCGGTGGGGCGATGCCGGTCAACACCGACGGCGGGCTGCTGGCCAACGGCGAGCCGATCGGTGCGTCCGGGTTGCGCCAGATCCACGAGATCGTCCGCCAGTTGCGCGGCCAGGCCGGTGACCGGCAGATCCCCGGTGAACCGAAGGTCGGCTTCGCCCAGCTCTACGGAGCGCCGGGCACCGCGGGCGCCACCATCCTCACCACGTAGCGATTTCGGCGTAATTCGTCAACACCTGCGTGACCAACTACGCCGAAATCGCTAGGACTTCGGCGGCGAGTAGCTCGGTTTGCCGAGACCCAGCACGTACTGCGCGATCATGTTGCGGAACACCTCAAGGGTGCCGCCGTAGATGCCGACCAGCGGAGCGAACCGGTAGACGTACTCGGAGGCGCCGTCGTCGGCGGCGCCGTCGGTACCCAGCGGCAGCGCCGAGGCAGTGCCCATGATGTCCATCAGATCCGGCGAGATGTCGCGCATGGTCTGCGCGATCGCGACCCGGCCGAAGATCGACGGCGCCGAAAGCGACGCCTCCAGCCGGGCCACGCTGCGGCCCAGCCGGCAGCCGACCGATCCGTCGTCGATCAGCCTGTGCCCGTTGGGGTCCGGGATCGTCGACTTCTCCGCGGCCTTGTCCACCGCGGCCGCCATGAACATGGCCTGATGCGTCATGATCGCCACGTCGGCCAGTCCGTCGTCGGCTGCTTCGACCGCGCCGTGTTCGGCGTTGAGCGGTTCCCGCACCACCGTCCAACCGTCGTTGACCTCGCCGAGCCGATAGCGGTCGTCGACGCGGACGTCGCTGTAGTACACGATGTTGGTGCGGTCGCCGTCGACGGTGCGGATGCCCTGGATCTCGATGCCCGGGGAGTCCAGCGGCACCAGGAACATGGTGAGGCTCTTGTGTTTCGGCGCGCTCGGATCGGTGTTGGTGATCAGGAAGACGTACTGGCAGTTGTGCGCGCCCGTGGTGAACATCTTCGAGCCGTTGATGATCCAGCTCGACCCGTCCGCTTCCCGTACCGCCCTCGTCTTGCAGGTCGCGACGTCGGATCCGCCCTCGGGCTCGGTGTAACCGAGGCAGAGCCGCACGTGCCCGCTGTAGACCCGGGGCAGCACTTCCTCTTTGAGTTCCGGCGACCCGAACTTCGCGACCGACTTCGCGATCATCGCCGTCGTCCCCGACGTCACCCACGGCACGTGGGCGCGCCGCTTCTCCAGTTCCCAGATCCGTCGCTGCACCCGGGTGAACGCCCGCCCGGAATCGGGGTTCCAGTCCCGGTCCAGATAGCCGGCCGCGCCGAGCGCCAGATGCACGCCCTCGTCGAAGTTGTCACCGGTCTCGCGGTCGCGGCGGATGACGTCCTCGGTGACGATCTCGCCGAGGAACGTCCGGACCTCGTCGAGGAACTTCTGGTCCTCGTCGGACAGCTCCACCCGTGAGAAGTCCATGTTCAGTTCCGTCCTTCGCGGTCGGCGACGATCCCGGCGATGTACTTGGCGGTCGCGCCCGGGTCTCCGCCGGCGATCGCCCAGCCCCGGGCCCGCACCAGGTACGCCGTCGCGGCGGCCTCCGCCGACACCCCGAGCCCGCCCTGCACGTGGACGGCCATCGTGGCCGCCTTGGCCGCCTCCTCGGCCATGAACACGAACGCCGACGGCGCCAGCTCGCGGCGTTCGTCGGGCTCGTTGTCGAGAAACCAGGCTGCCCGGCGCGCCAGGTTACGACCACCCTGCACGGTGATCGCGATGTTGGCCAGCGGATGTGAGATCGCCTGCAACGTCGCGATCGGCACGCCCAGGGTGTAGCGGGTCTTGGAGAACTCGGCGGCGATCGTCATGGTCTCCTCGACCAGACCGACCAGCGCGGCCCCCGTCAACAGCCGCCACTCGTCGAGCGCGCGTTGATATTCCGCCAGTGCCGCGGCGCCGCCGGCCAGCACGGTGCGACTGTCCGCGGCCGCGGGGTCGACCCACGCCATCGGCAGCTTCCCGATGTTGTCCACCCGCGCCGGGCGCGTCGAGAACCCGAGCAGCACCACGTCGTCGCCGTCGCGGACGACGATGTGGTCGGCGACGGACCCCGCCGGGATCAACCTGACGCCGGAGGTGTCGTCCTGCTCGGGATCCAGCGCGACGACCTGTTGCCCGCTGACGATGTCGGCATCGATCGACCCGAGCCGGGCCAGCAACCGGGCGGCCACCACGTGGTCGATCCACGGCACCGGCGCCAGCGACCGGCCGATCTCCTCGGCGACGAGCGTCAGGTCGACCAGGGTCGCCCCGTCACCACCGACGGACTCGGGCAGCGCCATCGTCGTGGCCCCCATGGCGCACAACCGTTCCCACAGGTTCTTGTCGAACCCGGTCTCCTCGGCGGCGCGCACCGTCTCGATGGTGCAGCGCGTGGCGAAGAAGTCCTTGTAGGCGGCCTGCAGAGCCTGATGATCCTCGGACAGGCTGTAGTCCAGCCTGCGCAGTTCGTACCGGTCCACGGTCAGGTCTCCTGTTCTGCGGGTCCGAAGAAGAAGTCGTCGGCGTTGTTGTACAGGTAGTTGTCGAGTACGTCGGGTGGCAGATCCAGCGCCAGCGCCTCCGGCACAACCCGGCTCTGGCGCAGCACCGGCCAGTCCGACGCGAAGATCACCTTGTTCTTGCCGCGGGTGCGCATGAAGTGCAGCAGGCTGTCGGGCAGGCGTTTCGGTGACCAGGCCGACGTCATGATCCGCAGGTTGGCGTACTTGATCAACATCCGGATGGCGACGTCCCACCAGGGGTCGGCGCCGTGGATCATGCACAACTTCAGTTCGGGGAACCGGACGCAGACCCGGTCGAGGTGGATCGGGTTCTGCACTTCACCGGGGATCGGCGGGCCGGGCAGTCCGGTGTTGACACACAGCGGCAGGCCGAGTTCGGCGCACTTGGTGTAGAGCGGGTAGTAGACGGCGTCGCTGGGCGGATACATGCCGTCGCCCCAGAAGCTGGGCCCCACAGCGGCATAGGCGACGGGCAGGTCAGCGGTGACCGCGGCGAGTTCACGCAACGACGGCATCGGGCGAAGGAGGTTGACCCCGCCGATGGCGAGGGCGAACTTGTCCGGCCGTTCCTCGACGAACTTGCGGGCGGTGACCGACGGTTTGGCGAGGTTGTCCATCAGGATGGCCTTCTCGACACCGTGCTCGGCCATCTCGTCGAGCAGCGCCGGCAGCTCGACCTGGTCGTAGAGGGACTGCGGCCCCTTGAAGTAGTCGTCGCGGACCTTGAGCATGAATTCCGGTTGCTTGGCGGTCTCACCGAAGTGCACGTTGACCAGACAGTCGATGACTCGGTGGGTCACGGCTGACCCACCACGGTGTCGCGCTGTGTCGCTTGGCTTTTGGCCCACCGGTAATCCGCCTTGCCGTTACCCAGCCGACGTACCTTGTCGACGAACAGGAAGTCCTTGGGCGCCTTGAACCCGGCCAGCACAGCGGTGCACGCGAGCCGCAACGCCTCGGGACCGACGTCGGCATCGGGCGCCTTCTCGATCAACGCGACCACCTCCTGCCCCCAGCGCTCGCTGTCGCGGCCCACCACCAGCGCGTCGACGACACCGGGCTGGGCGCGCAGCACCTCCTCGACCTCCTCGACGAACACCTTCTCGCCGCCGGTGTTGATCACCAGCGAGTCCCGGCCGTGGAGACGCAGCGTGCCGTCGGCCTCCAGCGAGGCGCGGTCCCCGGAGATCACCACCCGCCGCCCGTCGACCTCGGGGAAGGTGCGCCGGGTGGCGTCGGCATCGTCGAAGTAGCCCAACGGGATCCGACCTTCGCGCGCCACCCAGCCGACCTCGTCGTCCCCGGGCTCCAGGAACCGGGTGCGGTCCGCGGACAGCAGCACCACCCCGTCGCGCCGCTCGAAGGTGTCTTTGCGGTCGTCGCGCAGGCTGCGGCCGAACGCCATGTTGCCGGTCTCCGACGACCCGTAGCCGTTGATCAGCGTGATCTGCGGCAGCAGCTCCAACAGCGCGTCCTGGTGGCGCTGGTTGGTCGCCGCCCCGCCGGTGCCGATCGCGAACAGCGACGACAGCTCGTAGGGCCGCCTCCGCAGCTCGGCGATCAACGGTCCGGCGTAGGCGTCGCCGACCATCGTCATCAGCCCGACCTTCTCCCGCTCGGCGGTCTCCAGCACCGCCGCCGCGTCGAGGGTCGGTTTGTCGTACAGAATCACGGTCTGCCCGTTGAGCAGCGCGGCGAACGCGGTCCACATGCCGGCCGCGTGCATCAGCGGGGACACCGCGAACCAGGGCGGCCCCGCATGCTGCACCTTGGCGTGGATCTCGGCGACGGACTCGTGGTCGGCGCCGTTCATCGACACCACGTACGTGTCGGACTGGCGCCACATCACACCTTTGGGTCGACCGGTGGTGCCGCCGGTGCAGATCATCATCACGTCGTCGGGCGACGGCGTGATCGGCTGGTCGACGTCACCTGCGGCAAGCGCGTCGTCCAGCGTGACGGCGCCCGTCAACTCCGGTACGTCACTGCCGTCGTCGATCGAGATCATCACGTCCACCCCGTCCCGGGGCAACACGTCGGCGAACTTCGCGCCGAGGCAGCGGTGGAAGACGACCGCCCGCGGCCGCAGGTAGGTCAGCAGTTCGTCGACCTCACGCGGTGTGTAGTTGAAATTCACGTTGACCGGCACCGCGCGTGCCTTCAGCGCGCCGATCACCATGTCCGGGTACAGATCGTTGTGCATGATCAGCGCGACCCTGTCCTGGCCGCACTCCCAGCCCTGCAGCGTGTCCCGCTCCCGGTGGGCGCCGATCCCGCCGGCGCACAGGAAGTTCGCCAGGCGCCGGGTGCGGTCGGCGGTCTGCGCGTAGGTGCTGCGGCGGTCCCCGCACACCGTCATCAGCCGGTCGGGTACGGCCTCGGCGATGGCGTCGACGACACCGCCGATGGTCCACTGCCCCATGTCAGGCCGAGACGCCGTGGACGAGGGTAAGAGCGTTGTCGCGCATCACCTTCCGGGTGTCCTCGTGGCTGAACTCGGGGAACTGCGGGATGTCGGCGGTGAACGACGTCGGATCGGCCAGGCCCTCACCGTGCGGCCAGTCGGAGCCGAACAGGATCTTGTCCACACCGATGGTCTCGGCCAGCTGCTTCACGTCGTCCTCGTAGTACGGCGCGATCCACACGTTGTCGCGCAGCTGCTCGACCGGATCCTGCTTGTAGTGGTACGGCGCGTTGTTGGCGGACTTCTTGAGCCGCTTGATCAGCCGGTACACGAAGTAGGAGCCGTTCTCGATGCTGGCGACCTTGAGCTTGGGGTGCCGGGTGAACACCTGGTGGACGATCATCGCGGCGATGGTGTCGTGGATGGCGCGGTCGTCCATGATCACCATGTCGAGCGGGTCGCGCTTCCCGAAGCCCTTGAACACTCCGCTGCCGCCCCACAGCGCGGGGATGGCCATGTAACCGGAGTCGGACAGGTGGAAGACCACCGGGACGCCGGCCTCGGCCAGCCGCGCCCACACGGGGTCGTGCGCCGGGTCGCCGAGCGAGCGGGGCCGGACCTCGCCGGGCACCGGCGCGGGCCGCACACACACGATCTTGGCGCCCCGGCTCAGGACAAAATCGACCTCCTCGACGGCCTTCTGCACGTCGGCGAGCGAGATGATCGGCGCGGCGAGGATGCGATGATCCGGCCGGTCGAACCCCCAGTCCTCGTCGAGCCACAGGTTGAAGGCGTGGACCGAGGCCATGGTGGCCGGGATGTCGTGCTTGAGCCCCTCCTCGACGCCGCAGGCGAAGGTGGGCAGCATGAACACCGTCTCCAGGTTCTGCTTGTCGAGGATCTTCACCCGGGCGTCGCGGTTCTGGTACTCGGGATGGTCGGCGAGCCGGTCGACCTTCATCAGCGACGCCGGGTCCACACCCTCGGGGATCTCCCCCCGGAACAGCAGGTCGAGGCAGCCGGGCTCGATGATCGGGTCGAACGTGGGATTCGGGATGAAGTGGTTGATCACCCCGCCGAACACCGCGTAGGTGCGCTTGCCGTCGGTGAGCATCTGCACCCCGCGGCTGCGGAACTCCTTGGGCAGATGCCGGGTGAACGCGTCCAGCGGCTCGTAGTAGTGGTTGTCGACGTCGATCGCCCGGTAGTCCAGGGGCTGTGGCGCAGTCCGCTGCACTTCATCCTGGATCGTCATGGCGTCTCCTCCTTCAGCGGCGGAAAGCTGGGCTGTCTCTTCTCGAAGAAGGCGGTGATGCCTTCGATGAAATCGGGCCGGAGCATGGACTCGTGCATCAGTTTCTCTGCTCCGGCGCTGGTGTCGGGCAGGTTTCGCAAAGCGTCCCGGTAGACCTGCTGCTTGATCACCGCGAGCGCACTGGGCGCACAGTTGCGGGCGATGTCCTCGGCGTAGGCCAGCGTGTGCGCCATCAGGTCCTCCGGGGCGAGGACGTCCTTGACCAGGCCCAGCTCCTTGGCCTCCTCGGCGTGGAAGGTGCGCCCGGACAGCAGCAGATCCAGCGCCGCGCCCCAGCCGACGACCCGTGGCAGGATCCACGAGATCCCGCACTCGGCGATCAGGCCGCGCCGGGCGAACGCGGTGGTGAACTTTGCACCGGCCGCGGCGAACCGGACGTCGCACATCAGCGCCTGCGTCAGCCCGATACCGGCGCACGCCCCGTTGATCGCCGCGATCAGCGGTTTGCGCAACTCGGTGACGAAGTGCGGATGCCGCTCCCCCACGAGCAGGGACACATCAGTGTCACCGGCGGATTCGTCGGCGCCGCTGATCGAGTCCAGGTCCCCCATGTCGGCGCCGGCGCAGAACGCCCGTCCGTTGCCGGTGAGCACGATGACGCGGACGTCCGGGTCGGCCTCGGCCCGGTCGATGCACCGGTAGAACGCGTGGGCCAGCCCTCCTCCCCACGAGTTCATCCGCTCGGGACGGTTCAGCGTCAGAACCGCGACGCCGCTGTCCCGCAGCTCGAACAGCACCGGCTCGGCGGTTTCGGCGGCCGGCTCCGCGGCGCGGTCGACAGCGCTCACCCACGGACCTCCTCGCTCAGTAGATGCACATACTGTACACCTATCGGTAGTGGCGTCCGCAACCGTCGGCGGGCCCCGTCAGCCGACCACCCCCGGGTTCTGGTACGCGGCGCGAATCTCGTTCTGCGACAAGGCTGGCCGCTCAGACCGAGGGCTTCGCGAGTGCGGATACGCGCCGATCGGGAGGCCCGGCACCGAGGCCCCGAACGTGAGGGCCCAGCCCCAGTGCGTCGCATGGCTGACCAGCTCCGGTGCGAGCTGGTGCAGCATCCGCCCGGCGGACCTCCGTCAGGTGAAGTCGCTACCGCCGTCGACGTTGATGTCGGCGCCGGTCATGTATGAGTTGCGCCGCGACGCCAAAAACGCGACGACAGGCCCGATCTCGGCCGGCAGGCCGGCGCGCGGCAGGTGTGCCGGATGTCCGAAATGCTCGTCGATGGCGGCCATCAACGCATAGGGGTCGGTGCCGTCGACACCGACCGACTCGGCCCACCCGACAAGCGCCTCGGACGCGATGCTGCCGGGCGAGACCACGTTGACCAGGATCTCGTCGCGGGCCAGCAGCAGCGACAGGTTCTTCGAGATGCTGGTGACCATCGCCTTGGCGGCGGTGTAGGCCGGCAGGATGACGCTCTGCCGCTGCGTCGAGTGCGCCGAGAAGTTCACGATGCGCGCCCACGGCGCCGCCCGCAGCATCGGCAACGCGGCGCGGACACACCGCACCATGCCCATCGCACCCTGGTCGACGGCCCGGCGCCAGTGGTCGTCGGTGAGTTCGTCGAACGTGCCACGCACGTCGGGTCCGACAGCGTTGACCAGGATGTTGAGCTCACCGTTCCACCGGTCACCCAACTCGGCGAAGGCGCGCCGGACGGCCGCCTCGTCGCCGGTGTCTGCGACCACCCCGACGGCGTCGGGGCTTCCCCGGTCCCGCAACCGGTCCGCGGCGGCGTCGAGCACGTCTCGGGTCCGGCCGATCAGCGCCACGCGCGCTCCGTCGTCGGCGAAGCAGTCTGCGGCGGCCCGCCCCATACCGCGGCCTCCGCCGACGACGACGGCGGTGGCGTCCCTCAGGCCCAGGTCCATTCGCGGGTGCCGGGCCCGGTCAGGTCCCCGTCCAGTTCGGCTTGCGCTTCTCGGCGAACGCGGTCGCGCCCTCCATCGCGTCCTTGGACGAGAACACCGGCATGACGAGTTCGCCCTGCTTCTTCCACATCTCGGCTTCGGTCCAGTCGGCGGATCTCATGATGACCTCTTTGGTCACCGCGACCGCGAGCGGACCGTTGGCGGTGATGCGTTCGGCCAGTGCCAGTGCACCCTCGAGCGCTCCGCCCGGTTCGGTCAGCACGTTGACGAAACCCCACTGTGAGGCTTCCTCAGCGGTGAAGCTGTCGCCGGTGAGCGCCAGCTCGAGTGCCTTCTGGTACGGGATGCGCTTCTGCAGGCGCAGCAGACCACCGCCGGCGGCGACGAGGCCGCGCTTGACCTCGGGGATGCCGAACTTCGCGTTCTTGGCGGCCACGATCAGATCGGTGGCCAGCACGATCTCTGTGCCGCCGGCCAGCGCGTAGCCCTCGACCGCGGCGATCACCGGCTTGCGCGGCGGCCGCTCGGTGAAGCCGACCCCGCGGCCTTCGATCGCGGGCACCTCACCGGCCATGAACGCCTTCAGGTCCATGCCCGCGCAGAAATTGCCGCCGGCACCGGTGATGATCGCCACGGACAACTCGGGAGTGCCGTCGAGTTCGTCCATCGCATCCGCCAGCCCCTGCGCCACCGCGAGGTTGAAGGCGTTGCGCGCCTCCGGACGGTTGATGGTGATGATCAGCACCCGGTCCCGGCGTTCCAGAAGAACCTCGTCAGCCACTTGTCGCCCTTCACCTTTCGAGTGGGATGTCGCCGCGTATCGCTGGAAAAGCTTACTATAGGACTTACAGTAATAAGGTGGAACAGCGGCGCCCGGCTGCGGTCCGGGCACAGGCGGTAAGGTCGCCCACACGGCGATACCGCTACCCGGCTGCAAAGACGCAGGCCAGCGTACCCACCGCCGGTGAATTCCCGACGACCGCCACGCTGTGAACACAGCATGGAAACGATGGAGGTGCCCTGAGTGGCCAAGCAGGCGACCGCGCAGAAACGTCAACGGCGCGAGCGCGGATCCATCAACCCCGACGACATCATCAAGGGCGCCTTCGAACTCGCCGAACAGGTCGGCATCGACAATCTGAGCATGCCGCTGCTCGGCAAGCACCTCGGCGTCGGCGTCACGAGCATCTACTGGTACTTCCGCAAGAAAGACGACCTGCTCAACGCGATGACCGATCGGGCGTTGCGCCAGTACGCGTTCGCCACTCCTTATGTGGAGGCCAAGGATTGGCGCGAGACGCTGGCCAACCATGCCCGCTCGATGCGGCAGACGTTCAACGGCAACCCGATCCTGTGTGATCTGATCCTGATCCGCTCGGCGTTGAGCCCGCGGGCGGCGAAGGTGGGTGTCCAGGAGGTGGAGCGCGCGATCGGCAGCCTCGTCGAGGCCGGCCTGTCCCCCGAGGACGCGTTCGACACCTACTCCGCGATGTCGGTCCACGTCCGCGGATCGGTGGTGCTGCAGCGTCTCCGCGAGAAGAACCTGGCCGGCGAGGACGGCCACGGCGACATCGACGACACGATGACCATCGATCCGGAAACCGCCCCGCTGCTGGCCGCCGTCACGCAGAAGGGCCATCACCTGAGCGCGTCAGACGACCGCAACTTCGAGTTCGGTCTGCAGTGCATCCTCGACCACGCCGAGCGGCTCATCGAGCAGAACGCCAAGCCGGCCCGCAAGGCGACGGCGACCAAGGCCACCACGCGCAAGCGCTGACCCGCACGCCATGCGCCGACCTCCCGCCGAAATGGCATTCCAGCAGGCCGCTACTCGCACTTTGCCTGCTGGAATGCAAGTTCGGCGGAGGGGTTGAAGAGGGTCAGACCTCGATGACGACGCCGCCACCCTGGCCGCCGCCGGCGCACATCGCCGCGACACCGATGCCGCCGCCGCGGCGCTGCAGCTCGTAGATCAGCGTGGTGACCATCCGCGCGCCCGAGGCCGCGATCGGATGTCCGAGGCTGCAGCCGCTGCCGGAGAAGTTGACCAGTTCCTCGTCGATGCCGTACTCGCGGACCGCGGCGATCGGCACGGACGCGAACGCCTCGTTGATCTCCCACAACGTCACGTCGGACGGCTTCAGCCCGGCCCGGTCCAGCACCTTGCCGATGACCCGGACCCCGCCCAGCCCGGTGTCGCGCGGGGCCACGCCGACCGCGCCCCAGGCCCTGACCTTGGCCATCACGGTGAGCCCGTTCGAGGCGGCGTAGTCGGCCTCGACGAGGGCCACGCCCGCGGCGGCGTCGTTGGTGCCGCTGCTGTTGCCCGCGGTGATCGAGAAGCCCTCGATCTCGGGGTGCAGCACCTTCAGCCCGGCCAGCTTCTCGACCGTGGTGTCGCGGCGCGGGTGCTCGTCGACGCTGAAGTCGATCACCGAACCGTCGAACTGCTCGACCTTCAGCGGCACGATCTCGTCGACGAACTTGCCGGCGTCGATCGCGGCGACGGCCCGCTGGTGCGACCGGGCGGCCCACGCGTCCATCTCCTCGCGGCTGATGCCCGCGGCCTGCGCGGTGTTCCATCCGACGGTGATCGACATGTCCTTGGTCGGGGCGTCGGGGGTCTCGACGTGCGTGGGCGGCATCCACCGTTCTTCGAACTTCAGCTCGGGGCCGGGGATGCGCCAGTTGGTCAGCGGGGTCATCGACAGGGACTGCACGCCGCCGGCGATCAGCACCCGTTCCATACCGGAACCGATCTGCGCCGACGCGTTGCCGATCGCGGTGAGGCTGCCCGCGCAGTGCCGGTTCACCGACTGACCGGGCACGTGCTGCAACCCGGCGGCATCAGCGGCATAGCGCGCGAGATCGCCACCGCCGTAGTGGGATTCAGCGAAGATGACGTCGTCGATGTCAGCGGGGTCGACGCCGGAGCGGCGAATGACCTCGGGCAGCACCGTGGTGATCAGCGTTTCGGGCGGGGTGTTGACGAGTGTGCCCTTGAACGAGCGGCCGATGGCCGTCCTGGCAGCACCGACGATGACGGGTGTTGGCATGCTCTCGACCTCGGTTCCGTGACAGACAGACGTTACAAAACTAGCAGATAGTGTAGCGCCGGAAGAAGGTGAGGCGGGTCACTCCGGTTCAGGGACGTGGAAATGCTCGTCACGCAGCCGGAACGCCTCCTTGGTGCCGTGCTGCGCGCGGGTCTTGACGAAGTTGAACTCGCCGTCGGCGAACTGCAGGTTCGTCCCGTACGCGTGGAACAGATAGCTGGCCACCTCTTCGCCCTGGTAGGCCTGGCTCTGCTCGACGAGCCGGAACGCCTCCTTGGCGATGACGACGCCGTCGGCGGGCATCTTCGCGGCCTTCTCCGCCCAGTACCGCGCCCTGGCCGGCACGGAGTCAGCGTCGCAGGTGTCGGTGAAGACACCCAGGTGCTCGACGTCGCCGGCCCGGATGATGTCCCCGGTCAGCAGCAGCCGCCTGGCCAGCACCGGACCGAGGCGGTGGAAGAACATGTGCAGGCTGCCCAGCGCCGGGCCCAGGAAACGGGTCGCGGGCATCCCGATCCGGGTGTCGCGGGCGATCACCGAGATGTCGGTCATCAGCGCCATCTCGAAGCCACCGCCGAGCGCGTAACCGCTGATCTCGCCCACGGTGACCTTCGGGAAACCCATCAGGTTGTGGTAGAAGCCGAACGACTTACGGTCGACGGTGAGCCGCCTGCGCTGGCTGGGCCTGCTCTTCGCCTGTGCTTTCTGGCCCGCCCCGTACCAGCCGTAGGCGTTGTTCATGTCCGCGCCGGTGCTGAACACCCCGTCGGCCCCCCGCAACACCACCACGGTGATGTCGTCGTCCTCGGCGACCTCGTCGAGGTAACGCGCCATCAGGTCCCGCATCGACGCGTCGTAGGAGTTGCGCTGCCCGGGATTGTTCAGCGTGATGGTGGCGATGCGCTTGTCGCGCTCGACCTCGAACAGCACGCGGTTGTCTTCGGTGGTGGTCATGGCGCTTTCCTGTCGGTTGCCGGGGGTGTCAACGATCGTGGTTGGTGATCAGCTTGGCTTCGATGGTTCTGTCCGAGCCCGCGGACAGGGTGTTGCGGCGCGCGGCGGCGAGGTGGTCGTGCGCCAATCGCATTGCACGCGTGGCGTTTCCGTCGGCGATGGCCTCGACGATACGGTGGTGGTCGCGCAGTGCGGCCCGCATCGTCCTCGGCCGCATCAGATCGTCGGGGTGGTACTCGTCGCTCCACACCGAGGACTCGTGGGCCGACCAGATGACCTCGAGCGACCCGATCAGCAGGATCATCGGCTCGTTGCCGCACCGGGACACGATCGCCTCGTGGAACCGGCGCGCGTCGGGGACGTAGCGCGACGGGGTGTCGAGCTGTTCGACCTGCGCATCGATCGCCGCCCGCAGGTGCGGCACCACCTCGGTCAGCCGGTCCTCGCGCGCCGCGCACATCCCGGCGCACACCGGTTCCAGATGCAGCAGCGCCTCGCTGACGTCGGCCGGGGTCGCCGACCGCGTCTGCAGCACCATCCCGATCATCTGCGCCGTGCGTTCGGCCGAGGGCAGGTGCACCACCGCGCCCCCGATGTTGCCGCGCCGCACCGAGATCAGGCCGTCGGACTCCAGGATGTGGATCGCCTCGCGCACCGCCGGCGGACTCACCCCGAACTCGGCGAAAAGGGTTTCCTGCGAAGGCAGTACATCCCCTTCCCGGAGGCGTCCGGTCAGGATGTCCTCGCGCAGCCGGGACGCCACGAGCTCTGCGACCCGCGGCTGACGAATGCGCTGTGCCGGCACTGTTCCCTCGACGGCCTTTCCTTGCTAAGTTGTACAGGATAGTAATCGTAGTGCCAACTGTATGGCTATCTGTATAGCCCTGTCCGCAGTGCCCGAAAGGACGGTGCCTGGTGCACGACGACGCCGGCGCGGTGCGAACCGATCGGGACGACGCCGTCCTGCGGATCACCTTGGATCGCCCGCAACGGCGGAACTCGTTGAGCCACCGGATGATCGACGACCTCATAGGCACCCTGACCAGCGCCGCGTCGGACGATTCGCTGCGCGCGATCCACCTCAGCGGTGCCGGTGACGACTTCTGCTCCGGCGCCGACTGGGTGGCCACCAACAGCAGCGACCGCAAACCCAGGCCCGGCAACCTCGTCCGGCGCGTCCCGCACGCCGCCAACCGGGTGGTCGAACTGATCGCGACGATCCAGCTGCCGGTCATCTGCACGGTGCGCGGCTGGGCGGTCGGACTCGGCGCCAACCTCGCGCTCGCCGCGGATTTCACCCTGGCCACCCCGGAGGCGAACCTGTGGGAGCCGTTCATCGACCGCGGGTTCAGCCCCGATTCCGGCTCCACGTGGCTGCTCCCCCGCCTGGCCGGGGTGGCGCGCGCCCGGCGCATGCTGCTGCTCGGCGAGAAGGTGACCGGCGCCGAAGCGGCGGACTGGGGACTGATCCATCAGGCCGTACCGGCCGACGCGATCGACGCGGCCGCCGACGAGTTGGTGACCAGACTGGCGGCCGGGCCGACCGTCGCGATCGGACTGGCCAAGCAGGCGATCGGCTACGGGCTGCACGCGACCCTGCCCCAGTCGATGGCCCACGAGTTGGCGAGCTTGGAACTGGCCTGCCGGACAACGGATTTCAAGGAGGGGCTGGCCGCGTTCCGGGCCCGCCGCGCCCCCGATTTCAAGGGCAGATGAGGAAAGAAGGCACGTGAGTTCCCACAGCTACGACACCATCGGCTACGACGTCGACGGGCACAAGGCCACCATCACGCTGAACCGGCCGGAAGCGCTCAACGCGCTGTCGCCGCACATGATCTCCGAACTGCGGGCCGCCTACGACGAGGCCGAGAACGACGACGACATCTGGCTGATGATCGTCACCGGGACCGGGCGGGCGTTCTGCACCGGCGCGGACGTCAAGGAGATCCCCGAGGACGGCAGGGTGATCTACGAGCGGCCCTACCTGTCGACCTACGACCAGTGGGAGGCGCCGCAGGAAGGCACTCCCCCGTTCCGCAGGATGGCCAAACCGGTGCTGGCCGCCGTCAACGGCATCTGCTGCGGCGCCGGCCTGGACTGGGTCACCACCGGGGACATCGTGATCGCCTCCGACAGGGCGACCTTCTTCGACCCCCACGTCAGCATCGGCCTGGTCGCCGCCCGCGAGATGGTGCGGCTGGCCCGCGCCCTGCCGCGGTCGGTCGCGCTGCGGATGGCGTTGACGGGCAAGCACGAACGGATGAGCGCCGAACGCGCCTACGAGCTCGGGATGGTGACCGAGGTGGTGCCGCACGACAAGCTCCTCGAGCGGGCCCACGAGATCGCCGACATCGTCAACTCCAACGCACCCCTGGCCGTGCGCGGTACCCGATTGGCCATCCACAAGACCCTCGATCTGCCGCTGCTCGAAGGCGAAATCCTCGCCGAGACGTTCCGCGAACGGGTGGTGCGCACCGAGGACGCCCAGGAGGGACCGCTGGCCTTCGTCGAGAAGCGCACCCCGAACTGGCAGTGCCGATGACCTTCGAGACGGTCCTGCTCGACCTCGACCACGTCGCCCGCGTCGCGACGGTCACCCTGAACCGGCCCGAGGCGCTGAACTCGTTCAACCGCCCGATGTGCGAGGAGATGCGGGACGTCTGGCGGCTGGTCAAGGCCGACGAGGGCATCAACGCGGTGGTGCTGCGCGCCGCGGGTGAGCGGGCCTTCAGCGCCGGGCTGGACGTCAAGTCCCGGTACGGTCAGCCCGAAATCGTGTGGAATCACGAGGATCCCGGCGAACTGCTGAGCCCGAAATGGCAGAAGATGTGGAAGCCTGTGGTGTGCGCCGTGCAGGGCATGTGCACCGCCGGGGCGTTGTACTTCGTCAACGAGGCCGACATCGTGATCTGCGCACAGGGTGCGACGTTCTTCGACTCGCACGTGAGCGCGGGGCTGGTGTCCGCGCTCGAGCCGGTCGGCCTGATGCGGCGCGTCGGTCTCGGGGACACGCTGCGGATGGCGTTGATGGGCAACGACGAACGCGTCGGCGCGCAGACCGCGCTGCGGATCGGACTGGTCACCGAGGTGGTCGACGAGGCCGAGTTGTGGGGCCGGGCGCACGAGATCGCCGCGACGATCGCCGCCAAGCCACCAACCGCCACCCAGGGCACGGTGAAGGCCATCTGGGAGTCACTGGACAAGCCCTACCGCGCCGCGATGGACCAGGGCCTGATCTACACCCGGCTCGGCAACCCGATCGCCAAGGCCGAGCTCGCCGAACGCCCCGTCCCGAAGAGCCCGCCGCGGATCCGGTGATGCGCCACCGGCTTTCGCAGCGGATCACCGACGTCCTCGACCTGGAGCCGTCGGCGCGGGCCGTCCAGTTCGACGGCCACTGGTACACCTGGGCACAGATCGGCACGGTCGCCCGCCACATCGGCGACCTGGTCGGCACCGGACGCGCCGGGATCATGCTGCGCAACCGGCCTGCGCACGTCGCCGCCCTGCTCGGCGTGCTGGCCGGCGGCGGCACCGTCGTGGCCATCAACCCGTCCCGGGGCGACGACCGCACCAGGGCGGACATCCGGGCACTCCGGTTGTCGACGCTCATCGGGTGCTCCGAAGACCTGGCGGCGCTCGCCCCGGACACGACGGCGACGACGGTGGCCGTCGACGGATTCGAGAAGCCGCCGGCGGTGCGGCTCGGCAGCGTTCCCGACGATGCAGGCCGACCGGGCGTGGCGGTGTGGATGCTGACCAGCGGCACCACCGGCCCGCCGAAGCGGGTCGACCTCACCTACGACATGCTGGCCCGCAGCGTGATGGGTCCCGACGACGACGCGGGCGCCCCGACCGAGGTGCGCAGCGGCGTCGCGATCGTGAACTCGCCCCTGGTTCACGTCGGCGGGGTGTACCGGGTGTTGCTGTGCGTGGCCGAGGCGCGGCCGTTCGTGCTGTTGCCGAAGTTCGACCTGAAGCAGTGGGCCGACGCCGTGCGCGCGCATCGGCCCCGCGCCGTGTCGCTGGTGCCCGCGGCACTGCGGATGGTGCTGCACTCCGACCTGACCCGGGAGGATCTCGCCGGCATCCGCGTCGTGACGTCCGGGACCGCGCCGCTGTCGGCCGATGACGCGGATGCGTTCACCGAGAAGTTCGGAATCCCGGTGCTGACCTCCTACGCCGCAACGGAATTCGGCGGCGGCGTGGCGGGCTGGACGCTGCAGGACCACCGGATGTTCTGGCGGGACAAACGCGGCAGCGTCGGTAGGGCCGATCCGGGCGCACAGCTGCGCGTCGTCGACGACGACGGCGCACCGGTGCCGCCCGGGCAGCCGGGTCTGCTGGAGGTCATCCCGGCCCAGATGCGGGGACAGACCGAGTGGATGCGGACCACCGATCTGGCCCGCATCGACGAAGACGGCTTCGTGTGGATCCTCGGGCGTGCCGACCAGGCGATCATCCGGGGCGGCTTCAAAGTGATCCCCGACGACGTCAGGACCGCGCTGGAGGGACATCCCGCGGTGGCCGGGGCCGCGGTGGTCGGCCTGCCGGATCCGCGGCTCGGCGAAACCCCGGTCGCGCTGGTCGAACTGCGCCCCGGCGTCAGCGCCGACCCCGGCGAGCTGCTGGCCCACCTGCAGAGCCGCCTGGCACGCTACGAGATGCCGAGCGAGCTGATGATCACCGACGCCATCCCCCGCACCCCGTCGGGCAAACCCGACCTGACCGCCGTCCGCTCCCACTTCACCCGGCCGTGAACACCGTCGCGGAAGTGCCTCACCGGCAACGCCGATGGGCCGGCAAGCCACTGCTGATCTGTGACCACACCCGGTTGGCCTACGCCGAGGCGGCCGAGAGGTCGGCCGTGGTGGCCCAGCGGCTCGTCGGGCTCGGCGCCGGCAAGGGCACCCACGTCGGGCTGCTGTATCCCAACGGCGCCGAGTTCGTCGTCGCGATGCTGGCCGCGACGCGGATCGGCGCAGTGGTGGTCCCGTTCTCGACGTTCAGCACCGCCCCCGAGCTGCGCCGGCAACTGGTCGACAGCGATGTCGGGGTGCTGTTGGCGGCCCGCGGCTTCCGGTCCCACGACTACGTGGCGGCGCTCACCGCGGCCGTCGGCGCACCCTGCGGGACACCGCGGTCTTCAGTGCCACCACGCCGGTACTGCGCCACGTCGTGTTCGACGACGAGCTGGGGACCGGGCCGGTCGACGACGCGCCGATCCGCGCCCTGGAGGACGATGTCGACGCCTGCGACCCGATCGCGATCATCTACACCTCCGGATCGACGAGTGAACCCAAAGGTGTGGTGCACACCCACGGGGCACTGCTGGGACATCAGCACAGCCTGAACGGGATTCGTGGGCTGACCGCCGACGATCGGCTGTTCTGCAACTCGCCGTTCTTCTGGATCGGCGGGTTCGCATTCGGTCTGCTCGCCACGCTGGTCGCCGGTGCCACGCTGATCTGCTCGAACGCCGCTGACGCCGCAACCACCCTCGACCTCCTCGAGGCGGAGAAGCCCACCGTCACCAACGGTTTCGTCGCCGGTATCGCGCACCTGACCCGTCATCCCAGCTTCGCCGGCCGCGACCTGTCGTCGATGCGCCGCGGCAACCTCTACCCCGTCATGGCGGCCGAGGCGCGGCCGGCCGATCCCGAACTGCGGCACAACATGCTCGGAATGACCGAGGCGGGCAGCGTCGTGCTGCTCAGCGGCGACGACACCGACCAGCCGGAACACCGCCGGGGCTCCTTCGGTTTCCTGGCACCCGGTTTCGAGGCCCGTGTCGTGGATCCCGACACGGGTCGCGACGCCGGAGTGGACGGTATCGGCAGGCTGCTGCTGCGCGGACGGTTCCTGATGCAGGGGTACCACGGTCGCCCCCGGGAGGAATGCTTCGACGACGACGGCTGGTTCGACACCGGAGACCTCGTGCGCCGCGACGGGGACGGCGTCTTCTACTTCATCGGCCGCGCCGGTGCGATGATCAAGACCGCCGGCGCCAACGTCGCCCCCGCCGAGGTGGAGAAGGCGATCACCGCGGTGATCGGGCGGACGGACACCGCAGTGCACGTCGTCGGACTCCCCGACGCCGACCGTGGCGAGGTCGTCGCCGCCGTGATCGCGACCGACGGCGACGCGCCGATCGACCTGCAGGGCCTGCGCAGCGCACTGCGTACGCGACTGTCGGCGTACAAGATCCCCCGGCGGATGATCGCCGTCAGGCACGCCGACATCCCGGTGTTGTCCAGCGGGAAGGTCGACCTCCCGGCGCTGCGGGGGCTGTTCGAATGACTGACACCGTCGACGCGCTGCTCCGCGAACAGGCGGCCCGGCACGGGGGCAAGGACGCGATCGTCGACCCCGCGGAGCGGGCGTCCTACGCCGACCTCGACAGCACGACACTCGAGCTCGCCGCCGCGTTCGTCGCCGCCGGCATCGGCATGGGGTCACGGGTCGGGCTGCTGATGCCCAACGGCGTGGCATGGGCACGAATCGGGTTGGCGCTGATGCGGATCGGCGTGGTGGTGGTTCCGCTGAGCACTTTGCTCACCGCCCGGGAACTGTCGGCGCAGTTGCAGACCGCGTCGGTGCAGCACCTGATCGCCGTCGAGGAGTTCCGGGGGCATCGCTACCTCGACGACCTGGCCGCACCGCCGGCACTGCGCACCGTGCGCACCCCCGCGCAGGTGTTCGCGCTACCGAGCCATCCGGCGGCGGCCGGGGTGGCCGAGGCGATGTCGCGGGGTGTGCGGCCCGCCGATCCGCTGACGATCGTGTTCACCTCGGGAAGCAGCGGCGCGCCCAAGGGCGTGCGCCACTCGCACGGCAACGCGATCCGCGCGGTGCGGGCCGGGCAGGTCGCGCGCTGCATCGACGCCGACACCCGCCTGTACCTGCCCATGCCGCTCTTCTGGATCGGCGGCCTCGGCGGCGGGTTGTTCTCCGCGCTGATCGCCGGCGCGACGCTGATCACCGAACCGGTGCCGCAACCCGATTCGACACTGCGCATGCTGGCCGACGAGCGGGTCACCCTGTTTCGGGGGTGGCCCGACCAGGCGGAGGCGCTGGCGCGTCACCTGCCGGCATCCGGTGTCGAGCTGACCGATCTGCGGCCCGGGAGCCTCGACGCGCTGCTGCCGCCGCAGTCACGATCCCGACCCGGCGCCCGCGCCAGATTGTTCGGCATGACCGAGTCGTTCGGTCCGTACTGCGGGTACCCGGCCGACACCGACATGCCCGAGACGGCGTGGGGCAGCTGCGGGCGACCGTTCGACGGAATGCAGGTCCGGATCGCCGACACCGATTCCGGCAGGGAGTTGCCCGCGGGTTCGCTCGGGATGATCCAGATCCGCGGCCCGCACGTGATGCGCGGCATCTGCCGCCGCGGCCGGGAGGACGTGTTCACCGCCGACGGCTGGTACCCGACAGGCGATCTCGGCCGCTTCGACGCGGACGGCTTCATGTACTACCACGGCCGTTCCGACGACATGTTCAAGGTCCGTGGTGCCACCGTGTATCCGTCGGAGGTGGAGCAGGCGCTGCGCGGGCTCGACGGGGTCGGCATGGCGTTCGTGACCAAGGTGCCGGGGCCCGGCGGTGATCGCGTCGGCGCGGCGGTGGTGTGCGCCCCCGAGTACACCGTCGACGGCCTCCGGTCGGCGGCGCGCGAGATCCTCAGCAGCTTCAAGGTGCCGACCGTGTGGAAGCTGCTCGACAGTGCGGACGACGTGCCCCGCGGCGCCACCGGCAAGGTCGACGTGGCGCGGCTTCGCGCTCTGCTCGAACAGCGGTGACGGGTCAGACCACCCGCTGCTCGCGTCACCGGGCGACCTGCTGCTCGGTGTATCCGATCTCGCCGAGGATCTCGTCGGTGTGTTCGCCGCGCAGCGGTGCGCGCCTGCGGATCTCACCGGGCGTGGCGGACAACCGGAACGGGGTCTCGATGATCGGCACGTCGCGTGGGGCACCGGGGAACGGCACCCGCTGCAGGAACCCCATCGCCTGCACATGCGGATTGTCGAGCACCTCCTGGGTCGAATGCATCGGCGCGGCGGGCAGTTTCGCATCCTCGAGCTTCTCGAGCACCTCGGCCTTGGTCTTGTCGGCGCACCACTGCGCCATGATGTCGTTGAGCACGTCTCCGTTGCGCCACCGCAGGTCGTCGTCGGCGAAGCGCGGGTCGTCGAACAGCTCGGGCCGGCCGACGAGCCGGCACCAGCGCTTGAACATCGGCGGGCCCGCGATCTGCAGCAGCACCCAGCCGTCGTCGCGCGTGCGGTAGAGGTCGCACGGGGCCACCGAGGTGCCCCGGTTACCCATGCGGGGCTTGTCGGCACCCAGCAGATCACGTTCGATGAGGAACGCGTTCGACAGCATCATCGCGGTCGGAAGCAGTGCGCCCTCGACGAGCTGGCCCTCCCCGGTGCGGTCGCGGTGGAACAGTGCCATCATCACGCCGATGGTCAGCGTCAGCGCCGTGCCGAAATCCGCGTACGGCACGACGGTCCGGATCGGCAGCTCGGGCAGCCCCTGCCGGTACACAGCGCCCGACATCACCTGCCCCGCACCGTCGAATCCGATGCGGTCACTGTAGGGACCGCCCTCGCCGTAGGCCGTGGCACTGGCCAGGATGATGTCGGGCCTGACCGCGCGCAGCGTGTCGTAATCAAGGCCGCTGGCCCGCATCCCGGCCGCGGGCATGTTGGCGACCACGATGTCTGCGCCTGCCACCAGCTTTCGGGTGATCTCCCTGCCCTCGTCGCTGGTCGAGTCGAGCGTGAGCGAGCGCTTGTTGCGGTTGCACTGCAGGAACGTGCCGCCTTCACCACCCTCGGTGACCGACTGGACCCAGCGGTCCTCCCCGCCCTCGCGCTTCTCCACGCGGATCACGTCGGCGCCCATGTCGGCCAGCAGGGCCGAGCACCAGGGCGCGGCGATGAAACGGCCATAGTCGAGTACCCGTACGCCGTCGAGGACGGCGGCCGAGCCGCCGATGGCACCGCTGCCCATGACCCGCCTTTGCAGAGAAGCAGACTGTAAGACTTACGGTATGCTACCCGTGCGGCCGGGGGCCCGACGAGCCGGCCGGTGCTCGACGCGCCACCCCCATGTTCTGGCCAGGAACGCGATCTGGTCGGTGACCGTCTTGTCGAACCAGTCGTTGCCGGGCCAGACGTCGAAATGGTCACACGGGTAGTGGTGCACCTGGGCTCTGCCGTGTGCGGCGGTGGCGGCGACCGCGGCCGCGGGCACGTACTGGTCGAAGTCGGCGATCTGCACCAGCAACGGGCAGCGCAGCTTCTTGGCCGCCGCCCTCGTGCGCACGCCGAGCACCTCCAGGCCGACGGAACAGTCGATCTCGTTGCGCCAGGTCGGTCCCGCCAGCGCGGTGTAACTCTCGTAGGCCCCGTCGAGGGCCAGCGCGCCCGGCTCTCCCACCGGCGAGACCAGCGGCATCAGGGTCGGCGCCCCGCCGCGCCGCACGGCGAACCGGCTCTTGACGCCGGTGAGGGTCCAGCGCAGTGACGTCAGCACATCCCGGGACGCGGCCGCGGCGCGACTCACCGCCAGCCCGCTCGTCAGCGGTGTCAACGCGATCACGGCACCGATGTCGTCCCGCTCGGCGGCCACGCGCAGCACGTGCCCGCCGGAGAACGACGCTCCCCACAACGCGACCCGGTCCGGGTCCACCCCGTCGAGCCCGCGCGCGGCCCCGACCGCGGCGTGGTAGTCGTCGATCTGCCGGCGCACCGAGAGCGATTGCCGCGGAACGCCTCCCGACGCACCGAAGCCGCGGTAGTCGAACGCGACCACGTCGATGCCGGCCGCGGCGAACCGTCGCGCGAACGGTTCCAATCCGGAGTCCTTCGTCCCGCCGAAACCGTGCGCCATTACGACGACCGGCCGGCGCGCGCCGTCGGCCGGGAAATGCCATGCGCTGCAGGCGTCCGCACCGCTGCGGAAGCTGATCTCGGTCCGCGTCATCGGGCCACCACCGGGACACGCCGTGCCCGTTTCATGCCCGCCGGGATCTCCCGCTTGAGCAGGTCGTGCTCGTAGACGAAGTAGTCGACCTGCTGGGTGTGCCGCGGCCGGTCGGTGCAATGGCCGGCGTGCAGCTGTTGATCGGCGTCGATGGTCCGCTCCATCTCCGCGACCGGCGGCAGTGCGTAGCGTCCGACGGCGTAGGCGGCGAGCAGCCGGGACTGGCACTCGACGAACGGGAACAGGGTGGGCACCGATTGGGCGAACCCGATGAAGACCAGGTTGTCGATTCCCGGCTTGAACATCCGCTTGTAGAGCCGGATGTGGTTGCCCGGAGCGCTGATGAAGTCGGGGTCGAAGAACGGGAAGGTGATGTTGTATCCGGTGGCGTAGATGATGACGTCGAAGTCGTCGCTGGTGCCGTCCACGAAGTGGACCGTGTGCCCGTCGAGGCGCGCGACGTTCGGTTTCGGCGTCACGTCGCCCGACCCCAGCCGCAGCGGCAGCTCCACGGACTGGGTCGGATGGGCCTCGAACAGTTTGTGGTCGGCGGGCGGCAACCCGTACATCGTCGGGTCGGTGCCCAGCATCGGCGCCACCAGCTGGACGGCCTTGCGCTGCCACGACAGCGGAAGGTGCGGCGACGTGCGCCAGAAGGTGTCCCCCGGCCGTCCCGCGATGTACTTGGGCACGATCCACGCCGAGGAGCGCGTCGACAGCGTCACCTCGTTGCGCAACGTCTTCGACGACAGCTCGACGGTGATGTCGGCGGCGCTGTTGCCGATCCCGACCACCAGGATGCGCTTGCCGGTCAGGTCCAACGGCGTCGACGGATCGATGTAGGAGTGCGAATGGATCGACGCGCCGGCGAAGGAGCCGGGGAAATCCGGCAGCCGGGGATCCCAGTGATGACCGTTGGCGACCACCAACAGGTCGAAACCGCGCTCGGCGCCGGCCTGGTCCCGGATCCGCCAACCGCCGTCCTCGCCTCTGGCCGCGCGCACCACCCCGTTGCCGAACTCGATGTGCTCGAGCAGCCCGAAGGCATCGGCGTACTTATCGAGATAGGCCTTGACCTGCGAATGGTGCGGGAACGACGGGTAGTCCTCGGGCATCGGGAAGTCCCGGAACGACAGCCGGTCCTTGGACGTGTCGATGTGCAGTGACCGGTAGGCGCTGCTGTGGCCGTTCGGGTTGCCGAAGGCCCAGTTGCCGCCGATGCGGTCACTCGTCTCGAAGGTGGTGTAGTCGACGCCGTAGTCCTTGAGCATCTTGCCTGCGGTCAGCCCGCTGATACCCGCACCGATCACCGCGACACGGGGGTGTCTCTGGTCCACCGCACTCCTCACGCCAACGGGCAAACCCACGTTTTTGACGTACGTCAGATCATTCTGACGCTTGTCTACCACGGTGACCGCCGCAGCGGCGGAGTTCAGCCGATGAAGCGCACGATCGACTCCGCGACCGCGGCGGGCTTGTCCGAGCCTTCGATCTCGACCGTCGTGCTCACCGTCGCCTGCACCGCGTTGTCGAGTTTCTTGACCGCGGTGAGCTCCGCCCGCGCCCGCAGCTTCGCGCCGACCCGCACCGGCGTGATGAAACGGACCTTGTTGTACCCGTAGTTGATGGCCATCGCGACGTTGTCGACGGAGTACAGCTGATGGGTGAAGTGCGGCAACAACGACAGCGTCAGAAGTCCGTGCGCGATGGTTCCGCCGAACGGCCCGGTGGCCGCACGCTCCGGATCGACGTGAATCCATTGGTGGTCTTCGGTGGCGTCAGCGAACAAATTGACCCGCTCCTGGGTGACCTGCAGCCATTCGGTCGGACCGAGCTGAGTGCCTTCCGCGGCGACGAACTCGGCGAGATCCTTGAACTTCTTCACTGTTGTCTCCTTTGACCCGGGTGCCGACAAAACCGACATCTGGTTGTGCCGCATGCAAGTTTTGCAGCACTCACAGTGCCACAGCGGGCGTATGCCGCCACAGCACTGCCGGCGCCCGCCGCCCGGGCCGACACCGTCGCCGATATCCGGCCGAGGTTGCACACCGCATGCCCAGCTAACAACTTGCGTTCGCAAATTCACCAACGCGCCGGTCCGCTTTCACCGAGCCGTAACATCCCGGTGAAACTTCACCCGGCCGGATTCGGTGTCCGGTCCCCGAGTTAGCGGGCGACCGGACGGAAACTGACCATCGTGCAGAAAAGACAGTTTGCGCGGCCGCAGATGTTCGCCAACTCTGAATTGTCACGGCGCCGGCCGGCCGAATCGACGGAATTCGTCTTGCCATTGGGGCTGCTGGGGTATCGGTTATGGCGATGTTTTTCATCCAGAAATCGAAAAGGAGAAAATACTTGCCGGCTAGCTAGAAATGGAGTGACCGGCAGCGACATACTTGATGTGCTCGCATTACCACCGACACCGGATCAGATAGTTGGCAGCCGGTGTCAACGATTTTCTACGTCGCCAACCCCACCGATAGGAATAGCTATGTCAATTGCTTCTCTCGAATCCCCTCGCGCGGACGATTTCGAACTCGCGAGTAACCACAGCTGGTGGGATGCCGACGCAGAATGCACGTTGGTGATGTCGCAGCCGCGTCTCGATCCCGACCTGTGGATGGAGTACCTGCGCGGCGCCGAGCGGAGCTACCGCAAGCACGGAGTCGAGCGCGCGCTCGACGTGGACGAGATCAGCGACGGACACGACACCGTGATGTTCTGGGCAGCGCTCGACGCGACGGGACGCGTGATCGGCGGGGTACGGGCCAAAGGGCCGCTGACCGGCGCCGATGACTCGCATGCGGTCGTGGAATGGGCCGGTCAACCGGGTCTGGCCGCGGTGCGGAAGATGATCGACGACCGCGCACCGTTCGGCATCCTGGAGATGAAGTCCGCCTTCGTGACCGACGATCCGGCGCGCAACAAAGGGGTCACGCGCGCGCTGGCGCGCAGCGGCTTCCATGCGCTGGCGGCGATGGACCTCCAGTTCTGCATGGCCACCTCGGCGCCGCACGTGCTCGACAAGTGGCGTTCGTCCGGAGGGGTCGTCGCGTCGATCCCTGCCACGCCCTATCCGGACCCCCGGTACCGCACCAAGATGATGTGGTGGGACCGCAGGACGTTCATCCAGCACGCGGAGCCGACCCAGGTGTCGAAGATCTTCAACGAGATCATGGCGATGGAACGC
The DNA here is from genome assembly GCF_001545925.1 of Mycobacterium sp. NAZ190054. Lineage (GTDB taxonomy): Bacteria > Actinomycetota > Actinomycetes > Mycobacteriales > Mycobacteriaceae > Mycobacterium. The sequence continues at coordinate 18,803 of NZ_LMVQ01000024.1, read as the reverse complement.
TCGCGCGTCGTAACCGGCGGAATCGAACGGCTGCGTGATAATGCGCTGTGAGTTTCGAGAACTTTCGTGCGCATACCGATGAAGGTGCCGAACACGCCACGGCCGAAGGCGCCGCCTGCGCCACGGTCCTCGACCCCGCCGATGCGGTCGACCGGCAAGTCCTGCGATCTCTGCGCGAGGATCCGGCGATCGCCTTCATCGACCGCGGTGCACAGCAGGCCGGCACGCTGGCCGGTCTGCTGCCGGCACCGTCGCCGGAGCTGATCGACGAGCCGCGACGCTGGGCGTACTACCCATGGCGCCGGGCGGTCGTCGGCATCCTGGGTCCGCGCTCGTTCGCACGCGTGCGCTCCGACCGCAACCGCAACCTGATCACGACGCCGGAACAGGAGAAGCTCGGCGCTCTGCGCATCGGGGTGGTGGGTCTGAGTGTCGGGCACGCGGTCGCGCACACCCTGGCGATGCAGGGCCTGTGCGGTGAGCTGCGCCTGGCCGACTTCGACGAACTGGAGTTGTCCAATCTGAACCGGGTGCCGGCGACGGTGTTCGACCTCGGCGTGAACAAGGCGCTCATCGCCGCCCGCAGGATCGCCGAAGTCGATCCGTATATCGCTGTGCGAGTGTGGGATTCGGGTCTGACGGAGGACACCGTGGACGAGTTCCTCGACGGCCTCGACATCGTGGTCGAGGAGTGTGACTCGCTCGACGTCAAAGCACTCGTCCGCGAGGGCGCACGCCGTCGGCGGCAGCCGGTGGTGATGGCCACCAGCGACCGCGGTCTGATCGACGTCGAGAGATTCGACCTCGAGCCCGACCGGCCGATCTTTCACGGCCTGCTCGGTGACGTCGACGCGGAGGCGCTCGCGGGCCTCGACAGCCGGGAGAAGATCCCGCACGTGCTGCGGATCGTCGACGGCGCCAACCTGTCCGCACGAGGGGCGGCGTCGCTCGTCGAGGTCGGGCAGAGCCTGTCGACCTGGCCGCAGCTGGTCGGCGACGTGCTCGTCGGGGCCGCGGCGGTCGCCGAGGCCGTCCGCAGGATCGGCCTCGGCGAGGCCCTCTCCTCGGGCCAGGTTCGACTGGACACCGCGGCGGCTCTGGACGGCTTGACGGACCCGGCGGACCTCGCGCCGCAACCCGAGCGGGAGCCGCCCGCGCCCGTCGACGAGCCGCCGATCCGGGACGCGGTGCACGCGGTGGCCGTCGCCGCCAATCGGGCGCCGTCGGGCGGTAACGTGCAGCCCTGGCACATCGAATCCGCGCAGAACGTCGTCACGATCCGGCTCGCCCCGGAATACCAGTCGACGATCGACGTGGGGTTGCGCGGCAGCGCGGTGGCCGTCGGCGCGGCGGCGTTCAACGCCCGCGTCGCCGCCGCCGCGCACCGGATGACCGCTGCGGTGAGGTACGTCGAGGGCGGCGACCGTGAACCGCTGAACGCCGTGGTGGAGCTCACCGAGGGCACCGACGACGCGCTCGCGTCGCTGTATCCGGCGCTGTCGGTGCGGGAGACGAACCGCAGGCACGGAACCGCCTCGGGGTTGGAGCCGGCAACGGTCGACGCGCTGCACGCGGCGGCACGACGCGAAGGCTCGCGGTTGGAGTTGCTCGTCGACCGCGACGTGATCGACCAGCTCGGCGTGCTGCTGGCCGAGACCGACCGCATCCGCTACCTGACCCCGCGCCTGCACGCCGACATGGCCTCCGAGATGCGCTGGCCCGGCGACGAGCCGCCCGACTCCGGGATCGACGTGCGCAGCCTGGAACTCGGCGCGGCCGAGCTGGTCACGCTTGACATCCTGCGCAGACCCGACGTGATGTCGTTGCTGAACGCCTGGGATGCCGGAGCCGTGCTCGGCGCCGACACCCGGGTCCGCATCGCCCACAGCTCCGCGCTCGCGCTGATCCTGACCGACGATCTGTCCCTCACCGGTTATGCGCGGGGAGGTTCGGCGGCAGAGGCCGTGTGGCTCGCGGCACAGCAGCACGGTCTCTCGGTGCAACCGATATCGCCGGTCTTTCTCTACGCCCACCGTCGCGACGAACTCGACGAGCTCTCACCGCAATTCGCGACCCGACTGGCTGATCTGCAATCGCAGTTCCACCGCCTGACAGGCGAAGGCCCCGAGGAGGCGACGGTGCTCATCCTCAGACTCACCTCGGCACCACCGGCATCGGTGCGTAGCCGGAGACGGCCGCTCGCAAATACTGACGCGCCCGTATCCTGACTGCACGATGTCTGACAGCGACACTCTCCGCAGCCTCGATCTGGTGGTGACCTCGGTGGCCACCAAGTTGATGGCCGCCAACGCGGCAACCTCGGTCGAGGTGAGTCAGCAGGTACTGGCCGAACTCGTCGCCTATCTGGGCGTCGATGTCAGCTTCCTGCGCTACAACGACCACAAGATCCGCGCCTCGCGCCTTGTCGCCGAATGGCCGGTGCGCCCTGGCGTTCCCGATCCGGATCCGCTCGCGCTCGTGTACTTCGCCGACGCGGACCCGGTGTTCGCCCATTCCGAGCACGGCAAGAAGCCGATGGTGTTCCGGCCCGAACCGGCAACCGACGACTACCAGAAGCGCATCGAGGAGACCCGCGACGTGCCGGCCACCTCGATGGCGGCGGCTCCGCTGGTCTCCGGCGAACTCACCACCGGTGTGCTCGGGTTCATCAAGTTCGGTGACAGGGAATGGAGCGCCGAGGAACTCAACGGCCTCGAAGCGATCGCGTCACTGTTCGCCCAGGTCCAGGCGCGGGTACAGGCCGAGGAAAAACTGCGCTATCTGGCCGAGCACGATGACCTGACCGGGCTGCACAACCGGCGCGCGTTGCTCGCCCACCTCGACGAGCGCCTGGCGGAGGGCCAACCGGGCCCGGTGTCCGCGTTGTTCTTCGACCTCGACCGCCTCAAGGCGATCAACGACTACCTCGGGCACACCGCGGGAGACTGGTTCATCCGGGTGCTGGCCGAAAGGCTGCGCCGGGGTGCGGACTGTCCGAACATGATCGCCCGGCTGGGCGGTGACGAGTTCGTCCTCGTGCCCGCGGCACCAATGGGCGCCCAGGAGGCCGAGGCACTCGCGAACCGCCTGCAGGCGGCGTTGCGCGAACGGGTCTCCATCGACGGCGAGATGCTGACCCGCACGGTGAGTATCGGTGTGGCCCAAGGCCTCCCGGGCCGCGACACCACCTCGGATCTGCTTCGCCGCGCAGATCAGGCGGTGCTGGCCGCGAAGAACTCCGGGGGCAACAACGTCGTCACCTTCACCGACGACATGTCGATGAAGAACGAGTTCGACAACGACATCGAGTTGCACCTGCAGAGCGTCATCGAGAACGGGGCCCTGCTGCTGCACTACCTGCCCGAGGTCGACATGCGGACCGGCGAGATCCTGGCTGCCGAAGCGCTGGTCCGGTGGCAGCACCCGACCCGTGGCCTGTTGTCCCCGGAATCGTTCATCGGTGTCGCCGAATCGATCAATTTGGCGGGTGAGTTGGGCCGCTGGGTGATGCGGGCAGCGTGCGCGGACTTCGCGGCGTGGCGGTCCCGGGGTATCGGCAAGGACGCGGTGATGCGCATCAACGTCTCACCGGTGCAGCTGGTCACCGACGGCTTCGTGGAGGCCGTGGCGGCCATCGTCGACGAGTTCGGCCTGGAAAAGGGGTCGATCTGCCTGGAGATCACCGAGAGCGTGGTCGTACAGGACATCGAGACGACGCGCGTCACGCTCAACGGCCTGCAGGCGGCCGGTGTCCGCATCGCCATCGATGACTTCGGCACCGGGTACAGCGCGCTGTCGCATCTGAAGTCCCTGCCCGTCGACACCCTCAAGATCGACAAGGGCTTCGTGCGGGAACTCGGTTCGGATCCGGGTGATCTGGCGATCGTCAGGGCGATCATCGCGCTCGCCGAGGCGTTCGGCCTCGAGCTGGTGGCCGAGGGAGTGGAGACCGAGGCCGCCGCGCTGACATTGCTCCGGCACGGATGTCACCGCGCCCAGGGGTTCCTGCTGTCGCGCCCGATCCCCGGCGCGGCGATGGAGAAGCTGCTGGCCAACGGGCGGATTCCGGTCAGTTTCGCGAAGTCTTGAGCTACGCCACCGCCGGATCAGACGTCAGCAGTTCCACCCGTCCGAACCGGCTCGCGTCCTTACCGACCAACGCGACCCGAAACGACGTCTCCCCCGGCAGCCGGGACCCGGATGCGCTGCGTCCGGTGACGTCATCGCCGCAGATCAGCACACCGTGGCGGGCCCGGACGGTCAGCGCACCCGTGTCGGTGGTGAAGACCGCCCCGACCACCCTGCCGTCCTCGAACACCAGTCGGTCGAATCGCTCGACCGGGTAGGGCGACAGGCCGCGATCGTCGGCTTCGTCGCTCAACCACCGGTGCACGGACCCGACCGGATCCTCGGGTTCGGGCGTCATGACGCCCAGTTCGGTGATCTCGAACCACTCACCGGCCTCGCCGGGCATCGTCGTCGACGGCCAGTCGGTGACCTGGGTGTAGAGGTAACCCGACGGGGACGCGATACAGACCGCCGCCCAGTCGCGTAGCCGCCACCCCTCGAACGGCGGTACGGTACGTCCGCGTGCCGGTGCGGTGTCGGTCATCAGACGCACGGGCAGATCGGGATCTTGCTGGGTCAGGGCGGCCAGGTCGAGGTCTTCGGTCAACGCCGCGAAGTATTCGACGGTCGCTTCGTCGCCGACACGGGCAAAACACCCGCGAAGCCCATAGGGTTCGCCGGCGAGGGCAGCGTCGGCAATACCGGCGAGAAATACCTGTCCGTCGTGTTCCACCGTCGAAATGGCCGTCGCCAGCCCGGCCGTCCCGGTAGCGGTGCACACCACGTCGACTTCATCGTCCCAATCGGGCTCATCGAACAAAGTTATTCGCCTCTTATTTGCCACGGTCGAGTATTACCGGCCTGTTAAAGGCTATGGCATCCGCGATATGGACACCAAACTGAATTGGATGCCGGGGTTGCCACAGCCGTGATGGGTCTTGAGGGGATTTGCCATCACGGACTGTGGCAACCAACAAAAGCTACCACCCGACGGCCGGTCGCCCCCCAGCGCCACCCAGAGTCCCCCCACTTAACTAACTAGGTTTACTGTGTCCCTAGCGCCAGCGGAAAGGGAGACAGCGATGGACCTACAGTGGTCGGCGGCCGACCTGGCATTCCGCGACGAGGTGCGCGCCTTCCTCGACGACAACCTCACCCCGGAACTGCGCCGCGCCGGACGTCTGATGACCAGCGTGTACGCCGATCACGACGCGAGCATGCGGTGGCAGCAGATCCTGCACGAACGCGGGTGGGCCGCACCGGCGTGGCCGGTCGCCCACGGCGGGTGCGACTGGAGCCTGACCCAGCACTACATCTTCAGCCGCGAATCCACGCTCGCCGGCGCCCCGTCGCTGTCCCCGATGGGGATCAGGATGGTCGCCCACGCGATCATCAAGTTCGGCACCGACGAGCAAAAGAACTACTTCTTGCCCCGCATTCTCACCGGCGAGGTCTTCTTCTGTCAGGGTTACTCCGAGCCCGAGGCCGGCTCGGATCTGGCCGCGCTGTCGATGGCCGCCCGCGACGACGGCGATCACCTGGTGTGCACCGGCAGCAAGATCTGGACCACGCACGCGCGGGAAGCCAACTGGATGTTCGCCCTCGTGCGCACCACGCGCTCGGACAAGAAGCAGCGCGGGATCACCTTCGTCCTGATCGACTTGTCGACGCCGGGCATCGAGATCCGGCCACTGGTGATGACCTCCGGTGAAGAGGTGCAGAACCAGGTCTTCTTCGACGAGGTGCGCGTGCCGAAGAGCAACGTCATCGGCCAGATCGACGACGGCTGGACGGTGGCCAAGTACCTGCTGGAGTTCGAGCGTGGTGGCGGCGCCACCGCGCCGGCGCTGCAGGTGATGGTCGAGGAGATCACCGACGCGGCCGCCGGACAGCCCGGTCCCGCAGGGGGCCGGCTGCTCGACGACCCGGCCTTCGCCCGCAAGCTCGCCGAGGCCCGCATCCGCACCGAGGTGCTGGAGATCCTCGAATACCAGGTGCTCGCCGTCGTCGCCGACGGCGGCAACCCGGGCGCGAAGTCCTCGATGCTCAAGGTGCTCAGCACCGAGTTGAGCCAGGCGATCTCCGAGCTCGCGATGGAGGCCGCCGGACCTCGCGGCCGCGTGTATCAACCACACGCCACCTGCCCCGGCGGACCGATCGCCGAATTCGAGCCGCCGGCAGACGGTTACGTCAGCGGTGAGCCGTGGCAGGCCGTGGCTCCGCTGCGGTACTTCAACGACCGGGCCGGTTCGATCTACGCCGGTAGCAACGAAATTCAGCGCAACATCCTGGCCAAGGCTGCATTGGGGCTGTAAATGGACTTCACACTGACCGACGAACAGGAACTGCTGCGCGGCGGCCTGACCAGGTTCCTCGCCACCCGCTACGACCTGGAGAAGAGCCGGACCGCGGCGAAGACCGGCCCCGGCTGGCAGCCCGAGATCTGGCGCGCGTTCGCCGAGGAACTCGGGATCCTCGGCGCGGCGCTGCCGGAGGAAGCCGGCGGCATCGGCGGCGGCCCGGTCGAGATGATGCTGATCGCCGAAGCGCTCGGCCACGCCCTGGTGATCGAACCCTACGTCGACACCGCCGTCGTCGCGGCCGGACTGCTGCACCGCGCCGGTGGCGACACCGCGGCAGCGCTCGTGGAGGAGATCGTCGCCGGCAGCGCCGTCGTCGCCGTGGCGGCCGCCGAACCGACCTCCGGGGAGAACTGGCAGGACGTCACCACCACCGCCCGGCGCGACGGTGACGACTGGGTGCTGACCGGGTCCAAGATCGTCTCGACCGGCACCCCGCTGGCCGGCCACGTGCTGGTCACCGCGAGGACGGCGGGCGAGCGCGCCGACGCCGACGGCATCTCCCTGTTCCTTGTCGAACTCCGCTCCGCCGCAACAGGTATCGAACTGCACAACTACCGCACGATCGACGATCGACGGGCCTCCGACATCGTCCTGGACGGTCTGCGGCTACCCTCGGCCGCACTGCTCGGCGAGGAAGGGCGCGCCTGGGCGTCGATCGCCCTGGCCCGCGACGAAGGTGCCGCCGCGATCTGCGCGGAGGCGGTCGGATGCATGCGCAAGGTGCTGGCCGACACCGTCGAATACTGCAAGCAGCGCCAGCAGTTCGGTCAGCCCATCGGCAGTTTCCAGGTGCTGCAGCACCGGATGGTGGACATGTACATGGAGGTCGAACAGGCCGCGGCCGCAACGTTGTTGGCAGTCCTCAAGCTCGACGCCGACGACGCCACCCGGGCCAGGGCGGTGTCCGCGGCCAAGGGCACGGTGGGGCGGGCCGCCCGGTTCGTCGGGCAGCAGGCCGTGCAGCTGCACGGCGGTATGGGCATGACCGAGGAGCTGGCGATCGGCCACTACTTCAAGCGGTTGACCGCACTGCAGTACGAGTTCGGGTCCACCGATCACCACGTCACGCGGTACGCGCAGCTGACCACGCGATAGCCCGCCCCGGCTTCACGACTTGCGGGCCACGATCACCGGGCCGCGCGCCGACTGCACGACTTGGGAGGCCACCGAGCCGAGCAGCATCCCGACGAAGCCGCCGCGCCCGTGACTGCCGACGACCAGCAGTTGAGCGTTCGCCGACTCCTCCAGGAGCCGATGCGCGGGCTGGTCGCGGCACACCACTCGACGTACGTCGACGTCGGGATAGCGTTCCTGCCACCCGGCCAGCCGCTCCGCGAGCAGCATGTCCTCCTCCGGCTGGACCTCCGACCAGCCGGCACCGGGCAGCTCGTAACCGGCGTCGCTCCAGGTGTGCACCGCGACCAGGCCGACTCCCCGCCGTGACGCCTCGTCGAACGCGATGGCGGTGGCCCGCTCGGACGCCGGCGAGCCGTCCACCCCGACCACCACCGGGGCCTGGGCGGGATGGGGGATCACCGGGTCCTCGTCGTGAATCACCGCCACGGGGCAGTGGGCGTGCTGCACGAGGCCGGTGCTGACCGAACCGAGCAGCCGGCGCTCCCATTTGCCTTTACCGCGGCTGCCGGCCACCAGCATGTCGGCTTCCCTGGCCACATCGACGAGCGCGGCCACCGGTTGACCGGCGAGCACCGCTTCGCCGATCTCGATGGGATGGGCGGCGGCGGCCTCGGCGACAGTACGTGCGTCGGCGAGGATCCGGCGCGCCTCCTCCTGTTCGTCCTCGAAGTACGCCTGAGGAAGCGGGGCCTGGATCCACGACTGCATCACCGCGCCGGGCAGGACATGCGCCAGCGTCAACGGCACTCGCCGCATGGAGGCGCTGCGGGCGGCCCAGTCGACCGCGACGCGGGACGCCGCCGAGCCGTCGACCGCGACGACGATTCCTCGGGGAGCTTCCTGGTTGGACATCCGGTGTGCCTCCTCACTGGGGCGACGCCGCCGCCCCGACACCCCGACGGTATCGCCACGGCAGGGCTGCAGGTAAGTGGTAAGCCGTCACCATCCGGGTGGGACCAAAGTCCTTCCTCGGCGGGCTCAGCTCACCGCCGCCGGCGCGTCGGCGATGTTCACCAACTCCACCACGGGGCGGGCGGGCACCTGATCGGCCAGGAACCAGCGGAAGGCGAGATTGCCACGCGGATAGTCGAGGGTGGTCAGCGAGTTCGGATGACGGGTCATCCCGCGCGACACCACCACGGTCACCGTGCCGTCGGTGTTGGGCACTGCCGTGGCCCCGTTGACCGAGCTGCGCGCGTCGGGGACTCCGGGCACCGCCATGAACTGGTTCCAGACCACGAGGTTCCAGAACCGGCAGTCCGGGGGCCGATGCGTGATCACCAGGGCCTCGTCCTCGGCGAGATCGAAACTGCCGTAGGCGTAGCACGCGTCGCGCGCCGACCAGCCGAAGTTCGCGTCGGGTACCTGGTACGGTTCCGCGAAGTCATTTGCGGCCATTGCGGTTTCATGGCCGAGGCGGTGAGCGTCGGTGGTCCTGACACCCACCGTCAGCGGCAGGATCGCGAACATGGTACGAAGCCATGCCGCGCTGGCCCGCAGCGCCGCGGCGGTCTCGGCCTCGCCGTGGCGGAACGGGTCAGGCGGTTCGAGAGCCTCGATGTTCCATGTCACCGGCCGGCCGACGAGCGGATCGGCCTGGTAGTCGCGCGTCATCAGCACCGCGGCATCGGGCTCGGGCCCGAAGTCGAAGGTGAAATCGCCGTTGTCGTCGATGTCGAGGTCGTCGTCGCGCAGCATCGCGACGATCCGGTCCGACCACGCGCCGGGCGACGGCTCGTTGTAGGCGGTGACCGAGAAGTACACGCTGTCACCGCGATTCCCGCTGATCCGATAGCGACGCGCAGGGTCGACCGGGCACATGTGATAGATGGCGTCGGTGTTGTCCCCGCCCCAGCGCCGGTCCGGCCGGAACGGTGAGTTCACCTCAAGCCACCGTGGCCGGCTGCGGTCGGCGAACAGATACGTGTCGAAGGCAACCCCGAGGGTGGTCGCGATCATCCGGTAGCCGTCGGCGATGTGGCGATCGTCGGTCACGGCTTTCGGACCGGCCATGAACGATTCGTCCAGAGTGCGCAGCGTGTCCAGCAGTTCGCGCCACGCCGTGGTCGCCTCGTGCGTTTCGGGGCTCATGAACCGATTCCTTTCGTGATCAGTCGCGCGGTCCGATCGATCCACTCGGCGTCGACGTCGCCTCCGCGAGTGATCAAGGCCAGCAAGGTCATTCCCGCCACCGCCTCGGCGAGCTCGGTGGCCGTGACGTCCCGGCGCACCTCGCCCCGCTCCACAGCGGATCGCAGGAAAGCGTTCAGTCCGTCGACCAGAACACCGGAGAAGCGCTCCACCAGCGCCGAGTGCAGGGTCGGATCGGAGGCCATCTCCCCGACCAGCCCGGGCAGGGCAGCACGTGCTGCCGGAGCACTGAGCACCGCGAGCGTCCGGGCCAGCATCTCGCGCACGTCCCCGTCGAGGGACCCGGTCGCAGGGATCTCGGTGGACGCGTCGACCGGGAAGACCGCCTCGTGCACCAGATGGGCTTTTCCCCGCCAGCGCCGGTAGATGGCCGGCTTGCTGGTACCGGCCCGCGCCGCGATCGCGTCGAGCGAGATCTCGGCGTACGAGGACTCGCCGATCAGTTCCACGGTCGCCCGCAGCACCGCCTCGTCGATAGCACGATCCCTGGGCCGTCCCACCTCTGTCGTCATTACGATACTGACAGTAACATAATTCGGTGTGACGGACGCCACAGAAGACCTCGTGCACCTCGACGATCTCGCCGAACCGCGCTACAGCCCTGCTGCACAACAGCTTCGCGAGATGATGGCGACGCTCGCGGCCGACTGCCCGCTCGATGTCGACGTGCTGCACACGCGGGCGCGGGAAGCCACCGGACTGTCCGACTTCGGTCCGGACGACTATCGGGAGCGTCTGGACCGGTACGTGTCGGAACTCCGCGAGATCGACATGCACCCGCCGGGGATCGTGAACTTCCACGCCCAGCTCGTGCAGTGGCTGAAGAACCGCCTGCTGCTGACCGACCTCCTCGCCCGTCATCCCGAGGTCGCCGACATCGAACTGGTGCCGCCGGTGGTGATCGCCGGGCTCCCCCGGTCCGGCACCACCCATCTGCACAACATGCTGGCCTCGGCGCCGACCTTCCGCAGCCTGCCCTACTGGGAGAGCGTCGAGCCGTTCCCGCTGCCCGCCGAGGCGGGCATCGAGCCCGACCCGCGCATCGCCCGGATGGATGTGGCGGTGCAGACCATGGACGTGTTGATGCCGCACTTCGCCCTGATGCACGAGATGACCACCGATCACGTGCACGAGGAGATCCAGCTGCTGGCCAACGACTTCTCGACGATGCTGATGGACACCCTCGCCCACGTGCCGCGCTGGACCGACTTCTTCTGGAGCAGCGATCAGACGTCGTCCTACCGGTATCTGGTCACCCAGCTCAGGGCCCTCCAGTTCCTTCGTGGCGGACGGCGCTGGGTGCTCAAGTCCCCGCAACACCTGGGGCAGCTGCGGGTGCTCGAGAAGGTGATGCCCGGTGTCGTCGTGGTGTTCACCCATCGCGATCCGGTGCCGGTGGCGTTGTCGATGATCGCGATGGTCACCTATTCCGAACGGATGCACCGTGACAGGGTCGACGTCGAAACGGTCGCCCGGGCGTGGATCGACCGCCTGGAACGGCTGCTGGGCACCTGCGTGCGCGATCGGGACGTCATTGCGGCCGACCGCTCCGTCGACGTCGCCTTCGACGACTTCATGGCTGACGAGGTGGGAACCGCCGAACGGGTGTACACCGTTGCGCGAGAACGGTTCACCGATGACGTCCGGGCTGCGGTCACACGGTATCTGGAAGGCCATCGGCGCGGCCGCCACGGCCGGGTCCACACGTCGCCCGAGATGTTCGGACTCGACGCCGATGAGCTCAGGGAACGCTTCGCGCCCTACACCCGACGGTTCCTGTCCTGAGCACGCCGGTGTGGCCGGCGTAATACGCTCGCACCCAAGGCTTTCCAACGAAGCCACACCGGACCCATGTCGCAGGATGCGCTCACGGCCCGTGTGCCCGCGAGTCCGCCTGGTGCACATCGGATCCGGAGTGCCGCAGGTCGACGACCAGGGGCCGATGATCGGAGATCGGCACCTGGGGTGTCGCGCATGCCGTGGCGGTCAGCGCCGGATCGTCGGTCAGAACGTGATCGAGCTGCTGAGTGGGTTTGTCGGCGGGAAAGGTCGGCGCCGAGGCCAGGTGCCGCAGTCCCGACCACCGTCGCGCCGCGGCCGCCGACATGTTGAGGTCACCGGTCACGATCCGCGGCCAGGGCAGGCCTCGGACATCACGCAGCAGCCGGTGCAACTGGACCCGGTTCCACCCGGGCACGAACGACAGGTGGGTGTTGACCACGGTCAGGTCACCCAACGGGGTGTCGAACTGTCCGATCACGGCCGCGCGGGGTTCCTCGTGGATGACCTGAACCTGCCGGGGGGTGCTGAGATACATCGGAAATCGGAACGGTATCCGCGGCAGCCGCACGACCTGCCAGTTCAGTGCGGGATACCGCGACAACAGCGCGACCCCGTAAGCGGCGGTGCCGGGCTGCTCTTCACCGGTCGCGGCCATCCATGTGGCCCCGGGTGTGCCGGCGATCGCCGCGACGAAGCGGTGGCTCTGCGCGCCCATCGCCTCGGCGGCGAGCGCCGTGAGGTCGGCATGCCCGGACCTGGCCTGGATCGAATCCACCTCTTGCAGCGCCAGGATGTCGGCGTCCAGTCCGGCCACACACTCGGTGAAGCGGTCCAGATCCACGCCGTCGCCGACGGTGCGGCCGTGCAGGATGTTGAACGTCACCAACTTCATGGGTACCCAACTACCCACCCTGCAACGGAAACCAACGGCGGTGCCACATGTCCAACGATGATCTGCGTGAGTCGCTGCGGCGCGCCGCCTCGGCTCTCAAGGCCGACGGTCCGCCGTTCGCGCTGGCCGGAAGCTACGCGCTGTGGGTGCACGGCGGCCCCGAACCCACCCATGACGTCGATTTCGTGGTCGTCGAGGATGACGTCGAGGCGGCGGCGGCCACGCTGTCCAAAGCCGGCTTCGACATCCGCAGGCCACCCGAGGACTGGCTGTTCAAGGCCGCCCTGGGGGTGGACCAACCCGCCCTGGTCGACGTCCTTCATCGCATCAACGGGGTACCGGTCGACATGGCGCTGATCGACCGGGCCGAAGTACACGACGTCCTCGCGCTGGCCATACCGGTCCTGTCCGCCACCGAGGTCGTCACACAGAGACTGCGTGCCCTGCACGAGCACCACTGCGACTTCGCCCGCCTGATCCCGTCGGTCCGCGCCGTGCGTGAACAACTCGACTGGCCTCAACTGCGGCTGAGCACCTCGCAGAACCCGTTCGCGGCGGCGTTCCTGTTCCTGTGCGACGAACTGGACATCGCCGTCGACTGACCAACCGCCTTGCGTCAACGCGGTTTTCGACCGCGACACAGCCCGGGTGCGGGCCGTCGCGCTCGCGGAGATCACACCGCGCCTGCTACGTTACACGTGCTCTCGCTCCCGTAAGGCGTGCTCGGCGCGCCCGGACCGGGGGGCCGCAGGAGCGGGAAAGGGACAGCGTGGACGAAGTTCTGGCGCGGGCCGCCATCTTCCAGGGTGTGGACCGGAGCGCGGTGGCGGCGTTGTGCAGCCAGTTGCAGGAGGTGTCCTTTCCGCGTGGCCACCGGATCTTCACCGAGGGCGAGCTGGGTGACCGGCTCTACATCATCACCTCGGGGACGGTGAAGGTCGGATGCGCCACCCCCGACGGGCGCGAGAGCCTGCTGACGTTGATGGGCCCGGCCGACATGTTCGGGGAACTGGCCATTTTCGATCCGGGACCGAGGACATCCTCGGTCACCACTCTGAGCGCGGTGCACGCGGTCACCATGGACCGGGACGCATTGCGTCACTGGATCGCCGAGCGTCCGGAGATCGCCGACCAGTTGCTGCGCGTGCTGGCCCGCAGGCTGCGGCGCACCAACGACGCGTTGTGCGACCTGATCTTCACCGACGTCCCGGGCCGGGTCGCCAAGCAGCTGCTCGACCTCGCCCGCCGTTTCGGCACCCAACAGAACGGTGCCCTGCGGGTCGAGCACGGGCTCACCCAGGAGGAGCTCGCACAGCTGGCCGGGTCCTCCCGGGAGACGGTCAACAAGGCGCTGTCCGATTTCGGGCAGCGCGGCTGGATCGAACAGCGGGGCAAGACCACGGTCATCCACGACCCCGCGCGGCTGGCCCGCCGCGCGCAGCGCTGACCGGCGAACCGCACGTCCGCGGGACCTCCTGCAGTACAGCCGGTTTGACGGCACGCGGCGTCGAGAGTGATTTGGGCCACGCGGACGGGACGTGGAACCCACAGGACGAAGCCGTTTGACTAATGTTCGCTTCGATCGGCAGCCGCGGGCCTGTCCAGCGGCGGACTCCGCCCGTTCACGCTCTTTCGTCCTGTGCGTGCGGGCGGCTAACGCCATTTCCAGTTAACTTTTCGGCAGTAGCCATCGAGGGGTAGGTATTGTCACTCAGGATAGGCACAGCTAACCTTCAGTAAGCCTTATGGCTAGACGTCCCCCGTAATTTCAGGAGTTACCGTGCAATTGGCCCGCCGTGCCGACTCAGCTCACAGCCTATGGCCCGAGCTCTCGCCTTCTTCCCCACGTCCTACCAAGTTGCTAGGTGCAGCTGTGGCTATCGCCGGGGCGTCGGTCATCGCCATCAACCCCGTGGCGCCCACCCTGCCGGTCGTGCAGGACCGCGCGGTAGAGCTCTCCGGATGGATCGACCCGATCGGCGTCGTAGGCGACACGATCACCACGACCGTGCAGAACCTGGGCACCCAGGGCGCCGGCATCCTGACCGAAGGACTCCCCGCCGCGTGGCAGATCATCACCACGTCCTCGCTGTACAGCGAGATCACCTCGGCCGTCTTCAACCCGTTCCCGGGCCTGGAGCGCTTCTTCGGCAACCTGTCGACCTACGCCACCACGCTCAACACGGGCTTGCAGGAGTCGGCCACGGGCTATGCGGAGCACTTCGGTGAGCTCCCCGAGACGCTGCAGACCGCCTGGGACTTCGTGCTGCAGGGACAGTTCACCCAGGCGTTCGCGACCATCACCAGCTGGAGCATCTTCGGGTTGGGTGAGCTCGGCTGGCCGCTCGAGCCGGTCTTCGCGCTTCCCGGGGAGATCGCCCGCGACTTCGGCCTGACGGCCGTCGGCGCGGTCCTCGACACACTGTTGGTCGCCAACAACGCGACCACCGGCTACGCCTACTCGCTGTTGAGCCCGCCGATCACCGCGATCTACCAGCTGACCGACATCATGAACGTCGTCTCCGCCTCGATCTACGACGGCGACTGGGTCACCGCGGTCAGCGAGGTCATCAACGCTCCGGCCAAGGTGTTGAACGCGTTCCTGAACGGATACCAGCCCAGCGTGGCGGCCGAATGGGAGTTCTTCCCGGGCGTGTTCAGCAAGGACGGCCCGATCGACGCGTTCTTCGTCCAGCTCCCCAAGGCGATCGCCGCGGCACTGGCCGGGCTGTCGGAGGATGACGAAGAAGGCGAAGGCGCCGAGAGCGGCACGGCCGCAGACGAATTGACTCAGGTGTCGTCGACCGAGGTTGCCGGTGAGGACAGTCTGGTGACGGTGCCGGTCAGCACGGGTACCGACGAGGACGAGGACGCCGAGACCACCACACCGACTGAGCCGGCCGATGAGACGGTTCCGGTGGAGGGCGACGAAGAAGGCGGAGAAGACGAGACCGTCACCGAGCCGGCCGACGAGGTCACCGAGGAACCCGTCGACGAGGTCACCGAGGACGTCGACGAGATCACCGACGAGGAGCCGGCCGACGAGGATGTGACCGACGAGGACGAGGACGCCGACGAACCGGCCGACGAATCCGAGGACGTCACCGAGGACGACGCCGACGACGCCGACGCCGACTCCGACTCCGACGATGCCGCTGACAGCGATTCGGACAGCGATTCGGACAGCGACAAGTCCGATTCCGGCGACAACGACAAGTCCGGCAGCGACGAGTAAGAGCACGGAAGTGACAGGAACGGCCCTCTCGGCGACGAGGGGGCCGTTCCCGTCAGCGGCGCGACGGAACGCGGGCAACGTTTTCCCGGCATCTGGGCGGGTAAGCCACGGCCATGTCGAGATCGCTCACCCGTGACCCGTCCGTCGGATCGGGCCGGCCCAGCATCGCGCCGGCGCTGTTGCTGGGCCTCGGTCTCGGAGGCTTCGTCGACGGCATCGTGCTCCACGAGATCCTGCAATGGCATCACATGGTCAGCCACGTGGACGACTATCCGACTGACACCGTGGCCGGGCTCGAGGTCAATGTGATGGCGGACGGCTTCTTCCATGTCGGTACCTGGGTAATGGTGTGGGCAGGCACCTTGCTGACCGTCGTGGCGTGGCGCAAGGGTCGACTGGCGCCGACGTGGTCGTTCCACTTCGGTCTCCTACTGGCGGGCTGGGGCATCTTCAATGTGGTCGAGGGGTTGATCAACCACCAGATCCTGGGGATTCACCATGTGCGCGACGACCTGGGTTCCCCGCTGTCATGGGACATCGGATTCTTGATCTTCGGCGTGCTACTCGTGGCCGGCGGTTGGGCCTTGTATCGCCGGGGCGCTCGCGTGTTGGAACGGGAGGCCCGCCCTGTGCTCGCAGATCATGCAACGGAAGGACCGCGATGACCTTGCTCGGCGATGACACCTATGACGTCGTGGTCGGCGACATCCACGACCGCGGCAATGAAGCCGGCGATACGAAGAACATCGTCGTCGCGGAGGGCAGGACGCTGGCGGAGGCGGAAGCCGACTTCGAAGAGCACGCCAGGCTTGTCCCCGGCGAGCACCGCTATGTGCAACTGCGGCACAGCGGTGAGGGCGGGACGGTCGTGAAGACCTATCCTGCGACGGGATAGTTCTCCTTACCCGCGGCAACGACGTCGCGCGGGGACGAGCCGGACGACAACATGCCGCCGCCGAACATGCCGCTGCGTGAGTAACGACTGGCGTTCTCCCCCAAGGTATTCGACCGCTCCGGCAGCTGAGAGGCTGCCACGGGATGTCCACTGCTGGGGATCAGGGTCTCGTATCGGTTTGGTCCCTGTGTCGGCGGAAGAACGTCAGAAAGTACGCCTGCATCACGGCGAAGAGAAACGCTGTGCTGATGCCGAACAACAGGACGCCGTTCGCCGCCTCCAGCGCGCTTATCAAGCGCAGCCGGTCGGGCAACTCCAGCCCGGGTACGTCGAACGAGACCATCGTGCCGAGGGAATAGATAGAGGCGTCGGTGAACGAATCGAATGCGCCGAGCCACCTGTACGCCGACGCCCAAAGCACACTTTCCACCCCATGCAGAACCGCGAGCAGCAAGGCGACGACTCCGATGCTGCCGCTCACGATGGGGATGGTTCGCCGCGGACCGAGATCGTTCCCGGCTCGGCCCCGGATTCGCGCCTCCAAACGAAACGCCATGGCCACCACCCCGGTCGTGTGAATCGCGATGGTGAGCACGATGAGCAACAGACCCACGATCCAACTCGCCAGATCCACGTCTCCTTCTTTCGTCAGCGCGGAGATCTGCGCAGCACGGCCCCGGTGCCACCACCGGCCGGACGCGGCAACCGGGTGGGAGCGCCGCGGTAGTTGCGGTGCGGCGCCCACGACGGGCCGGATCGGATCCGGGTACTACTTACACCGGTCCAGGAAATCGACCGCGGGTTTCCTGATGGCCTCCATTTCGGCCCGAACCTGCGGGTTGGCGTCCATGTACTGCTGCACCTGGGGCCGCATCTCTTCCCTCGACAGGCCCTTGAGGGTTGCGAAGAAATCGTTCACGGGCGGATGCGTGAACAGATAGGCCGAGACCGCAGCGGCAACTCCCGCCCTCACACCGGCCCAATCCGCGGGCGAACAATTCGGCGGAGCGGGTGGAGGCGGGGCCGGCGGTTGTGCCCCGGCCGCGGCCCCGCCCAAAAGCGTTGCGCCGCCGAAGACGACGGCGCTGACGGCGCTTACTAGTGTCCGGCGCCCAAGACGTCGTAACGGCAACGTCATCGCAGCTTCTCCTTCAGTGTTTGTGTGGGATCTTCGCCGCGCTACCGGTCGAGCCGACAGGTCGATCGGACATCGAGATCGGTGGGATAGCGGCCCGTTGGGCTGATCCCGGTCTCGTGTAGCACTGACGTCATTCGCACGGCTACTTCCGCGATTCAGAGGGTGCGGCATCCCGCACCTATGAAGCTCACGATATGTCCGTCGACGGAGTTACGTGGGTGAATTCGTCATCGCAGAACCATGAAGGTGCATCGGATTTCCGTGTTGATTCGGACACCCCGGGCGGCACGCCGTCCTTAGAATCCCCCTAGAGGCGACCGAGAGAAGACGTCATGAAGCCTTGGGTCCACCACATCGCCGTGTCAGCCGTCGTTCTGACAACTCTGCCATTGATCGAACTGACCGCGTCACCGGTCGGCCGCGCCCAACCGCCACCGCCGCAGTGTCCGCCCGGCATGTACTGGAATTTCACCACGCTCATCTGTGAATTCCCGCCTCCTCCCGCGGTATACGTGGATCCGTGGTTGCCGGTCTACGTCCCCGATCTCGTCGATGTAGATCTCGATCTAGACATCCCGGTTCCCGGCCCTCCGGGGCCACCAGGAGTCGGGGGTCCGGGATCACCCGGAATCGGGGCCCCTGGACGACCGGGAGCCGCGCCTCCGAGGCCGGGCGCCGGCCGCCCCGGACCGGCACCGCGACCTCCCGCGCCCAGACGCGGCGGTGGACGACGTCGCTGATATCGATTGGCTGTGAACCCTTTTCGCTCAAGTGCGTGTCGGATCGAGGGCGGATCCCGCTTCGTGCGGTGAGGCAGTCGGGCGAATCTTGTTGTCTTCGAAAAAATCTGACTTGGCGGTGGCCGCTGCCGGCCGGGCTTGCGCAGTACTACTGCGGCCTGCCTCCCACCTCGCCGCCGGGTGTCCGCCCCCACCACCACTCGAGGTGTCACCGATGTCCTGATGCAGAACGGTCACCGATTTCCGGACGCCGAAATTTGTCGGTGCTCGAATGTATGTACTGCTTATCTGCTTAAGTGGACTAGCAGCGATCAGAATTCGCCGTAGGTATCGCTGGTGATGAATTCGGTGGCATCGTCGTTGGACGAGAACGGCTCTGACGTGCGGCTGACAAGCTCACTC
>NZ_LMVQ01000023.1 GCF_001545925.1 Mycobacterium sp. NAZ190054 | reverse complement strand
TCCGCGATCCGGTCCTCATACATCCGAACTGCCCGCTCACGGGTCTCTTGGTCGAACTTTTTCGGCGCAGCCACAACCACATCCTCCTGGTGCGATCACGGTCTCCACCAGATCCAGGACGGTTCAGACAGGGGTCTGGCCAACCATGGTGGCCGGCCGCTCGTTGCGGCCGCGTTGTGGCTGTGCCGATCGGGTGTGGGAAGTGCGTGCATGGCGGATTGGCAGGGCAGGATTCATCGATGAATGTCGCTTCTGTGAGGCCGCGACGAAGCGCGGCGACTGACGGCAGGTAGCGGTCACCGGCCACCGTCGAAGACGACGGGGCCTGACGCTAGCCGATCAGCGGCGCGCGATACACAGGTGGGCGAGCACGTCGCGGCCGGTGCGCAGGGCGCGGGCGTTCCGTGGTGGACCGCGGATAGGCGCCTTCGCCGCCTGGCACCACAGCAGCGGAAGCACAACCACGACGAGGCCCAACGCGAGCGCGATCAGGGAAACCGTTCCCCGCGGCAGGATCGCTTCGGCCAATGTGTCGGGCGTGCACTCGGCGTCGGGTTGGGAGACGTGGGGGTGGTCGAGCTCGACAGACATCGGCGCGCCGACCGCACTGGTGGCCAGGGTGTGCGGTCCGTGCGTAGGTGCCGCATTCACGCCGGGCAGTGCCCACTCGGCTCCGACGATGACGGTCCAGAACGCGATCAACGCCGCGACGATGGCGCGGCGGCGTTGCCCAGAGTTCGCGTCGAAGTACTTCACGATGTTGCCGACTGTAGCAGCGGATCGGCGAATTCAGGCTCGGCCCCTGAGCCGATGCCGGGTTGTGATCAGAGCGCGACCGCCGTCGCGCCGAGCCAACCGGCCGTTCCGTCGCACGATCGACTTCGCCCGATGCCCTTGCGAAAACGCCCTTTTGGAGGTTCCGCGAAGGAGATGCAATAGATCGGAGCGCTGCTTGTACCGCAGATCATCTACGGTTTTACTACGTAGATAATTTGCTCTCTATCGGCCCGCGCGCCAAGCGGTGTTTCCTTTGCTGGCGGCCTACGCGCATTGGCTCCACCTGCGCAGCGTGCGGCCGGCGTTGAGGCGCTAGTGGTGGCAGAGCACCTGGATGAGAGCGGGTGTGGCGAGCATGGCGGTGATCGCGGCTGTCAGGCAGATGCGGTGGCGCCATCGCACGTGCCGGCGTGTGGGGGTGAGCAGGCGCTGCGCTCGCGCGATGACCGCTGTTCCCGCCGCGGCGAGGCCTTCCCGCGCAGGCGGGTGTTCTCCGGCCAGAGCAGATAAACCAGCCAACAGCGGATGCGTGCCGACGCGGCGCACGGCGGTGTCGTCAGCGCACATCTCCAGCAGTTCACCCACACGATGAGGGGCAGTCGCGAAAAGCGGAAGCCGCGGCAGTGTGCCCCCCAAAGCGCGGAGCGCCATGAGGATGTGGTGGTGGCGCCCCGAGATGTGCGCGTTTTCATGCGCCAGAACCGCTTTGAGCTGTGATCGGTTCAACGACTTCATCGCCGCGGAGGTGACGATGATGGCGTTCGGGCGTCCGACCACGCAGTAGGCAGCAGGCCGGTCGGCCTCCACGACCACCACATTGGGATGGTCGGTGGGTCGGCCGACGATCCGCGCGGCACGCGCGTGCTCGTGACTTCGCGCCCGCAGCCGCGACAAGCAGCGACCGATCCGCATTACGACGAACCCTGACGTCAGGGTTCCTACCGCGATGAGAACAACAGAACCGATTCGTCCGGCCATGGGGGTGTGCTCGGAGAAGCCAAACAGCTCCAGGCACAGCGTCACGACCGCGCCCGTACGAATACTGTCCGTCGTTGCGCCGATGACCATGATCAGCGCGACGAGCCACGCCGTCAGCGTCGCGGCGACGGTGGCCAGCCAGGCGGCCACTCCCATATGGGGGCTGATGCCGTGACGGGTCATCCGCCTCAGGACCGGTGGCGCCCACCAGGCCAGCGCGCTGCCGTAGAGGAGCAGCCACAGCGCGGCGGTCATCACCGACGACCCTTGCGCAGAGCCGCCTTCAATTGAGCGGACTGCTCGGCGTTCATCTGCTCAACAAAGAAGGCCAGCACCGCATCGGTATCCCCGCCGGCGTCGAACGCGGCCTTCATCAAACGCGCGGAACGCTCCTCGCGGCTCATGGACGCCTGATACACGTACGCTTTCCCATCGCGCTGACGTTGCAACCAGCGCTTGCGGTACAGGTTGTCCATCGTCGACATCACGGTGGTGTAAGCGATCTGGCGCCGTTGAGAGATCTCGTCGAAAACCTCACGCACCGTGACAGGCTCGGCGTAATCCCACACGCAATCCATGACCACCGCTTCGAGGTCGCCGAATCCTCGCTGTTCCATTTGCGCCTCCCGCTCTCCGCGACGAGCTGGCCTCCTCGCGCCCCGAGCTCTTCAGTCCCCAATGTAGCCGCCGAGCTGGGAAAAGCCGCGATACGCCTCACCTGGACCGCATAGGGCCAGCATCTGCACTACCGGCCGCGGCGCGTGAACCTAGCGCCCGTGGCGCACAGTTGTAACCGACCTGAGACTGTGACAGACGTTCCTCCTGATACCAAAGTGATGTACGTTCCGTCTACGTACTATTGTGCTACGTACTTAGCTCGGTAGTAGGAGTGCCGCGGGTGCCTTTCGGCTTAGGTGCGCGGCTCGACAACGCTCACCCCAGCTGAGGAGATTCGATGCGGCGCCTCACTTCTTTTCTGAGTCTCTTCGCATTAATGCCGGCACTGGTGATCAGCGCCCCGGGCACCGCTGTTGCCGGGCATGACGGCAGCCCCGACCGCGACGACGTTCCCTCATTGGTTGCGGCGGTCGCCGAAGCGAACCAGCGGATGGCCGACGTCGGTAGCGACATCCAGATCAAGCAAGAGGGCGTCAACCGTGCCCTGGTCGAGGTCGCGGCCGCTCGCGACACCCTCGCGCAGGCCCGACGCGACGTTGTTGCCAGCGACCAAGCCCTTACCGACAGCCAACACGCGATCGAGGCCGCACAACAGCGCTTTGACCGCTTCGCCGCGTCGACCTATATGAACGGGCCGTCGGGTGCGTTGCCGCTGGCAAAAAGTCCCGAGGAGATCCTGGCCGGGGCCTCGACCCAGCAGACCCTCACCATCAGCTTTCAGCGGGTCCGCGACGACCTCCTGCGTCGGCAGACCGATCAGGCCAACAAGCTTTCTGCTGCGACGGCCGCGCGGGCGCGCGCCGAGAGCGCCGCCGCGGACGCCCAACGCCGGCAAGACGACGCGGTAGCCGCACTCCGGGACGCCCAGCAGACGTTTACCGCACAGCAACGCGAGGTCGAACGGCTCGCTACCGAACGCGACTCCGCTCAAGCTCGACTGGAAGCCGCCCGACCGGTGGCGGCGACAGCCGCCGCGCCCAGTGCCGCGCAACCCGGCACTGTTCCGGCATCCGGCGCTCCCTGGGACCGCGGCACCACGTCGCCGGGGGGCGCCACCAAGGGGGGCCTGTGGGACACCACGCTGCCGATGGTGCCCAGCGCTAACGTGGCCGGCGACCCGGTGGCCATCATCAATGCCGTCCTCAAGATCATGGCGACCTCGGCGCAGCTGACGGCCGACATGGGCCGCAAGTTCCTCACCAAACTCGGCATTCTGTCTCCAGTCACCGCCGCCGCAGATCCCGGCATCACCAACGGACGCATCCCCCGCCTCTACGGCCGCCAGGCCTCAGAATTCGTGATTCGCCGCGCCATGTCACAACTGGGCGTGCCTTACTCCTGGGGCGGCGGCAACGCCAACGGCCCGTCACGAGGCATCGACCAGGGCGCCAACACCGTGGGTTTCGACTGTTCGGGCCTGATGCTGTATGCCTTCGCCGGCGTCGGCATCAAACTCGACCACTACTCCGGATCGCAATACAACGCAGGCCGCAAGATCCCCTCGTCACAGATGCGACGCGGTGACCTCATCTTTTACGGCCCCAACGCCAGCCAGCACGAAGCGATGTATCTGGGCGACGGCATGATGATCGAAGCCCCCTACACCGGGTCGGTCGTCAAGATCTCGCCCGTACGCACCTCCGGCATGACGCCTTACGTCACCCGCTTGATCGAATATTGACATCGCCGCGATGCCGCGCAGGTGGACCGGTCAGTGCGCCGCGGTGCGGCCGCTGCGAATCGGCCTCCTCGGGCACGTCAGGCCGCCCCGAACGACGCGGCCAGCGAGAGGCGTTAAGTAGCGCCGTCGCGCCGGCGATCGCAGCCGCCCACAGCACCACGACCACGGCACACAGGATCAGCCACGCTTGCCACCCGAGACTGTTCGGGCACACGTCCATCAGCCAACGCATGTCAGGCCCTCCTCCGCAGTGAGCCTCACCCCACCGCAGGAGGAAAACGGTATGAGTCGTGTGAAGATCTGCTGAAGATCGAGCCGCCCGGTCAGCCATACCTGGTTACGGGCGCACCAGCAGGCACCATATGGGATATGCAGCACCACCACCTGGGCGCGCCTGAGAGCGCGAAGGGATACCGCGCGCTGGTCGTCGACGACGAACTCCCCCTGGCCGAAGTGGTAGCCAGCTATCTCGAACGCGAGCAGTTCGAAGCCGTCGTCGCCGGCAACGGTGTCGACGCAATCGCCGTCGCACGCGACCTGGATCCCGATGTCGTCATCCTTGACCTCGGCCTACCCGGCATCGACGGACTCGAGGTCTGCCGGCAATTGCGGACCTTCTCCGACGCCTACGTCGTCATGCTCACCGCCCGTGACACCGAACTGGATACCGTCCTCGGCCTCACCGTCGGCGCCGACGACTACATCACCAAACCCTTCAGTCCCCGCGAGCTGGTCGCGCGCATCCGCGCCATGCTGCGGCGACCCCGCATCCTGCAAACAGCCGCCGCACCCGCCGAGCGAGAGACAGCCCCGCCGCGCCGCTTCGGCGCACTGAGCATCAACGTCGCCGCCCGTGAGGTACATATCGACGACGAACTGATCCTGTTGACCCGCACCGAATTCGACATTCTGGAAGCCCTGTCCGCGCGGCCAGGAATCGTGCTGAGCCGCCGACAACTTCTCGAAATAATCCGCGACGAACCCTGGGTCGGCAACGAACACCTCGTCGACGTCCACATCGGACACTTACGACGCAAACTCGGCGACGACGCCGCACGCCCCCGCTACATCGCCACGGTTCGAGGTGTCGGATACCGGATGGGAACCGGACAGTGACTCCCCCACCTACGTCGACCCCTCGCCGGCGTCGACGGCCGGGCCGTCCCGGTATCGGCCTGCGACTCCTGGCGGCCCAAGCCATCGTGCTGGCGGCCGGAGCGGCGACGACCGCGGTGGTCGCTGCCGTGGTCGGCCCACCGCTGTTCCGCGAACACCTCCACCGTGCCGGTGTCCCGATGGACTCCCTGGAAGAAGTCCACGCCGAAGAGGCCTACGGCTACGCAACGGTGATCTCCATCGGAGGCGCCCTAGCGGTGTCAGCACTGGCCGCCCTCGCGGTCAGCTTCTACGGCAGTCGACGCCTCCAACGCTCCATCACCGAAGTCGCCGCCGCGGCCACCGATGTCGCTGAAGGGAACTACGACATCCGCGTGTCACCGCCGCGCCTCGGCGATGACTTCGACGCCCTCGCAACCGCATTCAACCAAATGGCCTCCCGGCTTCAAGCCGTCGATTCGACACGCCAGCAACTGTTCGGAGACCTCGCGCACGAGATCCGCACACCCGTGGCAGTACTCGAGGCCTACATCGAGGCACTCGAAGACGGCGTGCGCTCCTTGACGCCCCAGACAGCAGCCATGCTGCGCGACCAAACCCGTCGGCTGGTGCGATTCTCCGATGACGTCGCCGCGCTGGCGAAGGCCGAGGAAAGTGCGGTGTCTATGTCCTACGCCTCCCTCGACGTGGACCGCCTAACCCGCCAGTGCGTCGCAGCAGCACAAGAACGCTATGACGCCAAGGGGGTCGGACTGCACGTGCACCTCCCGCAACCGCTACCGCCGCTTTGGGCCGACGAACAACGACTGTCTCAAGTGTTGGGGAACCTGCTGGAGAATGCGCTACGGCACACACCGCCCGGCGGGTCGGTACACCTTCACTGTGTTCGTGACGGCGACCAGGTAAAAATCGCTGTCGCTGACACCGGAGAAGGGATCACCGCTGAGCACGTCACCCGAGTGTTCGAACGGTTCTACCGGGCAGACACCGCCCGCGACCGCGAGCATGGCGGCGCCGGTATCGGGCTCGCCATCGCCAAAGCGCTCATCGAAGCCCACGGCGGATCGATCTCGGTAGCCAGTGCTGGACCCGGCGCCGGCGCAACATTCACCATTGCTTTGCCCATCACCCCGATACGCAGCGAACACCACCCTGCGACGGCTGCTCAACGCGTCCCTGACTAGTGCCCACTCCGCGCTACTTGTCCAACATTCCCTGCATCGTATCGATCTCTGCTTGCTGAGAAGACACGATGTTGCGCGCCATCTCGACTGCCGCCGGGAACTGGCCGTTGTCAACTTCCTGCTGCGCCATCATGATCGCGCCCTTGTGATGCTCGATCATCTGCGTCAAAAAAAGTCGGCTAGCCTCAGCGCCCTGCGCGTTCTGCAGTGCAGCCATATCGGCTTCCGACATCATGCCCATACCGCCACCGCTCATACCCGGCATATCACCCATGTCTCCGCTGGGCATTTGATGGCCAGGCATGTCATGACCGGGCATTGCGGCGGTGCTGGGGGCCGTTGTCGACGAGGACACTCCCCAGTCCTGCAGCCAGCCCTGCATCTGTTCGATCTCAGGACCCTGAGCGTTCTTGATCTCGTTGGCCAGTGACACTACTTCAGGATCAACTCCCTGCTTGCCGAGCAGCATGTCGCTCATCTCGATCGCCTGCTGATGATGAGGGATCATGCTCTGAGCGAACGTCACATCAGCATCGTTATGGGCAGCGTCACTGCTCGCAGCACTGGGCGAAGCCGACGCCGACGCTGCTGCCGAGGTGGTGCTCGACGACGATGACTGAGACTCGTTCGTTGCATTCGAACAGCCGCTGACAAACAGGGCCGACGCCGCAAGCGCCGCAAACCCGAATCCAAAACGCTTGTGCTGCATCGCACATCCTTCCTCGAACATCTTCGTGACACCATGCGTCCACACGGCAAGCCCTTGCACCGCCGCACCCCAGCCTCAGCAATCCGAGTATGGGTCGGTTCGTGATCCGATGAAGATTTGATGAAGACGACTCCCCCGGTCTGTCACCCGCGGTCGCGCCACCCGAGGCGCAGCCACCTCACGCACCGCCCACCTACTATTGAACTACGTAGATCTCGTGACCGGAAGGTGTCCGTGTGCTGATCCGCAACCTTTTCGCCATCGCCCTGACCGGGGCTCTGGCCGCGGCCTGTTCGTCGAACGCCCCCGAAAGCCCGCCACCCGCCGTCGTGCCGGGCATGGTGCACATCCACGGCCTCGGCATCAACCCATCTGACGACAAGCTCTACGTCGCAACTCATTACGGCCTCTACACCGTTGAGCAAGATCAGGCGCCACAACGAGTCGGTGAGCTCTCGCAGGACTTCATGGGCTTTACCGTCGCCGGCCCCGACGAATTCCTGGCCAGCGGCCACCCCGACCCCGCCGACCGCCAACAACCGCCCCACCTCGGCCTGATCAAAAGCAGCGACGCCGGCCAGTCCTGGGAACCTCTGTCATTGCACGGTAGCGCCGACTTCCACGCACTCAAATACCGCCACGGACGGATCTACGGTCACGACAGCCAATCCGGCACCGTGATGGTTAGTTTTGATCAGCGGTCCTGGCAGCAGCGCGCAGAAGTGCCCGCCGTCGACCTCGCAATATCACCGGTTGCCCCGGATGAGATCCTCGCGACAGCACGCCAAGGGCTGCTCCGAAGCACCGACGGGGCGAGGACGTTCAGCGCAGTCACCGGTGCGCCGGCACTGCTGTTCATCAGCTGGCCCGACCGCGGTCCCCTGCTCGGCGCCGACCTCGAAGGACGGCTGTACACCAGCGCCGACGACGGGCAGACCTGGCAGCCGGGCCACTCGCTCAACAACAAACCCCAGGCCCTGCTCGCCGCGGGCAACGGTCAGGTCTACATCGCCACTGATTCCGCCATCTACACCTCCACCGACAACGGCGCGACCGTCAACGTCCTCACCGCTGTCGAATAGATACCCGACCGCAAAACCCCCGTCGAAGCCGTGCGAGACGGGTTTCGAGTACGCAGAACGATTGCCTGCTCAACCCTGCACATCGCTCACACCATCGACGACATCGGCGAATGGACCGAACCGCCAGGATTTCCTCTGCGATGGACCGGCCTCGCTGCGAAGCTCCTAGTACCGCCGCACGTTGTGAATCGGCGCCGACGAGATCGGCGCGACTTTCACCGGCGTTCCGTACGTCGACGCATGCACCATCAACCCGTCGCCGATGTAGATCCCCGCGTGAGACACGTCAGCATAGAAGGTCACGATGTCGCCGGGCTGAACGTCTGAAAGCGCCACCGGCTGCCCGCCCTGCGCAAGCGCCTGACTCGATCGAGGCAACGACTTGCCGTTCTGCAGAAACGCCCACTTAATCAGCCCAGAGCAGTCGAACGCATCCGGACCGGTGGCTCCCCACGAATAAGGCGACCCCACCCGTGTCAGCGCCGCCTGGACCACCGCAACACCGTTCCCCGAGGATCCACCGCCCGCCGGGCCCGGCATAGCAACGATGCTCGGATCACTCACCGGCGGAGTCGACGGCAAAGGAGGCGGCGCGGGGCCAGGGTCAGCCAAAATCGCTCGCTGATCAGGCGTCAAAGCGTCGTAGCGGGCCTGCACAGCAGCAATCTGCTCCGCCATCCGACGCTGTTTGGCCTCCAGGTCGGTCCGCACTGCCGCCGCCTCATCGGCCGCACTCCGCGCTTGGGCTGCCGACTTCGCAGACCGCTCCGCAGTTGCCGCGGCCCGCGCACTGGCCGACCGGAACGCAGCCATCTGCACAGCCAGCTCCGACGCAACCGTCTTCTGGACTGCCAGCTGATCGATCAAATTCTGAGGAGACGTCGCCGTCAACGCCGCCGCCAAGGTATCCGTGCGCCCACCCATGTAGGCAGCCGCGGCCAACCTATCGACTGCAGCCTGATACCTCACCAGATCGGCCGCCGCTGCATCCGCGGCCATGCGATCCGAAACCGCCCCCTTCTCCGCAACCTGCTGCGCTGCGAGCTTCTCGTCAAGGTCGATCTGCGCCGTGTGAATCTGCTCGGTGGTCTGCTCCGCCAGACGCGACAATTCAGTCAGTTCGGCAAGGGCATCAGCCGCCGGATCAGCGCGGACATCGGTTGCCAAAAGCGCAGCAACAACGCCGAAAGCCACCAAAATGCAGACGAGCCGCCTGCCCAACGCGCGCGGCAGGACCGCCAGCACAGATGAAGTCACAAGAGCGAAAACCTTCGGCTAAGTAGCAAGTACGTACTAGATACGTAGGTCACGGTTAGGTTACGAGGCCAGGCAGCCGCTGTCCAGCCGGATTTTCTAGGGCGCGCTCTGAACTGATGGCCCGAAACTGCGTCGGCTCAGCGGCATCCTTCGGTCCCGCTGTTCGTCACCCACGCGACGTCAAGCGCTAAGGGTATGAAGAAGGCGCAATCGACACCACCGACTCATCGCCCCTTACCAGCTACCGCCTCACGACCGCTTCCCCTAGCGTCACGACGCGCCCTCCTGGTTGAAAGCCCTATTCGGAGTCATACAGACATTCATCGTGGATAACGACTGATATCCATAGCGCGGTTGACTTGTCCCCCACGACCCGATCGAGTCGATGCGACAATATGCGGGAATCGAATATGCAGGTTTACCGGTATTAGTCTGCTTATTGCATCCGGTGAATTTGGCATCCTCGCACGGTCAGGACAACAAACATTCCCCAGCCGAGCGAGCGTCCAACAAGAACGAGCTGCAAGACGCTCCCCTGGGGCGGGGAGCAGGCCGCCGCCCCTAGTTAACGGTGCCGTGCCGCAGTTCTCCGTAGCGGGTAGGTGTCAGATCCTCGCTGTGGCTGACGTGGAGCTGACCGGGGCGGGTCCGTTGTTCGTAGGCGGTGATGACCAGGCCAATCCCCCGGCGGCAGGCACCAGTACGCCTTGCACATGCAGGAACCATGCGGCATGGCCCACCGCTTGGCACGCCGACCAGTCGTCGCCATAGATGTCGTCGTCCTCGAGCCCCACCGCTTCGCGGGCGTCAGAGGTGATGAGATCCAGGACGGCCAGGTCGGTGGCCTCGATGGTGTGCAGTCGATAGGAAGCTTCGAGCATCTTCTCCGGGGTCGTCGACGCCGCCTGCGCGGCGCGTTCTACTTCGACCATGCACGCTTGCGTGGAGTCGGCCAGATGGATCGCCGAGAAGAGTCCGGCAGGGTTTCCACCTTCCGCCGAATCTGCGCGCCCCTTCCCCCGACAATGGGTCACGGTGGGCGCCGGTGTAGCGAGCGCACGTGCCCGACCACCGGCTGGTGCCGCGCGCGTCAATGCGCTGCACCAGGTCCTCGTCGAGCGCATCGCTCACACGAAGATCCCTTCGGCCATGGCGTCGATGAGGGCCAAGACGCGCTGGTACTCGCCGTCACGCACCAGGTCGGCGGGCTTGGTGTGGGCCAGTAATCGATTCGGGGAGAACATCCAGACGTTGGCCTGGTCTCGGGGAAGCACTTCGGCCAGCGCGTCGGCGACGTAGGCCAGTTCGATGAGTCGTTGTTTGTTGAGTCGTTGTGGAACGACCTGTCCTGAGGTCCAGCGCGCCACCGAGCGCGCCGACGCGTCGATGATGTCGCCGACCTCTTCGTAGGTCAATCCCAAGCGCTCGATCGCACTCGACACGGTCGAGGCGAGCGCGTTAGCTCCCATATCGTCTGCCTGTCTTCCTTTTGTCTGCGTGTGTGTCATGCATTCTGTCATGAAACAACGCCCGAGGTCGAGAGGACGTTTTCACACGATGGGCATTCAGTTTCGGCTCGGACCCAACGACCACAAGCAGGTCGAAGATCTCCTGTCGCGTGAGCACGCTGGCACCGACGCCATCATCCTGGACACCAAAGCTGCACGTCACCAGGCCGCTGCGGCGACAGCCGCCGTGGAGGCGGGCCTGCGGGTGTACTGGGAGCCCGCCGCTGAGCGGCTTGCCGCCGAGGGCTTCGGCCTCGACAAGCTGCCGCTGTGCACCGGCCGTCCCTACGGCATCAATGCTCTTGCCGAGGATCAATCGGCACGCCGCGCTGGTAGACCTGACGGTGGAGAAGCACCCGGAGCTCGTCACCCACGTCACGGCCCCGCACTTCTACGTCACCGACGAACGCACTGCACGACTGAACGTCGATCTCGCCGAACGCACCGCCTGGCCGTCGGCAAGGACAAGCCCACCCGGGCCGTGATTACCGTTCACGCTCAACGTCAAGTTCACCAACCTCAACAAGGAGTACGGCCTCACCGTCGAGAGCGCGGTGCTGCACTACGCTCCCGAGCCGGTACCGAACGCCAACGCCAGCCTGACACTGCTAAAGCCACGCTGGACGATATTCAGCTGGGCAACATCACCCTTGACGACCCCAAGAAGCAGAACAAACTCACCATCGATGGCCAAGAAGCGTCGTTCAACGATTTCCTTGGCCTACTCGACACCTTCCCGTTCTGGTGCAACATCGTCACCCCATAGCCCGAAGCCGGCGTCGCCGTTCACCGAAGACTGACCTGAGATAAAACCGGCCCTAGCCATCGGCACCGATGGCACCTGTCCCAGATGTCGAGTCCGACACCGTGGGCCCGCACACCACATGGCGGTGAAACGCGCGATCTCCGAGGCGTGCGCCAGCCGGTCCACGATAACCTCGCCGCTCTCCTCAAGACCGGTGAACCTAACAGCCGGCCGGCACCTACGTTCACCGCGGCCCGCGTATTCGGCCACCGCACCACGCCGCACGCCCCATCAGACAGCGTCCGCGTCGACACGACCGCGACCCCGCAGCCGCGCTGCGGCGACGCATCGCTCAGTGCGCCCAGCAGGCCGGCGGGAGTGCGGGATCGCGGCCCCGCGGCAGCGTCCCCGCGACGGCATCAACTTGCGCGCTGCCCTGCGCCGTCGCAACGCCGCGCCGAGCGCCCTTCTGTCGTCGGGTTCAGGACGTAGCGCACCCTTGAGACTTCCGTCGCCGCGCCACCGCCGAACCGTCACGCTGGCGCCGCTCCGGCCGGCGGTTCGCCCGCGTCCGGGCCGACCTCCCCGTCCGCCGCCGCCTCCCCCGTTCCGGACACATTCCGACCTAGTGCCTGCGAACCGTTCCGCGATACCGGATTTGCCGCTTTCGGCGCATGCCGTGCCATCACGCGAACGATTGCGATCCCGAGGTCGTGTTTGGTGGCGATCGTCGTCAGCGTCTCACCCCGCTCACGCATCCGTTCGACGGCCGCGCCCGCCGCTTCGCGATCGTCGCCTACCCGTTTAGCTTCTTCGCGCGCCAACTGCGCGTCGGCCTGCGCGCGCAGCTCCGCGCGCCGCTGCTTCTTCCACTCGCCAATCGCGTCGAGTTTGTCGATCGCGTGAAGCAGGATCGTCGCGTCCTTGAGGTTCGCCTTCTCCCGCGCCGCAAGCTCCTCGTTGGCGCGCCGAGCCGCTTCCACAGCCCGGCGCCGGGCCTCCGCCTTGGATGTTCTCGCTGCCGTCATGGTTGAGGACCTTAGAAGTGTTCGGGCCGAGCAGGCCACCACCACAGCCACATTCGTCGCCCACGACCTTTTTCGTCCGCCCTCCTGACCGCTTCACCGTCGCCACCCTCAACCCACCGTCACCCACCCCACTCGCCAACCACCGCACCCACCGCCAGCCGCCCTCCTCACACCCCGTTTACAGCCCGCCGACAGACCACACACCTCTTGCACTAGGGCGGTGAAGGTCGCGAATCAACCTGAAGTTGACGCGTATATCTGGCGCATGGGACCAGCGCCGGATGCGCTTCATTGAACCACTTTCGTGTTCCTCCTGGTAGACGGATTTCGCTCGCAGGTGTGGTAACTTGCGGTTGTCATTGACAACTCTAAGTTGACGATAGATGGAGGTTCTCTTGTGAGCGTTCCGGGGTCGGCGCACTTGGTTCTTGCCTCGGGCGTGGTTCACCTGGACGAGGCCAGCGCAGTCTTCGAAGCGATGCTGTCTGGGTGGGGTCGTCAACAGGCGTCTCGGCTACTCGCTGCTGAGGCCACGATCGAGCCGCGGCTGGCGTTGGTGCGGCGGTTCGCAGAGTTCGCCGGGGCGCCTCCGTGGGACTGGACTGCCGGCGATGTCGAAGACTTCACGGCCGCTTTGATGTCGGGCCCGGAACGCAAAGCACCGTCGACCATTCGCGGCTATCACATGTCGTTGCGGATGTTCTGCGACTACCTACTCGATAGCCGCTACGGTTGGATCGCGCAATGCGAGAACAGGTTCGGACGGATCCCATCGCAGGTCTGTCACGACTACAACACCGCCGCGCATCTGGTCGACTACGAGGGCAAGCCCGCGCGTCGCCCGTTCACCTACGACGAACTGGAAACATTGTTCGATTTCCTCGATGATCGCGTCGATGTTCTCGCTCGGTCCAGGAACAAAGGCGCGTTCGCGGCGCTGCGCGACGCACAGATGATCAAGACGGCCTACGCCTTCGGTTTACGCCGCCGCGAGCTGTGCTATCTCGATCTCGCCGACCTGCGTCCGAACTCGCGGATGCCGGCCTGGGGCACGTTCGGCGCCGTCCACGTTCGCTACGCCAAATCACGTCGCGGCAGCTCTCCCAGGCGTCGCACCGTGCTCGCCGTTCCGGAGTTCGACTGGGTGATCGACGGACTGCGCCAATGGGTCGACCACGGCCGCCCACTCCTCAGCCCCGGGAACCGTCAAGAGCTCTGGCTGACCGAGCGTCGACGGCGCGTGGCGACCAAGACCATGGATAGGCGATTCGCCGTCGCACGGGTGCAAGCGGGACTGCCTGCCGAGCTCACCTTGCACTGCCTGCGGCACTCCTATGTCACCCATCTGATCGAGTTCGGTTATCCGGAGCGGTTCGTCACCGAACAGGTGGGGCACTCGTATGCCTCGACCACCGCGATCTATACCTCGGTGTCCGACGACTTCAAGACCAAAACACTGCAGGCGGCGCTGCGCCGCGTCTACGGATCATCCACGACGACAGGTGAAGGCGGAGATGAGCACTAGGACCGTGCTGCGGTGGAACCTGCGTCAGCTGATGGCCCAGAACGGAATGTTCGCCACCACCGACCTTGTCGCACCGCTGCACGAGCGTGGCGTGGAGATCTCCCGACAGATGGTGCACCGGATCGCGACCAAGCCCCCGCAGCGCATCAATCTCGACCTGCTCGCCGCCCTCTGCGACATCTTGTCGTGCACGCCCAACGACCTGCTCGAGCTCGTCGCCGAACAAGTCCGTGAGGCGCCCGCGGTCAACGACAGCGGACCCGGCATCGGCGACCTGCGACCCATCCGCGCCACCATCCGCCGCCCCCACGACAACCAGTGACTCAGCGGGCCTGCTGGGAGTGTGCAAGCACCATCCGGCTAACCCCACTGACGCACGGGCGTCGCATCTGTGTCGCATGCCGTCGCAGACGGCACTATCACCCCGAGAAATGCCCGCGGTGTGAGACCGTGCGGCCACTGGCGTGGCAGCTCGACGATGCCATCGTGTGCGCCTCCTGCGCCGGTGTCGCATCGATCTTCACCTGCAGCGAATGCGGCCGCGAAGAACACCCCTACGGGTTCTACCGATGCGCCCGCTGCTTCCTACGCGAGCGCCTCACCGAGCTGCTCACCGACCCGATCAGCGGCACGATTCATCACCGACTACGGCCCGTGTTCGACGAACTGATCAACGCCGACCGCCCACAGACGGTGCTCTGGTGGCTGCGAAAGAAGCCCGGTACCGGCCCGCAGCTCCTTCGCGACATGGCCTGCGGAACGCGTGAAATCAGCCACGACACCTTCAGCGATCTTCCCTCGGACCGAGCCCACGATTACTTGCGCAGCCTCCTGGTCGCGGTCGGCGTTCTGGGCCCGATCGACATCCGCGTCGAACGGATGCTGCCCTGGATCGAGGACGTTGTAGCCGAGCTTCCGGCCGAAGACGCCGCCATCGTTCGCCGATTCGCGCATTGGCATGTACTGCGCCAGATGCGCAAGGCCTCCCACGAGAACCGGCTGACGAGATCGATGACCGATGCCTGCCGTCGTCGCGTCCGCGTGGCGATTCAGTTCATGGCGTTTCTGCACACCCACGACGCCACTCCGGCGACAGCGACACAGGAGATGCTGGAGCGCTACCAGGCGCTCCACCGGAGGCCGCTCACTGCCGAGTACGCCTTCCTCGTCTGGCTACGCCAATCCCGCATCAACACCACACTGAGGGTCACCGATCCGCCACGGTCACCTCCCTCGGTAACCGTCTCGGATTCCCAGCGGTGGGCCGCCGTCGGGCGGCTGCTGCACGACGACACAATCCGCCGCAAAACCCGCATCGCGGGACTGCTCACATTGTTGTTCGCCCAACCTCTTTCGCGCATCGTCGCCCTGCGATCAAGCCAAATCTCGATCTCCGACGATCACGCCGTGCATGTCGTCTTCGCCGCCATCCCCATCCAAATGCCTCCCCTACTCGACGACCTCATCCGCGAGCATCTGGAGCAGCAATGCGAAAGCCGCTACACCCCATCCCATACGGGCTGGCTGTTCCCCGGCCGACTTCCCGGCACCCACCTGTCCACCGAGAACATCCGCACCCAGCTCGTCGCGGTCGGGGTGAAACCCTACGAACATCGCAAAGCCGCCCTCTTCCAGCTCGCCAGCGACATGCCCGCACCCGTGCTGGCCGAACTGCTCGCGATCACCACCAAGAACGCAGCCGCCTGGGCCAAACTCGCCGCCCGCGACTGGACCGATTACGTCACCGAACGCGGCAGATCAATGCCGCATCGAAGGCGGAGCTAACTCGCAACAGCGATGTCGTAACCACTCCATGCCGCCGAGGCCACGATTCGCCTGCTCTCGTCAAAGTTGTTCTTTGTCAATCCTCCTCGCCACAAGTCAAGCAATCGAGAAACGGGTTCAAGCAGTTGCGCGCCCTCAAGCGTCTGAGACGCCGAACCGCGGGTGACCTGCACTTCGGGTAGCTCACTACCCTGCTGCGAGTCTCCGCACCTGGGACTGTCAGATAAACGGTGGATCTGACTTGGCATCGGTTAGTTGCCAGTCGGAGTGATCCGGCCGTTGAAGGTGATCGCGAACGCGTTCAATGCGGGCTTCCACCTCACTGCCCATCGTGCCT
>NZ_LMVQ01000022.1 GCF_001545925.1 Mycobacterium sp. NAZ190054 | reverse complement strand
TCGAGCACCCGCTGCTGCAGCGGTGTGACGTCCTGGTACTCGTCGACGACGAAACAGCGGTACCGGTCCCGGAACTCCTGGGCCACGGCGACGTCGTTCTCGATGGCGGCCGCGGTGAGCACTGCGCTGCGGACCGCTTCGCTGCGCGGGCGGCCACGACGACTCGCCGATCCGCTGTCCACCACGCGGTCAGCCTAGGCGGGCGCCCGTCTGGACCCCACCGCCGCGACAACCAGAGTGGCCACCGCCGCGACCGCGCCGAAACCGAACATCACCGGATAGCTGAACGACCGCACCGCGAACGCCAGGATCGCGGGCACCGCGAAGCCCAGGTACGTCAGGCTGTAGAACACCGCGGTCAGCCCGGCGAGGTCGTCGGGGCCGGCGATGCGCTGGATCTGCTGCAGACCCGCCAACAGCGCCATCCCGTATCCGGCGCCGAGCACCGCCGCGGCCACCAGCGCCGCCCAGATCGTCAGCACCGCCGCCGCCCACGCGGCCAGCGCCATCCCGAGCACCATCAGGGTCAGCGCGATCACCACGCCGGCGGCGCCGCCGGCGTCCAGATTGCGGGCCAGGTTCTGCACGACGAAACCCACGCCGAGCGTGACGAGGCACATCAACGCCGAGAACGCGATGGGCGCAGACCCGGCCCGGTCCGCCATCAGCGCGGGCAGTACCGCGTAGGCCGACGCGCCCGCGCCGAACACCCACGGCGCCAACGGGGCGATCACGAACAGAAACCGGCGGTGCGACACACCGGGAACCGCCAGACCGGTCCACCACGCGCGCCCGGAGGCGTGGCGGGTGCGCGTCTCGGGGGCGGCGCACAGCAGCACCGCCGCGGTCAGTGCCAGCACGATGTTGACCACGTAGGGCAGCACCGTGGGCGCCGGACCCCACTCGGCGAGCACCCCCGCCACCCCGGCGCCGAGACCGAACCCGCAGGTCAAGCTCATCGCCGCGCGCCGGGCACCGGCGTCGCCGTCCTCCCACGGCGGGCTGGACAGTTCTTTGATCCAGCTGCCGCCGACGGCCATGGCCAGTCCGAGCGCCAGTCCACTGAACACCCGGCCGACGCCGAGCATCGGTGCCGACTGCGCCCCGAGCGCCAGGATCGTCGAGCCCACCGCCGCCAGCACCGGTGCGGGCAGCATCAACGGCCTGCGGCCGAACCGGTCGGACAGCGGGCCGCCGATCAGCAGCGCGGGCACGATGCCCAGCACGTAGGCGAACAGCAGCAGATCGACGGTCAGCGCGGAGAAGCCGTCACCGGATCGGTACATCACCAGCAGCGGGGTGAACTCGTTGCCGCCCCACGCGATCGCGAACGTGGCCGCGGCGACCGCGAGCCAGCGCCGCGCCGGGCGGCTGCCCAGCGCGGTGGTCGGCGCAGGTCGGACGGCACTAGCAATACTGGACACTTTGTTCACTATATAGGGCGAGTGCAAATGGGTATCCGGTGCACTTGAGTGGTGAAGGCAACATTTCGCGCAGGTGAGGGGCGTTCGATTGCGCCGACGAGAGCAAAAACTGTAACGTGTTCTAGTTAGAAGCCGAGAATGGGGAGGCCCGAGGTGAGCACCGAGTCAACTGCGGGAACCGCGACGATCCGCGAGATCGACACCGGCACGCTGCCCGACCGCTATGCGCGGGGCTGGCACTGCCTGGGCCCGGTGAAGAACTTCCTGGACGGGCAGCCGCACGGGATCGAGATCTTCGGGACCATGCTGGTCGTGTTCGCCGATTCGAAGGGCGAGCTGAAGGTGCTCGACGGCTACTGCCGGCACATGGGCGGCAACCTCGCCCAGGGCACCATCAAGGGCGACGAGGTGGCCTGCCCGTTCCACGACTGGCGCTGGGGCGGCGACGGCAGGTGCAAGCTGGTCCCCTACGCCAAACGCACCCCGCGCCTGGCCCGCACCCGCTCGTGGCACACCGACGTGCGCGGCGGCCTGCTGTTCGTCTGGCACGACCACGAGGGCAACCCGCCCCAGCCCGAGGTGCGCATCCCGGAGATCCCGCAATGGTCCAGCGGCGAGTGGACCGACTGGAAGTGGAACTCGATGCTGATCAAGGGCTCCAACTGCCGCGAGATCATCGACAACGTCACCGACATGGCGCACTTCTTCTACATCCATTTCGGGTTGCCGACGTACTTCAAGAACGTGTTCGAGGGTCACATCGCCAGCCAGTACCTGCACAACGTCGGCCGGCCCGACGTCAACGACATGGGCACCGCCTACGGTGACGCGTCGCTGGACTCCGAGGCCAGCTACTTCGGGCCGTCGTTCATGATCAACTGGCTGCACAACACCTACGGCGACTTCAAGGCCGAGTCGATCCTGATCAACTGCCACTATCCGGTCACCCAGGATTCGTTCGTGCTGCAGTGGGGTGTGATCGTCGAGAAGCCCAAAGGCCTGGACGACAAGACCACCGAGAAGCTGGCCGACGCGTTCACCGAAGGGGTCAGCAAGGGCTTCCTGCAGGACGTCGAGATCTGGAAGCACAAGACGCGCATCGACAATCCGCTGCTGGTGGAGGAAGACGGCGCGGTCTATCAGATGCGGCGCTGGTACCAGCAGTTCTACGTCGACCTCGCCGACGTGACGCCGGAGATGACCGACCGGTTCGAGATGGAGGTCGACACGACGGTGGCCAACGAGAAATGGCACGTCGAGGTCGAGGAGAACCTCAAGGCACGGGAAGCCGAGAAGCAGGCGACATGAGCCGCCAACCGGATGTGGACCGCCTCGCCAGGTCGATGCTCCTGCTGCACGGGCATGACGACGAGGAACACGAGCACGGCCACACTCCGGGACGCGGCGGGGACGGACCCGGATCCTGGCGCAAGGCACCGGATTTCGCGTCGGATCCGGATCGTGCCGCGGCCGTGCGGGCGAGTAGCCAGGCCGACCGCGAACGGTATCTGAACTCCGGCCTGGTATCGGTGGACTGCCGCTTCTGTCATGTCGCGGTCAAGGTGAAAAAGCTCGGTCCCGCGCACACCTCGGTGCAGTGGACCCGCGAGGCCACCCAGCGCTGCGCTCATTTCACCGAGATCCGGGACGCCGGCGGCGATCCCGCGCGCTCCCCCTCGTGCCCGCGGCTGGCCGACAGCATCAGGCACGCCGTCGCCGAGGGATGCCTGGAGGAGTACTCCAGCGCGCCGTCGCCCGGTGACGGCTAGAGGTTCTCGAACCGCGCCCGGACCTGCTCGGCGGTCAGACCGTAATCGGCCAGCGAATAGGTGTGTTTGGGCGCACGCGGCCCCTGCTTGCTCTGCTGGTCGGTCCGCGACATCGCCTCCCGCGCGGCGTCGGTGAACTCGATGCCGAACGCGCGGTAGATGTCCTCGACAACGCCGATCGGATCCTTGATCAGCGCGAAGTAGTCCAGATCGTAGAACTGTGCCGGATCATGCTTGGCGCGTTCGGCGTTGAACAATTCCAGACCGCGGGACCAGGTCTCCATCGAGTCGGCGCCGATCACCTCGCCGGCGAAGGTGTTCGACCAGCCCGCGGTGGTGTGCTGGGCCAGCGAGCACATCGACGCCATGATCGTCTCGGCCGGCCGGTGGCACTGCACCACCAGCGCGTCCGGGTAGGTCGCGAACAACGCATCCAGCGCGAACAGGTGGCTGGGGTTCTTCAGCACCCAGCGCTTCTCCCGGTCGTTGAGCCCGATCAGCTGCAGGTTGCGCCGGTGCCGTTGATACGGCTTGGTCCAGTCCTGACCGGCCAGCCATCGCGAGTAGGTGGGCACATGGGCCAGGGTCTCGTAGGACACCGAGTGCAGCGACTGGCGCAGCAGCTGCCAGCACTCCTCCACCTCGTCGGCGGTCATGAAATGCAGGCCGGTGTAGTCCGGATTCTCCTCGTGCGCCTTGCTGAACTGCGCGTCGAGTTGCTGGAAAACCGGATTCTGCGACCATGTTTCACGCGGCGGGCGCGGCTGCGGGAACTCGGCCAGCCACAGCTCCAGACCCTGGTGGCGTGGATCGGCGGCCAGCAGGCGGTGCACCGCCGTGGTCCCGGTGCGCGGCAGCCCGGTGACGAAGATCGGACGTTCGATCACCACGTCGGTGTGCTCGGGGTACTGCTTGAACGCCGCCTCGGAGACCAGCCGGGCCACCAGCGCATTGCGCAGGAAGAACCGCTGCATCTTGCTGCCGAGCTCGGTCAGGTCGGCGTCCCGCTGGTAGGACTCGAGAAGGACGCCGAGCGCCTCGCGGTAGTTGTCGTCGTCGGAACCGAAATCGTCGAGACCGCAGGCCTTGGTGGCCGACGCGTGCAGATCCTCGACGGTGCCCACATCGGTACGTGCGCTCGAACCACTCACGCCTTGAACTCCCCGCAGTTGACGTCGAGCGCCTGGCCGGTGATGCCGCTGGACAGGTCGCTGGCCATGAACAGGATCGCCGAGGCCACCTCGTCCTCGGTGGGCAGCCGCTTGAGGTCCGAGGCCGCGGCGGTGGCCTTGTAGATCTCCTCGACGGTGGTGCCGTACTTGCCGGCCTGATGGGTGAAATAGGACTCCAGGGTGCCGCCCCAGATATAGCCGGGCAGCACGGAATTCACGCGGATGCCCTGCTCGCCCAGCTCGGTGGCCAGCGTCTGCGACATCGCCAGCAACGCCGATTTGGCCATCTTGTAGGCGCCGTACTTGGCCTGCGAGTGGCGGACCACCATCGAGTTCACGTTGACGACCGAACCTTTCGCCTCGGCCAGCGCCGGATTGAACGCCTGCACCATCCGCAGCGCGCCGAACACCGTCAGCTCGATCGCGTCGCGCATGTGCTCGAAGGTGGTGTTGGCGAACGGTTTCATCGACGGTACCCGGAACGCGTTGTTGATCAACACGTCGACCCTGCCGTAGGCCTTGAGTGATTCGTCGACCAGGTCGGCCACCTGCGCGTCGTCGGTGATGTCGGTACCCACCGACAGGGCGCGCCTGCCGAGATCGGTGATCTGCTTGGCGACATCGTCGAGCCGTTCGACCGTGCGCGCGGCGAGCACCAGGTCGGCACCTTCCTCCGCGCAGCGGCGCGCCAGCGTGGTACCGAGCGCCGGTCCGACGCCGCTGATGACGACGACCTTGTCCTGCAGAAGCCCGAGCGCCATCTCAACCCACCATTCTTTCGCCGATCTGCTTCTGGCGCAGCGCGATACGTGCCCGCCAGTCGTCCTCTGAGATCCTGTTCGACTCGTAGTACGGCAGTGCCTCGCCAACCCGGCCGACCTCCACCAGCTCCAACGTCGGGCCGTCCGCGGGCGTCAACTCGCGCGAGAGCCGCTGCCACCGGAACTGCAGAAAACCCCGGCGGTGCCCGAGCGTCTCCACCCAGTTCGTCACTCCCGGGTTCTGCTCGGAGACGACGATGCGGATCTTGCCGTCCGGATCCGCCTGCGCCTGAGTGCCGTTCAGCGACGTCTGGTGGTTGATGTAGTCCAGCGAGATGTACCACAGGCTGCCGAGCTGGAACCCGAGGTAGGGCGCATCCGGGACCGGGATCGTGATGACGAGCGCCTGGTCGGCGGTCAGGTCGAACTGGCCGGTCGACGAGTACTGCGTCGCGAGCCCGCCCGGTGTGAGCCTGGGCGCCACCATCGAGTTCGGCGCCGTGTCGTTGTAGAACCACTGCGGGAACTGCAGCCACGTCTTGACCCGCTGCACGAGCTGTTTACCCGCGACGGCGTAGCGCTTCTCGATGAGTTCGCGGGTCAGCGGCGGTGGCGCGGTGCCCGCGGTGTCGGTGCGCGCGATCGCGAACGTGCCGCGCCGGGCGGACCAGTCGTTGTAGACCTCGCGGATCACGAGTTGGGACGGCACCGCCGGGGTGAACCGCCACTCGAAGGTGCCGTCGGCGGCGATGTCGAGCTTGCGGTCGTCGAACGCGGTCTCACTGTCGGGCACCACCTCGTCGGTGTACTCACCGCCCAGGAGCTGGAAGCTGACGTCGGTGGTGGTGCCCCGGGTACCGGTGACGACGTACTCGTGGCCGGGCTGCACGCGGGTGCCGAAGTACAGCGTGTCGGGGTTGTCGAGGGCCATCTTGGTGAACGGTCCGGTGCCGCTGTGCAGGAACGGGTGGTCACGGTCGTAGTCGAACGCGACGTGCGTGCATGCGGCGATGCACCCGGCCAGGTACTGCAGGCCTTCCAGGAGGTCGGCCTCGGATTCGATGAACGGGGCGGCGGCGACGAGTTTCTCGGCTTCGGCGATGGCATCGGCCAGCGGCTGCGTGAACACAGTCCGAAACTAGAACCTGTTCTATCTGGAGTCAATATCCTACCGGCATGTTCCAAATATGGACCGTTCGGTAGGCTGCCGGCATGTCGTCACCGCCGGCCCCTGGACGCGCGTCGCCCCCGACGGACCGGGTGGTGCGCATCCTCGACTTTCTCGCGAGCCGGCCGCAGGAGCGCTTCGGGGTGTCCGAACTCGCCCGCCGGGTGGGTCTGACCAAGCCGACGTGTCTGGGCATCGTCACCTCGCTCGCCGACGCCGGTTACCTCGTCCGCGATCCGGCCGACAAAACCTACCGGCTGGGACCGTCACTGATCACTCTCGGCCACCGGGCCCAGGAGTCGATGCGGGTCAGCCCGGCCGCACGGGAACAGTTGCGTCTGCTGTCGATGCGGTTCGGTGCGACGGCGGCACTCTCGGCGGTCGTCGACGACCGCATCACCCTGCTGGACCTGGTCGCGCCGTCCGGAGCGCGGCCCGGCGTGGAGGTGGGTCAGAGCTACCCGTTCGCACCGCCGGTCGGCCTGATGTTCGTGCTGTGGGACGACGAAGCCGAACGTGATTGGCTCCGAAGGCCGCCCACCATTCCGCTGCGCACCGACACCGAGCGGCTCAACCGGGTGGTGGCCGCCTGCCGTGCCGACGGCTACCTGGTGGAGCGGCAGACGGTGGGCGGGCGACGGCTGTACTCGCTGATGGCCGGCATGCCGACCGAGTTGCCCGACGAACTGCGCGCGTTGCTGGGCGAGCTCGTCTCCGACATCGGAGAGCGGGTCTATCTGCGTGCCGAAAGTCCCGGTCGCACGAAACACGACATCAGCGTGATCTCGGCCCCGGTCTACGATCACTACCGGCGACAGGTGATGGTTGCGTCGCTGCACGTCGGAAAATCGTTGACCGACAACGAGATCACCGACCGGGCGCAAGCCGTGGTGGCCACCGCGGACGCGGTGACCACCCAGCTCGGCGGGGACAAACGGATCTTCTGACCGGCGAGGTCAGCCCACCTGCGGCGCGATCACTTCGGGAGCCTCAGGGGCCGAGGGTGTTTCGCCGGGCTCGGTGCTGTTCGAGACGGCTTCGGCCACCGGTGTCGGCACCACTTCGACGCCGCACTGGTTCTGCAGCGCGGACACCGGCTGGTGGATCGCCTTCAGCTGGTCCTCGACCTGCGGGTTCTGCGCGAAGAACGCCCCATAGGCGGCCTGCGCCTCAGGCTGCGGCTGGGTCGCGATGGCCGACAGAGCCTGGTCGGTCTGCGGGT
Organism: Mycobacterium sp. NAZ190054; assembly: GCF_001545925.1. Classification (GTDB taxonomy): domain Bacteria; phylum Actinomycetota; class Actinomycetes; order Mycobacteriales; family Mycobacteriaceae; genus Mycobacterium. The sequence continues at coordinate 9,016 of NZ_LMVQ01000022.1, read as the reverse complement.
TGGCTGCCAGGTAGGCACCCTCGGTGGCGGCCACCGAACTCACCGTTCCGGCCACATTGCTGGCCGAGCAGTCGGGGGCGGCGGGCTGCGCATTGGACACCGGCGCGACGATCGCCGCCGAACCGAAGGCGAGCAGGCCACCGGCGAACATGCCGAACAGGCCGCGGCGCACAGTCGTGACGGACGCGTTCATAAAAGATCACTCCTCAAGGTTTTCGGGGATCTGTTCATTCGGTCGCGGTACAGGCCTATCCAGACGGTGCCGGGGCCAAACACCCTCCGCCGCGCCCGCCACCGGCCGGCCGGACATCGGCGCAGGCCGCGAGCGGTATCGATCCGGCGGAAAAATTCTCTACGAGGTAGCGGCCAACGCGAACGGCAGGACCGCGGGCGCCCCGGCCGCGCGCAGCACCCGTGCGGCCATCGTCATCGTCCACCCGGTGTCGGTCATGTCGTCGACGAGCAGCACCGGCCCGGTCACCGCGCCGAGGACTGCCGGGTCCGGGATCTCCCACGCGCCGCACAGCGCGGCGACGCGGTAGGCGGAGTTCGCCGCGGTCGCGGGGCGCCGGTCGGGCGCGTAGCGCAGCACGCCGAGGTCGGCGAGCCGTCCGAGGCCGGCGAGCCTGCGCGCCAGCGACGCGATCAGCACAGGGTGCGAGAGCGAGTCCAGAGCCATCACCGCGGTCGGCCGGTTCTCCCAGTTCCAGGACGCGAGCACCTTGACCGCCGCCTGCACCACGTCGTCGGGGACCTCGCCGTCCTGCTCGTCGAGCAGTTTGCGCAGCCGCGCGCCCCAGCCGAGGTCGGTCAACCGGCCGATGACGCGTCCGGGCGCCGGGCCGTCGGTGATGCGTCCGCTCAGATCGACACCGATCTTGGCGAGTCCTGTCGGCCACTGCTTGCGCGGCGTCAACTCGACCCCCGGACGCATGAGGCGCTGCCGGGAGTCCTCGGCGACGGCAGCGTCGACGTCGGCGGAGAAACGCGACCCGGCACAGTTGTCGCACCGGCCGCACCGCTCGCCGGCGCCGAGTTCGGGATCGTCGAGCTGGCGGCGCAGGAAAGCCATCCGGCAGCCGTCGGTGGATTGGTAGTCGAGCATGGCCTGCTGTTCACGCCGGCGGGCCTCGTCGAGGGTGCGGTAACGCGGCTCGTCGTATTCCCACGGCGCACCGGTGCCGATCCAGCCGCCCTTGACCCGCCGCACCGCACCGTCGACGTCGAGGACCTTCAGCACCATCTCCAGCCGTGACCGATTGAGGTCGACCAGCGGTTCCAGCGCCGCCGTCGACTGCGGACGGTCCGGGTCCAGTGCGCGGATCACATTGCGCACCATGCCTTCTGACGGAAAGGCAACGGAGGCGAAATACCGCCACACATCCTGGTCCTCGCGCCCGGGCAGCAGGACCACCTCGGCGCCGGCGGTGGCACGGCCGGCGCGGCCGACCTGCTGGTAGTACGCGATCGGCGACGACGGTGCGCCCAGGTGCACGACGAAACCGAGATCGGGTTTGTCGAACCCCATGCCGAGCGCCGACGTGGCGATGAGCGCTTTCACCCGGTTGTCCAGCAGGTCGGCTTCGAGTTGCTCCCGTTCGGCGGCCTCGGTGGACCCGGTGTAGGCGGCGACCTTGTGTCCGTGTTCGGTGAGCAGGGACGCCACGTCGTGGGCTTGGGCCACCGTCAGGGTGTAGACGATCCCCGATCCGGGCAGCGAATCAAGGTGCGCCACAAGCCATGCCGCGCGCTGCGCCGGATTTCCGGCATGCACCACCGACAGTCGCAGCGACTCGCGGTCCAGCCCGCCGCGCAGCACCAGGGTGTCCGCACCGCCGACCCCCAACTGGGCGGCGACGTCGGCGACCACCCGGTCGTTGGCGGTCGCGGTGGTGGCCAGCACCGGCACGTCGGCGCCGAGGTCGGCCAGCAGTGTGCGGATGCGCCGGTAGTCGGGCCGGAAGTCGTGGCCCCAGTCCGACACGCAGTGCGCCTCGTCGACGACCACCAGGCCCGCGTCGTGGGCGAGTGCGGGCAGCACCTCGTCGCGGAAGTCGGGGTTGTTCAGGCGTTCCGGGCTCACCAGCAGCACGTCGAGGTCCCCGGACCTGACCCGCTGGTGGATCTCCTCCCAGTCGGTGACGTTGCTGGAGTTGATGGTGGCGGCGTGCACACCGGCCCGTTCGGCGGCCGCGACCTGGTTGCGCATCAACGCCAGCAGCGGCGACACGATGACGGTCGGCCCGTGGCCGGCGGCGCGCAGCAGCTTGGCGGAGATGAAGTAGACCGCCGACTTGCCCCACCCGGTGCGCTGCACGACGAGTGCCCGGCGCCGGTGCACCACCAGCGTCTCGATCGCCGTCCACTGGTCGTCGCGCAGCACGGCGCCCGGCCCGGCCAGTCGTTCGAGGATCGCCTGTGCGTCGGCCCGCGTCGTCATGGCACCATCGTGCCCGCCGGGTCCGACGCGTCAGGACGCGGGAGAGGCCTCCATCTCGCGCTTGATCTCCAGCGCGATGTCGATCAGCTGGTCTTCCTGGCCGCCGATCAGCTTGCGCTGCCCCGCGCGGTGCAGCAGCTTGTGCGCGGGAACGCCGTAGCGCTCAGACTGCCGGATGGCGTGCTTGAGGAAGCTGGAGTACACCCCCGAATAGCCCATGATCAACGCGTTGCGGTCCAGCAGGCACTCGGCCGGCATGGCGGGCGCGACGACCTCTTCGGCGGCGTCGGCGATGTCGAAGAAGTCGATGCCGGTCTTGACCCCGATCTTGTCGAACACCCCGATCAGCGCCTCGACCGGTGCGTTGCCTGCACCGGCGCCGAACCGCCGGCACGAGCCGTCGATCTGCTTGGCTCCGGCCCGCACCGCCTCGATCGAGTTGGCGACGCCGAGGCCGAGGTTCTCGTGACCGTGGAATCCCACCTGGGCATCCGAACCGAGTTCGGCGACCAGCGCCGCGACCCGGTCCCGCACCCCTTCGAGCACCAGCGCACCCGCCGAGTCCACGACGTAGACGCACTGGCAGCCGGCATCGGCCATGATGCGGGCCTGCTTGGCGAGCTTCTCCGGCGGGATGGTGTGGCTCATCATCAGGAAGCCGACGGTCTCCAGCCCGAGTTCCCGGGCCAGCCCGAAGTGCTGGATGGAGACGTCGGCCTCGGTGCAGTGGGTCGCGATCCGGCAGATCGACCCGCCGTTGTTCTGGGCCTCCTTGATGTCCTCCTTGGTGCCGACGCCGGGCAGCATCAGGAAGGCGATCTTGGATTCCTTGGCCGTCTCGGCGGCCAGCTTGATCAGCTCCTGCTCCGGGGTCTTGGAGAATCCGTAGTTGAAGCTCGAGCCGCCGAGCCCGTCGCCGTGGGTGACCTCGATGACCGGCACCCCGGCGGCGTCCAGCGCGGCCACGATCGCGTGCACCTCGTCCTTGGTGAACTGGTGCCGCTTGTGGTGACTACCGTCGCGCAACGACGTGTCCGTCATCCGGACGTCCCAGACCGGGTTGAAGTAGACGCCTTCGGTGCTCATGATTGCACTCCTGCCGTTGACGTGACGACCCGATCCCTGGCGATTTCCTCGCCCACCTTCGTGGCCGCGGCGGTCATGATGTCCAGGTTTCCAGCGTACGGCGGCAGGTAGTCACCCGCACCCTCCACCTCGATGAACGTCGTGACCAGATGGTTGCCCCCGTTGACCACCGACGGTTCGTCGAACTGCGGCTCGTTGAGCAGCCGGTAGCCGGGCACGTAGGTCTGCACCTCGGCCACCACATCCTTGATCGACTGAACGACGGCGGCTTGATCCGTATCTGGGGGGATCGCGCAGAAGATGGTGTCGCGCATGATCATCGGCGGTTCGGCCGGGTTGAGGATGATGATGGCCTTGCCGCGCTGGGCGCCGCCGATGTTCTGCACCCCGGCGCTGGTGGTCTTGGTGAACTCGTCGATGTTCGCGCGGGTGCCCGGGCCGGCCGACGCCGACGACACGGATGCGACGATCTCGGCGTAGGGAACGCCCACCACGCGGGACACCGCGTGCACGATCGGGATGGTGGCCTGCCCGCCGCACGTGACCATGTTGACGTTGGGCGCCTCGAGATGTTCGCGCAGGTTGGCCGGCGGGATCACCCCGGGCCCGACCGCGGCCGGGGTCAGGTCGATCGCGCGGATGCCGGCCTCGGCGTAGCGCGGAGCGGCATCGCGGTGCACATAGGCACTGGTGGCCTCGAAGACCATGTCGGGCAACTCGCTCTGGGCCAGCAGCCAGTCCACACCTTCGTGCGAGGTCTCCAGTCCGAGCTTGCGGGCCCGCGCCAACCCCTCGCTCTCGGGATCGATCCCGATCATCCAGCGCGGCTCCAGCCACTCCGAACGCAACAACTTGTAGAGCAGATCGGTGCTGATGTTGCCCGAACCCACGATCGCCACAGACTTCTTCTCAGCCATATGCCGGCTCCTATTCGAAATCCAGTCGTACTGAACCTAACCCGCTGAAGTCGGCGACGAAATGGCTGCCGGGAGGTGCATCTATCGCACGGGTGCACGACCCTGGCAGCACGATGTCGCCGGCCTTGAGCCGGACACCGAAACCTTCGACCTTGCGGGCCAGCCACGCGACCGCGGTGACCGGATTCCCCAGCACCGCATCGCTGCGTCCTTCCGCAACCACCTCGCCGTTGTTGGTCAACGTCGCCTCGATGGCCCGGATGTCGATGTCTTTGGGCGACACCCGCGCCTCGCCGAGCACCCAACCCGCCGAGCTCGCGTTGTCGGCGATGGTGTCGCACAGTTTGATCTGCCAGTTGGTGATCCTGGTGTCGATCAACTCGATCGCCGGCGCGAACGCCGCCGTCGCCGCCAGCACGTCGTCCTCGGTGCATCCCGCCCCCGGCAGGTCGTCGGACAGAATGAACCCGACCTCGACCTCGACCCGCGGATACAGATATCGGCCGGACTTGACCGGAACGTCTTCGAACACCTGCATCTCGTCGAGCAGGTGCCCGTAGTCGGGCTCGTCGACGTTCATCATCTTCTGCATGGCCTCGGACGACAGGCCCACCTTGTGGCCGATCACCCGGGCGCCCTCGGCGACCCGCTGGCGGATGTTGATGAGCTGGATCTCGTAGGCGTCCACCACGTCGATGTCGGGGTGACCGTCGGTGAGCGGAGCGATCGGCACGCGGCTGCGCTCCGCCTCGGCCAGGTCTGCGGCGAGCTTCTCGCGCACCTCATCGGACAACATTGGTGAAGTCCCCTCGTTTCGTCGACCGGCACAGTTGTTAGTCGGCCGGGCAATTCTATAACGTGTTCTACATGACGGAGCAGGAGTATGACGTCGTCGTGGTCGGCAGCGGCGCCGCCGGTATGGTCGCCGCCCTGACCGCCGCCCACCAGGGCCTCTCGACGATAGTCGTTGAGAAGGCCCCGCACTACGGAGGTTCCACTGCGCGGTCAGGTGGCGGCGTGTGGATCCCGAACAACGAGGTCCTCAAGCGCGACGGTGTCAAAGACACGGCGGAAGCGGCCCGCACCTACCTGCACGCGATCATCGGCGACGTGGTGCCCGCCGAGAAGATCGACACCTACCTTGAGCGCGGTCCCGAGATGCTGTCGTTCGTGCTCAAGCACTCGCCGCTGAAGCTGTGCTGGGTGCCCAACTACTCCGACTACTACCCCGAGACCCCGGGCGGCAAGGCCACCGGCCGCTCAGTGGAACCGAAACCCTTCGACGCCAAGAAGCTCGGCGAAGACATGGCCGGTCTCGAACCGCCCTACGGCAAGGTGCCGATGAACATGGTGGTGATGCAGCAGGACTATGTGCGGCTCAACCAGCTCAAGCGGCATCCCCGCGGGCTGTTGCGCAGCCTCAAGGTCGGGGCCCGGTCGGTGTGGGCCAACACCACCGGCAAGAACCTGGTGGGCATGGGCCGCGCGCTGATCGCGCCGCTGCGCATCGGTCTGCGCGACGCCGGCGTCCCGGTGCGACTCAACACCGCGATGACCGATCTCCATGTGGAGGACGGCGTGGTCCGCGGCATCTATGTCAGGGACACCCGTGACTCGGAATCAGCTGAGCCACAATTGATCCGGGCACGCCGCGGCGTCATCCTGGGCAGCGGCGGGTTCGAGCACAACGAACAGATGCGGGTGAAGTACCAGCGTGCGCCGATCACCACGGAGTGGACGGTCGGCGCCAAGGCCAACACCGGCGACGGGATCCTGGCCGCCGAGAAGCTGGGTGCGGCGCTCGACGTCATGGAGGACGCCTGGTGGGGGCCGACGGTGCCGCTCGTGGACTCCCCGTGGTTCGCGCTGTCCGAGCGCAACTCCCCCGGCTCGATCATCGTGAACATGGCGGGCAAACGCTTCATGAACGAGTCGATGCCCTACGTCGAGGCCTGCCACCACATGTACGGCGGCCGGTACGGCCAGGGCCCGGGCCCCGGCGAGAACATCCCGGCCTGGCTGGTGTTCGACCAGCGTTACCGCGACCGATACATCTTCGCCGGACTGCAACCGGGGCAACGCATTCCGAAGAAATGGCTGGAATCGGGCGTGATCGTCAAGGCCGACACCCTCGACGAACTCGCCACCAGAACGGGTCTGCCGGCCGACACCTTCAAGGCCACGGTGGAGCGCTTCAACGGGTTCGCCCGCTCGGGTGTGGACGAGGACTTCAAACGCGGCGAGAGCGCGTACGACCGCTACTACGGCGACCCGACCAACAAGCCGAACCCGAACCTCGGTGAGATCAGCCAGGGTCCGTTCTACGCGGCGAAGATGGTGCCCGGCGACCTCGGTACCAAGGGCGGCGTCGTCACCGACGTGCGGGGCCGCGCGCTGCGCGACGACGGTTCGGTCATCGAAGGCCTCTACGCCGCGGGCAACGTGAGCGCGCCGGTGATGGGCCACACCTACCCCGGACCCGGCGGCACCATCGGCCCCGCGATGACGTTCGGGTATCTCGCAGCGCTGGCCATTGCAGGGAAGGACTGAAAGTGCCCATCAACCTCGACGAAGCCATCGGCGCCGAGCTCGACCCGGTCGAATTCTCCTGGACCAGTAGCGACATCCAGCTGTATCACCTGGGCCTGGGCGCGGGCGGCGACCCGATGGACAAGGCCGAGCTGCGCTACCTCGTCGACGACACCCCGCAGGTGCTCCCGACGTTCGGCAACGTCGCCCAGAGCTTCCACATGACCGAGCCGCCCGCGGTGAAGTTCCCGGGTATCGACATCGAGTTGAGCAAGGTCCTGCACGCCAGCGAGGCCGTCACGGTGCCCGGCCCGATTCCGGCCTCCGGCACCGGCGTCGCGGTCACCCGGTTCACCGAGATCTGGGACAAGGGCAAGGCCGCGGTCATCTGGTCGGAGACCGAGGTCAAGGATCCCGGCGGCACGCTGCTGTGGACCCAGAAGCGCTCGATCTTCGCCCGCGGTGAAGGCGGCTTCGGCGGCGATCGTGGCCCCTCGGGGTCGTCCGCGGCTCCCGACCGTGCGCCCGATCTCGAACTGTCCGTCCCGACCTCACCGCAGCAGGCGCTGCTCTACCGCATGTGCGGCGATCGCAATCCGCTGCATTCCGACCCGGATTTCGCTGCGGCAGCTGGTTTTCCGCGTCCGATCCTGCACGGGCTGTGCACCTACGGGATGACCTGCAAGGCGCTGGTTGACAACCTTCTCGACGGCGACGTGGCCGGGCTGAAGTCCTACGGCGCCCGGATGGCGGGCGTGGTGTTCCCGGGCGAGACGCTGCGGGTGAACGTCTGGAAAGACGACAGCGGCAGCGCGTACACGGCCGTCGTCACCGCGCCGGAACGCGACAACGCGGTGGCCCTGGCCGGCGTCGAGTTCGTCCCGGTCTGATCCGGACTACCCGCAGAGCTCGGCGATTCTCGTCGACGCCGCCTGCGCGTCGTTCATCCGGTCGGTCTGAGTCGGGTCGTTGCCGGGGGCACCGGCAAGCTGGCTCATCCCGATGTACTCGAGGTTGTTCGCGAAAGTCCGCACCGCCTCGGCGAGATCGGACGGCACGTCACCGTCGAGCCGGGACAGCAGGAACTGCCCGCCGCCGAGAGTGGCCAGCCGCGCGTTGGCGGCGACGGCCTGCACGGCCACCGGATCCTCGCCGAGGTTGGCGTTGGTCTGCAGCGAAACCGCACCGCGCACCAGGTCGAACGCGCCGCACACCCGCGTCTTGGGATCGGTGGACTGGTCGGCCGTCGCCGACGACGTCTCGCTCGACGGCGAGCTCAGCAACGCCCAGACCGCGACGGCCAACGCCGCGACGGCGACCACCAGGGCGGCGATGACGAGCTGATTCGTACGACTGGACGTGTTTGCGAACTCGGACATTGGGCGATCATAGCCTCACGCCAAAGCCATTCTTCGGCAATGACTTTCAACGCGACGAAATTGCATTCCAGCAGCGAGAATGCGAGAGAGGACCTGCTGGAATGCAAGTTCGGCGGCGTTCAGACGTCGTCGCCCGAGTCTCCCCGCGCGCTGCCGGTTCCGTCAGCACCGTCGGTTCCCCCGGAGCTGCCTGACCCGCCGGCGCCGCCCGTGGCGTTGGATTCGTCGGTGGCTTCGGCATCACCGCCGTCACCGCCGTCGCCGCCGGTCCCCCCGAACACTCCGTCGGCTCCGCCGTCACCGCCATCGCCACCGGTCGCGGAGTCGTCTCCGGACGCGTTGCCCCCGGCGCCGCCGTCGCCGCCGTCACCGTTGAGCGTGGCCCGGCCTCCGTCGCCGGCGTCACCACCGGTCACGATGCCGTTGTCGGAGGTGGCGTCACCGCCGGCGCCACCGACACCGGCTTCCCCGGTTGCGGTGTTACCGCCGACACCGCCGGCGCCACCGGTGGCCGAGCCGTCGGTATTGAACGCCGCGCCCCCTTGACCGCCTCGTCGTGGTCGTGGGCGAGCACCACCGCGCGGGACCGGCCGTGGTTGCGCCGCGACAGCGAGCGGCCGATCGACTCCAGCGAGGACGCGCGCCCTTCGGGGCTGTCGATCCAG
>NZ_LMVQ01000021.1 GCF_001545925.1 Mycobacterium sp. NAZ190054 | reverse complement strand
CCGGACGGTCTGGATGCGCGCCGCCGCCTCCACCTACGGCGGTGGCGGCACCGAGCGCGGCGCACTGCGCGGGATCGGTCGCCGGCGAATCGCGCAGACCCCACACCGCGAACGGCGAAGGCGCGCCGGTGTAGGGGGTCACCTCGTAGTCGTCGGGCAGATGGTCGCGGGCCCGGTCGATGCGCGCGGGGTTGACCGCGAGGTTCAGCGTCGTCGACGGCACCGGCGCCGGCGCGGGCTCCGCCGGCTGGCCGCACGCGACACCGGTCATGGCCAGCGCGCAGATCGCGATCAGCCTCACGGGCTGTTGATACCACGTGCCGGGGCCGGGAGCGTGCGACGCTCAGGCGGCGTCGGCGGCGTCCTCGTCCGCGGGTTCGTCGGTGTCGTCCTCGGCTTCCGACGGCGCATCCGGGTCCTGCTCCTGCGCGGGCTCGGTTTCCTCAAGCTCCGCCTCATCGGGGTCCTCGGCCTCGGGTTCGTCGGCCAGCGGCTCGTCCTGCGGATCCGCCGGCGCGGTCGGCTCCTCGGGCTCGGCGGGCTCGTCGTCGGCCGCGCGGTCTCGATGCCGAGCGGCAGTCTCGGAAAGCGACTGCGGCGCAACGTCTTCCACATCACCTTCGGCCGCCGGCCCGGTGGGCAACTCCGGCCCCCCGACACCGAAAGTCCCGGGCTGGTCGGTGCCCAGCACCCGCCCGAGCCCGATCTCTTCGGTGAAGTTGTCCACGGCCACCGGGATCGACATGGCGAGCCGGGCCGCCAGCCGGGTGACGCTCGTGACCGGCCGCCAGTTGACCGGCGTCGGCACCCCCGGGTTGACGTCGCGGTCGTAGGCGTCCTCGATGAGCACGCGCAGTGGGGCGTCGATCGCCTTCAGGATCGCCCGCGGCACCAGCGGCGTCAGCGGCTGCAGCAGCGGCACGAGATCGGTCTCGACCAGGTAGTAGCCGGTGTCGCCGTGGCGGCCCTGGAAGCGCGCCTGCCGGAACGGCTCGTCGACGGTCTCGCCGTGCATCAGGCCGTATCCGAGCAGGGAGTTGAGCGTGGCGACAAGGTTGAGCGGGCGCACCGGGAAATCCCCGCCGAGACCGTCGTACTGGCGCACCAGGTCGACGGTCGGGAAGACGGGGCTGCCGTGCGGCCCGGACGGGACCGTCGGTGGGCGAGGCCCCGGGAAACGGGATCCGCAGGATCGGGATCGTCGGCCAGCCGTGCATCCGCATCAGCACGCCGCCGTTGGGGCGCATCGGGTTCGCGACGAGCATGAAGGACGCACCCGGGTCGCCCGGCTGGTACCGCTCGATCAGGTCGCGCTTGGCCAGCGACGCGATCACCGCGCTCTGCGAATACCCGAACACCAGCAGCGTGTCCCCGGCCTGGGGCGCGACGGTGCCGGGTCCCGGGGTCACGTCCGGGTCGGAGTTGAACACGCAATCGGCCTGCCCCCGCATACACCTGTGCAGGTTCACCAGGCCCTCGGCGACCGACGCTTCGAAGGTGAGCCGGCCGAGCGGGAAGAACTCCGCGGGGGTGACGACCGCGACGGCGTTGGTCACCGGCCCGGGCACCCCCGCGAACGCCGGCTCCAGGTGCGCGGTCACCGCGTTGTCGAGGTAGTCGGTCACAAACCGCGGCCCGTCCCTGGGACGGGCCAGCGGGTGGAAGGTGCCACCCATGATCAGCGCGGTGGTGTTCGCCGTCAGCATGACCGCGGTGCCCGAGCACATCCACGAGACGGGAAGCGCCGCCACGCTAGCGAGCACCAAAAAGAGCGCCGCAAACGGGCGAATGAACAGACCCATGTCCCGACCCCCCAACCATCGCGCCGGTACAGGCAACATGTACCACCGCAGAATCGGCGCCGGGCGGTTTCGGCAAACGCGGACCGGCCGTGGCCAGCAAATTCGCTCGCGTTGGGCTCGAAAACCCCCGTTCCCGCTCGATATGCTGCGCTGCGATCCGGCCTTCCGTCGCGCACCGATGTGACACCACTGGCCGGCGAACAGGAGACGACATGACCAACGCAATGCGGGCCGGCGTCACCGCGATCGCCGCCGTCGCGCTCGGGATCGGACTGTCCGCCTGCGGTTCGGACGGCTCGGGCGAGGAACCGGCGACCGGCGCGACGTCGGCGACATCGGAAACCGCCACCAGCGGCGCCCCCGCGCCGGCGTCTCCGTCACCGACGCCGACGGCCGGTCCGGGCAAGACGCTGGCGCAGTACATCGAGGAGAGCGGCTTCACCGAAACCCCGGTGCTGCGCGGAGATCCGGGCGCTCCGACGATCAACCTCCCGCTGCCCGCCGGTTGGGAGCCTGCCGGGCCGCGCGCCCCGCAGGGCGCCTACGACGCCATCATCTACACCGCCGACCCCACGGCGCCGAGTCCGCCGACGATCGTCGCGTTCGTCTCGAAGCTGACCGGCGAGGTGGATCCGGCGAAGGTCATCGAGTACGCCCCCAACGAAACCCGTAACCTGCCCGGATTTCAGGGCGCGGACAAGGGTGAGCCGAGCAATCTGGGCGGCTTCGACGCCACGCAGATCGGCGGCTTCTACACCAAGGACGGCATCAACCGCATGGTGGCCCAGAAGACCGTCGTGATTCCGGGCCAGGACGGCCTGTTCGTGCTCAAGCTCACCGCAGACGGCACCGAGGAGCTGGCGTACCCGTTGATGGAGGCCACCGCGGCCATCGACGACCAGACCACCATCACCCCCTGACCGTCAGGCGCGTGAGCGTTCCGAGGCCTCGGTGATCTGCTCGGGGGTCGGGCGCACCCCGGTGTAGCGCTCGAACTGTTCGGCCGCCTGCAGCGCGATCACCTGCGCGCCGGTGATCACCTGCGTCCCGGCGGCCCGGGCCGCCTTGATCAACGGTGTCTCCGACGGCAGCGCCACCACGTCGAACACGGTGCCGGCCGCAGCGATCGCGGCCTCACCGAAGGCGAGTTCGTGTTCCTCGGGAGCGCCGGTCATCCCGATCGGGGTGACGTTGACCAGGATCGGCGCGGTGACGGTGTCGACGTCGGCGACGTAGGTGTATCCGAGCCGGTCGGCGAGCGCTTCGCCGGTGTCCCGGTTACGGGCCGCGACACAGCCGGTGGTGAACCCGGCGCCGGTGAACGCCGCGCCCACCGCCTTGGCCATGCCGCCGCTGCCGCGGATCACCACCGGGTCGGCGGGGTTCAGCTCGTACTGTGCGATGAGTTGTTGCACCGCAAGGTAATCGGTGTTGGACGCGGTGAGCCGGCCGCCCGGCACGGAGAGGTCGTTGACGATCGTGTTCACCGACTCGATGGCCTGGGCCGACGGCTCGACGTCGTCGACCAGGGCGAGCACGTCCTCCTTGAAAGGCATCGAGACCGAGCAGCCGCGAATGCCGAGCGCGCGCACCCCGCCGATGGCCGCGACGATGTCGGTGGTGGTGAAGGCCTTGTACAGGAAATCGAGCCCCAGCACGTCGTAGAGGTGGTTGTGGAATCGGGTGCCGATGTTGCTCGAACGTCCCGCCAGCGAGATGCACACCGTGGTGTCCTTGCTCAGCGGGGGCCGGGTCATCCGGCGGCCCGGATCACCTGGCGCGCCATCCTGCAGATCTGGGTGACGAGCTCGTCGCCGAGCGGCAGATCGCCGGCCTCGGGCACCGCGATTTCGGTGACGACGACGTTGAGGTCGTCCCGGCGCCACACGGCGCCGAAGCGGTCGAGGATCGAGCGCATCGCGTAGTTGTCGCTGAACACCCGCGCGGTGAACCGCCGCACACCGTCGTAGCCGGCCGCTACCGAGATCGCATGCATCAGGAACGTGCCGACACCCCTGCCCTGGTAGGCGTCCCCGACGATGAACGCGACCTCCGCCACGTCGGAATCGTGTGTGTCGCGGACGAAGCGGACGTCGGCGACCACCGGCCCGTCCGGGCCCTCGGTCAGCACGAAGACGAAGTGGTCGCGGTAATCGACGGCGAACAGATAGGTCAGCAGGGACTTCGTCGGCGACCGCATCGACTGGAAACGCCGGTACAGCGTCTCGGTGGAGAACTCGATCGGCCCATTGGCGGTGCGTTCGACGTCGCCGGGCAGCACCGGCCGCAGATACAGGACGGTGCCGTCGCGCATCGTGACCGGGATCGGCGTGATGAACGCCGCGATCCGCTGGCGTGCGGTGCGCACCAGCCGGTCCACCATGCCGGGGACTTCGAGCATGGTCGCGAACGCTTCGCGGCCGCCGACCCAGCCGGTCAGCGGTTCGGTCGCCACCACCGTCGCGGTCCTGGGGGCGTCGCGCAGCAGCGCGATCTCGCCGACGATCAGCCCGGGCTCGACCTCGACGACGGTGTCGTGGCCGTCGGCGCCGGCGTGGGTGACCTCGGCGCGGCCAGTTTCGATCAACAGGAACGACACCGCCAGCTCGCCCTGTTGCATCAGCACCTGGCCGGCGGCCGCGGTCAGCGGGCGCAGCTGTGCGGCCAACGGCACCAGCGCCTCGACGCTGATGCCGTCGAAGACGGTCAGCTCCGCCAGGTCGTCGGCTCGAACGGTGGTCAGGCCGGACACAACACGAGGCTACGGGCGCGCGGGAACGTCGGGCAAGGACGCGCCAGCCGCCAGCAAACACCGGATGTGAGCTGCATCGCGTTCGGGCGGTTCCGATCCCGCCGGCCCGCGCCGCGCTGTTGGATGGCCGGGAGGTCAACGGCAACGAAACGGTGTGCGATGCAACGGGATCAGCGGCGCGCTGGTCACTACGAGTGGTTCAGTGGCTTCCTGAAGGCGCGTGGCGTCGCACGCACGGTGCGCCTGGCGATCGCCGGCACCGCACTGTCGATGGCCGGGGCGTTGCTCGTCCTGCTGACCGGCGCGGGCGGTCCGCAGGGACAGGTCGAGCGCGCGATGATGCTGCTCGCCGTCGGCGGCGGCGTCGCGGGCACGGCACTGTGGCTGTGGCGGTGGCCCACCCGCGCGCAGTCGGCCGCGTTCGCGGTGGTGACCTCGCTGTCGATCGCACTGGCGTGTGTCGCGTATCCGGATCCATTGGCGGGCCTGCTCGGATGCATCGCGTTCACCACGATCGGGGCCTATGCGGCGTTCTTCCATTCCACGCGGCTGGTGCTGGGCATGGCGCTGTTCGCCATCGCGGTGGCGCTGAGTCAGGCGGTGGAGTTGGCCGGGGACGGCCGGCCGGCACTGGCCTCGGTGGACTTCTTCCTCGTGATCCAGGCCAATATCGCGATGCCCGTCGCGATCCACGCGCTGCTGCGGGCGTTGCGCGGCGACCTGGTCGATGCCGACCTCGACCCGCTGACCGGTCTGCTGAACCGACGCGCGTTCCGCAGGCTGACCCTGAGCCTGTTCGACGGCCGCGCCCAGGACGGCTATCTGATGGTCGCGTTGCTGGATCTCGACGACTTCAAGGGGCTCAACGACGCGCACGGGCACCTCGTCGGGGATCAGGCGCTGGTGGCCGTCGCCGACGCACTGCGGGCGACCGCCACACCGACGGCGGTGATCGCGCGCTCGGGCGGCGAGGAATTCCTGATCGCCGACGTGGTGCCCTCGGCCGAAGCCGCACAGAGGTGCCAGCGGGTCTGCGACGCCATCGCCGAACTGCACACCCCCGTCACCGTCACGGCCAGCCTCGGCACCGCCGTCGCGGCGCTGGACGGCCTCGCACCGCGGGGCCGCGACGACGTCGTCGACCATCTCATCACCGCCGCCGACATGGCGATGTACCGTGCAAAACGCAACGGCGGCAATCAATGTCATCACCACGGCGTCTGGGCCTCACCAGGGTCGGCGTGACGGCCTCAGAGAGCGAGGAAATGTGCGTACGTTGATCACCGGAGTGGACGCCGAGGGCAGGTCCTGCATCGTCAGCGAGGACGAGCTGGTGTTGGACCAGCTGGCACCCGGATTCGCGATGGGCGTTCCGTTCGCGACGACGGTGAGCCCGCCGCCGTCGCGGCCCGCCGGCAGCGCACCGCTCATCGATCAGGGCATTGCGCCGGGGCTGGCCCGCTGGATGGTCGTCGAACTCGGCCCTGACTCAGAGACGCCGATGCACCACACCGACACGCTCGACCTGGAGACGGTGCTCTCCGGCAGTGTCGAACTCGTGCTCGACGATGGCGCCCACCGACTCGAGCAGGGCGATCTGGTGGTGCTGACGGGGGTGGACCACGCATGGCGGGCCGGGCCCGACGGGTGCCGGCTCAGCGCGGTGCTGATCGGTACGCCACCGCCGGCCTGACGGCTCGAGTACGGAGACACGATGGACCGGGAAACCTACGAGAAGGGCCGGGAGATCCGCACCACGGTGCTCGGCGCCGAGTACGTGCAACGCGCGGCCGCCGACGCCGACGAGTTCTCGCAGCCGCTGCAGGACCTCGTCACCGAATACTGTTGGGGCTCGGTGTGGGGACGCGACGGCCTGCCGCTGAAGACCCGCAGCATGCTCAACCTGGCGATGATCGCGGTGCTGAACCGGCCCAGGAACTGGCCACCCACATCAGGGGCGCCCTGGGCAACGGCGTCACCCGCGACGAGATCCGGGAGATCTTCCTGCAGGTCGGCGTCTACGCCGGGATCCCAGCCGCCGTCGACAGCTTCCCAGTGGCCAAGCGGCCGAGGCCGGCGCCTCGGTGCGCGATGTCGCCGACCGCAGCGAGACGGTGCTGGCGAGCCTGCCCACCCCGCAGGTGTCGAACGCCGTCGCATCGGAGGTGGCCCAGGGTTCGGCGGTACGCCGGTTCGTCGACCTGTCGACGGTGGGACAGCAAGCGGCGCAACACGATCGGGATCTTCTCGCGGCCCACGACATCGCGGCCCTGGACAGCCCGGTCAGCGGCGGCGTGCACGGCACAGGCCGGCACCCTCGCCGTGATGGTGTCGGGCCCGCGGCACGAATTCGACACGCTGGAACCGGTTTTCGCGGTGATCGGGCGGCCGGTCTTCGTCTCCGAACAGCCCGGCGCGGCGCAGACGATGAAGCTGATCAACAACCTGATGGCGGCCGCCACGCTGGCCGCGACCGCCGAAGTCGTGGTCATGGGGGTCAAGGCCGGCTTGGACCCCCGGGTGATGATCGACGTGCTCAATGCCGGCTCGGGCGCCACCCACGCCAGCCGGGACAAGTTCCCGCGGGCGGTGCTGCCCCGCACCTTGGACTACGGCTTCGCCACCGGGCTGATGACCAAGGACGTGCTGCTGTATCTGGACGAGGCGCACGCGGCCGGCTCCCCCACCCCGCTGGCGGAATCGGTGGCACGGCTGTGGCAGCAGACCCAGACCGAGGAGGGGCCTGCGTCGGACTTCACGTCGGTGGTCAAGCCGTTCGAGCGGGCCGCCGGGGTGACGATCGGTCCCACGTGACGCAGCCGATATTGCTCGCTTCCTAATAGTTAGCGGACGATGTAACCCATGGCCGCGCCCGTCACCGAGGACACCGACCCGCTCGCGCTCGAGCGCCAGGTCTGTTTCGCGTTGGCGGCCACCAACCGGGCCGTCCTGGCCGTGTACCGGCCGCTGCTGGAACCCCTCGGGCTGACGCATCCGCAGTACCTGGTGATGCTGTCGCTGTGGGACCACCAGAGGCGATCCGTCGGGCAACCGTCTCCGCTGTCGGTCAAGCAGATCGCCAAGGCCCTGCAGATGGATTCGGCGACGCTGTCACCGATGCTCAAGCGGCTGGAGGCGACGGGTCTGATCACCCGCGCCCGCAACGCCATGGACGAACGTGCCACCGATGTCCAGCTCACCGAGTCCGGTGCCGCGCTACGCGAGCGTGCGCTGGAGATACCGTCGGCCGTCGTCGCACGGCTCGGTGTCGACCTGGCCGAACTGGAGCATCTGCACGAAGTCCTGACCCGCATCAACTCGGCCGCGCTGGCGGCCGGCGCGCTGCAATCTTGAACGCCACGCAAAGGAGAGCGCCGATGGCCCCCGACGAGCCGCAAGGCACCGACAAACCGACCATGTGGCAGTACCTCACGTACTGCTACGGACGACGACTGCCCGCGTCGATGAACCGGTGGGTCGCCGAGGACCTGGCC
Organism: Mycobacterium sp. NAZ190054; assembly: GCF_001545925.1. Classification (GTDB taxonomy): domain Bacteria; phylum Actinomycetota; class Actinomycetes; order Mycobacteriales; family Mycobacteriaceae; genus Mycobacterium. The sequence goes on along the minus strand of NZ_LMVQ01000021.1, from coordinate 8,556 downwards.
GGGCAGGGCGCGATCCGCAGACACATGATCCGCTACGCCATCCCCCCGCTGCTGATCCTGGCGCCGCTGTGGCTGATTCCCGCACCGATCTACATGCGGCTGGAGATGACCGCACCGATCTACATCTGGGCGCTGCTGATGGCGCTGGCGCTGAACAAGGTGTGGCGCAGGCACCGACTGGCCCGGCACGGGCTCGACCCGAATTTGGTCGACGTGATCAAGCGCAAACGCGACGCCCAGATGCACGAGGACTACATCCGACGGTTCGGGCCGCGGCCCGACGACGCCCAGGCCCAGTCCAACAGCAGTCCGTTCTGACCGTTTGAGTGGGGTGGCCTGGTGTAAACGGGCGTCAGTGGAAAACCAGCGCGCGGGCTGGGTGGCCGCCGCGACAAACCGGCGCGCTCGTCAACCGCAACTCCGAAAACGCAGGCCTGTCACCGGACCGGACTACTCTCCCCATCGTGGGGATTACGTCGTCGGTTCTGCGCTATCGGCGCCTGCAGCAGGAGGCCCCGGAGTGGTCGCTGCTGCGTGCCCGAACCGCAGCCCTGATCGTCGCCGTGGTACAGGACTACTTTCCACCGGAACGACGCATCCGGTCCGCTGCCGAAGTGATCACCGAACTCGACCGGGATCTGGAGAGACTCCGTGAGTCGGGCGCCGAGTTCGAATCCACCGCGACGGCGTACGTCACCGGCTGGGTGAGTGCGGGCTACCTGATCCGGCGCCCGGGTGAAGCGCGCGGCAGCGAGACGCTCGCGCCGTCGGCGGCAGCGCTGAACGCCGTGGCGATGGTGAGCGGGATCGAGGCGCCTCAGCGCGCGGCCTCAGCATCACGACTCGGCTCCATAGCGGCGAATCTCATTTTTCTACAACGTGATTCGGATCCCAACTCCGCAACCAGGCTGGCCTTGCTGGAGGCCGAGCGCACCGCTGTCGAAAACCGGATCGCAGAGGTGCAGCGCGGGGAGTTCCCAGTGCTGGACACGGAGGCCGCCAGGGAACGCGTCGCCGAGACGCTGGGACTGGCCCAGGAGGTGCCCGTGGATTTCGCTCGGGTGCGATCCACCATCGAAGGGCTCAGCCGAGAGTTGCGCGCCAAGATCCTCGACGACAGCGCGGAGGCCGGCGCAACGTTGGGCAACGTGTTCCGCGGGGTCGACTTGCTGGCCGAATCCGAGGCCGGCCGGTCCGTGAACGGCTTCTACGACGTGATCCTCGACGCCGAACAGTCGAGCCGCCTGCAGGAAGCCATCAGCGCGATCCTGTCTCGGGATTTCGCCGCCGAACTCTCCGCGCAGCAGCGTTCCGAGTTGCGAGGTCTGCTCTCCCGACTCGAAGACGAAGCCGCGACCGTGCGCCAGACCATGGTGCTGTTGTCGCGGTCGCTGCGCCACTTCGTGCTGTCCCGTCAGTACGAGGAGCACCGGCGGCTCCGTCAACTGATCCAGCGCTGCCAGTCGCTGGCCGTGCAGGTGAGCGCGCACCACCGCCCTGAGAAACCGTTGAGTCTGGAGCTCACACGGATCGGCATGCAGATCCGGTCGATCGCCGCACTCAGGCTGCACAATCCCGGCGAGGGCCGGGTGCCCACCGACTTCGAACGGCACGACGCCGGCGAAGTCGACTTCGCTGAGCTTGCCGCCCAGGTCCGCGAATCCGAAATCGACTTCGAAGAACTCCGCACCAATGTCATCGCGACCTTGTGGAGCACGGCAGGGCCCGTGACCATCGGGCAAGTCCTGCAGGAGCATCCAGCCACCCAGGGTCTGGCCAGCATCGTGGGCCTGATGGTGCTCGGCGCCGAACATGGTGACACCGCCGACAGCACCGAGCGCGTGACGTTCGAACGGCGCACCGTCCGCTTGCCGACCATAACCTTCGCACCCGGTAGCTTCGAGGATCATCGGTGAACGACGACGACGAAGCTTTCCCGTTCGACGCCCGGCGCGCGCTCGTCCAGTTGCTCCGCGGCCCCGTGGTGACTCACGACGCGCATCGTCAGCAGTGGTCGGCGATTCTCACCCATCGCGCCGAGATCGAACGACGCCTCGCCGACGTCTTCCTCGATCTGGTCCTCGACGAGGACGACGGCATCGCATTCACCCGGCCGCAGCCGGCCCCCGACGATCCCAGACTCGCTCCGCCGCAGGTGCTGCGCACAGAGACCCTCACATTCATGGACACCCTGGTGGTACTGGCATTGCGCTACGAGTTGTTGGTGGCGCAGCCCGGCCAGCGGGTGATCGTGGAGTATGACGACATCGTCGCCGGCATGGACCCCTATCGTGGCCGCTATACGACCGACGACGCCGGATTCCGAAAACGGATCAACGCGTCGTGGGAGAAGATGAAGAAGTACTCGCTGGTCTCCCAGGTCGACACCCCGGGCCGGTTCGAGGTATCACCAGTGCTCCGGCAGTTGTTCGACGCCGACGAGGTGGCCCTCGTCGAAGCCGAGTACCGGCGTCTCCTGGACATCCACGCAGAGGTCCCGGATGGCTGAGGATCTACTCCGGCACGGCCAGCATCGGCTCGCCCGCGTGCAACTCTTCAACTGGGGTACCTTCGACGGCTACCACGACCTGCCGGTCGCACGTCGCGGGTTCTTGATCACCGGCCCGTCGGGCTCTGGCAAGTCGACGTTGCTGGACGCGATCTCCGCAGTCCTCGTGCCGCCGACGAAACTAAGTTTCAACGCCGCCGCGCAGGGCCGCGGTCGCACCGTGGCGTCCTACATCCGGGGCGCGTACGCCCGCGGATCCGATGCCGAGACGCGTGAGCTAAGGGTGCGGTATCTGCGCGACGGTGCGACCTGGAGCGCGGTGGGACTCACCATGACGACGGCCGGTACCGGCGATGACACGGTCACCACGCTGGTAGCGCTGTTCCACCTCAAGCGAGGCAGCAATGATCTCGGGGAATCAGGCCGCGCGTTCCTGCTGTTCGACCACGACCTCGACATCACCGACCTCCGGCACGTGGTCACCGACGGCATCAACGTGCGCGCCTTGAAGAAGCGCTGGCCGGAAGCTCTCTACAACAAGAGTTACCCGCAGTTCGGTCAACGCCTACGTGCCCGGTTGGGCATCGCCGACGAGAACGCCCAGCTGCTGTTGCACCGCGCCATGTCCGCCAAGGGCCTCGACAGCCTGGACCGGCTGTTCCGCGATTACATGCTCGACGAGCCGGACACGTTCGCCGAGGCACGCCGCGCGGTGGAGTTCTTCGCCGACCTCGACGAAGCGCACCGCCGGGTGGTTCAGACAAGGAAACAGATCGCCGCGCTGACACCGTTGGAGGAGTTGACCGTGGCGCGGGACCGCACCGATCAGGAGGCCCGGGAACTCGGTGAGGAGCTGACCGCGCTTGATGGGCTCTCCGCGCGATTCGAGCTCGAGCTGGCCGAGAGCTGGCGCGGTGACGCCGAATCCGCGTACGCCGACGCGGTCACGCGCGAGGAACAGGCAGGCTCGCGACGGCAGGCCGCTGCCGTCACCCTGAGGGAGGCAGAACGCGCCCGCGACGGTAATCGGAGTTTGCGCGAACTCACCGATGCACTCGACCACGCGGAGGAACGGGTGCAGCGCGTGCTCACCGCCCGCCGCCGGATGGGCGAGGCACTGCGATCCTGGAATGCGACAGTGCCGGACACCGCCGAGGAGTTCGCGACCGTTCGGTCTCAGATCACCAGGGAGACAGCAGAACTCGTAGAAAAATCCGATCAGCACGATGCCGCCTACGGCGCCCTGATGCTGGCCTCCTCGCGCGCCGACGACCAGGTCAGCGACCTCAGACAACAGATCGCCGCGCTGGCTCGCGAGAAGTCGAACCTCGATCACAAACTACTCAAGGCGCGGGCCCTGATCGTGGCAACCGCTGGACTGCCCGCGCGCTCACTGCCGTTCGCCGGCGAACTGATCGACGTCACCGCCCCCGATTGGGCAGGCGCGGCCGAGCGGGTGCTCGGCGGACTTGGTCGCACGATGCTGGTTGCCGAAGAACACGCCGACGATGTCGCCGCCGCCGTCGATGCCGCACATCTGGGCACACGACTGGTATGGCGGCGGGTGAACCTGAGCCGCACACACCGGGTGCCGGCCGTCGATGCCGGGTCCATCGTCAACGTGCTGCGGGTCGCCGAATCACCTTGGCAGCACTGGCTTCATTTCGAGCTTGCGACCCGGTTCGATTACCAGCGGGTCGACGACGCGAGCGAACTGAAGCGGTATCAACGCGCGGTGACACGCGCCGGTCAGACCCGAAACGGTGACCGCCACATCAAGGACGACCGGCACAGGGTCGACGATCGGACCCAGTACGTGCTGGGTACGAACAACGACAGCAAGCTCGAGATTCTGCGCGATGCGCTGCGTAAGTCCGAGATCGCCGCTGATTCCGCCCGGAAGAGGGCCGACGCGGCGCGCGTCGAATCCGGCAACCGCCGTGATCGCATCGCGTCCGCTCCGAGCATCGTTGCCGTGCAGTGGGACGAGATCGACCTCGGCAGCGCCGAAGCCCACCGCCTGGGTGTGACCGAACAGCTCGCTGCGCTGCGCGGCGATGCCGAGGTCGATCGGTTGGAAGGAGCCGTCAAAGAAGCCCAGCACGTGGCCGACACAACTGAGGCGGCATACCAGGACGCACGCGATGCTCTGCACACCGCGCGCGAGCACGCCAATCGGGTCGAAGCGCGGATCGAAGAACTGTGCAGGACGGCGGTGGAGTCTGCCGCGCCGCCCGACGCACTGACGGCGCGTTACCGGGCACGTTTTGACGACGGACGGCGGGCCACCTTGCGACTCGATGGGTTCCCCGCCGCGGAAAAGGCCGTGGCGAACCAGATTCGGGCCGCACACTCGCAGGCGGAAAAGTCGCTTATGCAGACGCAACACGCCATCGAATCGGTGTTGCAACAGTATCTGCACGACTGGCCGCATCCGGAGCTGGCAGCGGAGTCCGGCTACGCGGATGACGCTGTGGCCTTTCTGCGGCGCCTGCGCGCCGATGATCTACCGAGCGTGGAGAATCGGTTCTTCGAGCTCAACGACCGTCAGTCGAATCAAAACTTGGGCACGCTGGCGATGCGGATCCGCCGCGCCGCGGGTGAGATTCGGCGCCGCATCGACGAGGTCAACTCATCGTTGGCCCGCTCGGAATTCGACCGCGGTCGATTCTTGAAGATCGACGTTCGCGACTCCCCACACCCCGATGTGACCGAATTCCTCGCCGCTATCGCACGTGTGCAGGAGCGATCGCTGCTCGCCGATGACCGTCGATCCCAGGAGCAACGATTCGAACGGATGCGGGAGTTGCTCGGTCGGCTCGGTTCGTCAGATCCGGGCGACGTCGCCTGGCGCAACCGGTGTCTGGACACCCGCCGTCACGTCACGTTCGTCGGTGTCGAGATCGACACCGACGGAATCGCGGTCAACCACCATGATTCGTCGGACGCCCTGTCGGGCGGGCAGGCGCAGAAGCTCGTGTTCTTCTGCCTCGCCGCGGCACTTCGTTACCAACTCGTCGGACCCGACGCCGATCTGCCGATGTATGGCACGGTGATCCTCGACGAGGCATTCGACCGCTCGGATCCCGAGTACACACGCCGTGCCGCTGATGTGTTCGACCAGTTCGGTTTTCATCTCGTCCTCGCCACACCGTTGAAGATGATCCGGACATTGCAGGAGTACGTGGGCGGCGTCGCCACCGTGTCGATCCGTGATTCGAAGGCGTCTCGCCTGGCAGTCGCGTCGATCGGCGAGGCCGACGATGGGTGATCCGCCCAAACTCGTGCTGCCCGCCGACATCACCGAGAAAGCGCGGCGCGTAGTCGACCGCAACCTCAAGTCGTGGTTGTTCGGCGGGACGGTTGCTCCGCTGATAACCCGACTCGGAAGTCCGACGGAGGCGCACGTCGCTGCTCACCGATCGGCGGTCGAGGCGTGGGTCCGCGCGTGGCAGAGTTCCGGGCTCGACGTCAGCTGGGAGGAACGGCGCTGGCCCAGCTTAGGCCGGCAATTGTTGCCGGGAACGGTCACACTCGAAGACGTCGACGCGATCACATCGGCGGCGGGCGCTACCGCACGCTGGCACAGGGCGCAGGAGCGCTGCGCCCGCCTGCGGAGCCTGGCTGATGAACCGACCTGGCGGGATGTGCTCGTCAGAACATTCCGGCGCTGGAATTCGATGGCAGACAGCGATTTTGATCGCTTGCTTGGCGTCCTGCAGTGGCTGCGACAGCACCCGGACTCAGGGCTGTTGATACGGCAGCTGCCGATTCCGGGTGTTGACAGCAAATGGTTGGGCACCCACCGTGCCGCCGTGGGATCGCTCGCGGTGCCGCTCGGAATACCGGAGCACCTGGGGCTGCGGGAACGCGAGCTTCTCCGCGCTGTTGCCATCCTCGATCCTGCGCTGCGGCACGGCCTTCCACGCCTGTTCGCAGCCTCGGACGCTGAGCTGGCATCCGTTGACCTCGCACCGCCGCTGGTCGTCGTGGTGGAGAACCTGCAGACGCTGGAAGCGATGCCCGACCTGCCGAACACCGTCGCCGTGTTCGGGTGGGGAGACAACGTGATGGCGGTCGCCGAGTTCCATTGGGTGCTTGCGGCACGAACGGTGCTCTACTGGGGGGATCTCGACACGCACGGCTTCGCCATCATGGCCCGCTTCCGGGCGAACCGTCCCTGCGACAGTCTGCTGATGGACTACGCCACACTGCAGACATGGCGTGATCTCGCAGTCCCGCACCCAGCCACAGAGTTCGTGGACTCCGAATTGCTGACAAGAGACGAACTCGCAGCGCTGGATCTGCTGCGCCGTGACGGTCTGCGACTGGAGCAGGAACGAATTCCGATGGCCGCCGCCGGTGAACAGTTGCGGTCTCGGCTGTCGCGAATTGATCTGAGCGAGGGCTCCATTCCACGAAATTTCTCGTAAACGCCCCGAATCACCCCTACGCGGCGTCCGGGCGACACGGTCACCCTGTCGGGGGCCGTCCGCCGTGGCAACATGTCCTCGAGCTGGGACAGCTAGCTTCGGAGGTACGGTGGCAGTCATCGACATGCGCACGATCATGTTGTTCTTCGCTGCAGTGCACCTCCTTCTCTGTGTTCTGATGAGGTGGGGCACGCGCAATGATGCTTCGCCGGCCCTGGCCACGTGGAGCTCGTCGAACTTTCTCTCAGCCGCGGCCTGGCTACTCATCGCGCTGCGCGACATCATCCCGGACTGGGCGTCAATCCCTGTCGCCAACTCATTGCTGATCTTCAGCTGGGCATTACTTCTGGTCGGCATGCAGCAGTTTTCTGGCAAAAATCCGCACTGGTATCTGGCCGCATTGCCCGCGTGCACCGTCTTCATCCTTTTCGTGTGGGTACCGCCCGTGCGCGACGATCTCGGCGTGCGAGTCATGGTGGTCAACGGATTTCTGCTTCTCTGCCTGCTGGTGCTGGTCGTGCTGGTCGTCCGGGACCAGAGAAACGAGCGGCTCCGGGCGAGGCTGGTAGTGCTCATCGCTGTCGCCGTGGCGGCTGATCGAACGTTGCACGAGCCATCGCCCCGGCCAGCTTGCGGCCGACGCGGGGTTTCTCCAAGCTGGCGCCGCCCAGGAGTTCGGGATTTTCGTACAGGGTGTCGCTCTTCTCGGCTGGGGAATCGGACTCATGCTGATGAACCAGGAAAGGCTTGAGAACCGTCTGCACGAAGCGGTCACGCACGACCCGTTGACCGATGCACTCAATCGGCGCGGCTTCGACGAGGCGGTAGCCAAGGCAAAGCCAACCTCAGGAGCCATCGCGGTCATCGATATCGACCGTTTCAAAAGCATCAACGACTCCTACGGTCACGACGTCGGCGACCAGGTGCTACGCGAGTGCGCGATGACGCTCAAAGGTCTGGTGGGTCCCGGAGAACTGGTGTGCCGCTACGGCGGAGAGGAGTTCTGCCTGCTGCTCAATGTCAGCGACGAGGACCGCATCCACGCCCGCGCCGACAGCATTCGCGCCGCCATCGCAGCGCAGCGCTTGTCGAGCGGTGACGCCGAAATCGACGTGCGCGCGTCGATCGGCGTGGCGGTCGCGCCCGAAACCGCGCCGTTCTCGCTCGTCCAGCTGATGTCGGCGGCCGACAAGGCGCTGTACAGAGCCAAGCGGCAAGGTCGTGACCGAGTAGTGGTCCACCGATGCGGCGTCAATGACGACCAGCTCAGCGAGCTTCCGCTGACCTGAGGTTTCACTGTGGAGCCAAGGGAATCGCTGGGGCGAAGCAGCCGTTGATCCAGTTCCGTCGCCACGGTGTTTCTGACATCGTCAGCCCTTCCCGCCGAGCTCACACTCGGCGTGTCAGACCAAAATCAGATCCACCATTGTTCAGACAGTCCCATGAGATCCGCCGCCTGCGCTGTCCGGATTTGTCGGTGCTCGAATGTATGTACTGCTTATCTGCTTAAGTGGACCTATGCTGTTCAGCGTGGGTGTCGAGGGCGCTCCCGTGGGCGGTGTGGACTACCCGCGGACCTATCAAGAATTCCGGGCGTGGTTTCCCGATGACGCC
>NZ_LMVQ01000020.1 GCF_001545925.1 Mycobacterium sp. NAZ190054 | reverse complement strand
GACGCAGACATACCATAGCCCACAAGGACCGGAAACCTAAGCGAGCAGCTCTACAGGAACAGACACTTGTCGGGGTAGTAGACGGGCGTCCCGGTCATCACAGGGCTTGAGTCGCCGAGCAGCGCGGCCGCGGCGCCGAGCAGGACCAGACGCCGTGTGAGATCGCCGCTGACGAAGTGCCCCAGGTCGGAGAACCGGCAGGGTAGCCTCACCCGGCGTGAGACTGCGGATCATGGAAGCGGTGGCGCTGTTCCTGCTCGGCGCCGCGGCCGCGCTGCTCGGCGACCACAGCCATGTGGTGACCGGGACGACCGTCTACTACACCGACACGGTGCCGTTCCTGTGGAGCAGCCCGCTGTGGTTTCCGGTTCTGGTGGGGTCGGCGACGGTGGCGCTGGCCGAACTGCGGTTGCATCTGCCCGCCCCGCGCACGGATGTGACCGCCCGGCAGGCTCTGGCCGGCATCGCGGCGGTCGTCGGTATGTACGTCACCACCGCGCTGGTGCACGCCGAAGCGGTCGTCCCGGTGACTGCGCTGATCTGCGCGGCGGCGGTGATCACGTGGTGCGTGCTCGGCGACGGACCTGGGGCCGGGTGCGGCGCGGCCATCGCCGTGATCGGTCCCGCCGTCGAGATCGCGCTGGTGCGCCTGGGGGTGTTCGCCTACCACCCGGACTCGGACGAACTGTTCGGTGTCGCGCCGTTCCTGGTGCCGCTGTACTTCGCGTTCGGCGTCGTCGCCGCGCTGCTCGGGGAACTCGTGGTCGCGCGGCGGCCGCAGACCGGCCCGCCGGTGTGCGACACGGTCAGTCGCGCGCCAGGTGCCGGCTGATCACCAGTCGCTGAATCTGGTTGGTGCCCTCGAAGATCTGGGTGATCTTGGCTTCGCGCATGAAGCGCTCGACCCGGTAGTCGCGGGTGTAACCGGCGCCCCCGAGCACCTGGACGGCGTCGGTGGTCACCTTCATGGCCGCGTCGGTGGCGGTGAGCTTGGCGACCGACGCGTGCCGTGAGTAGGGCAGCCCCGCGTCGCGGCGACGGGCCGCGTCGAGGTAGGTGGCCCGGGCAGCGTCGACGGCGGCGGCCATGTCGGCCAGCAGGAACGCCAGCCCCTGATGGTCGATGATCTTGCGGCCGAATGTGGTTCGCTGCCGGCTGTAGTCGACCGCCGCGTCGAGCGCGGCCTGCGCCAGCCCGACCGCGACCGCGGCGATGCCCAGCCGCCCGGAATCCAGTGCGCTGAACGCGATCTGCAGACCCTGGCCCTCGGTGCCGATGCGACGGTCGGCCTCGATGAAGGCGTTGTCGTAGTGCGCCGTGGTGGTCGGCACCGCGTGCAGACCCATCTTCTCCTCCGGCTTGCCGAAGGTCAGCCCCTCGGTGTCCTTGGGCACCAGGAAGCACGAAATGCCTTGAGAACCTTCGCCGGTACGGGCGAACAGGTTGTAGAAGTCGGCGATGCCGCCGTGAGTGATCCACGCCTTCGCACCGTTGACGCGGTAACCACCGTCGGCGGCTACGGCCTTGCAGGTCAGCGCGGCGGCGTCGGAGCCTGCCTGGGGTTCGGACAGGCTGTACGCGCCGATGGTCGAGCCGCCCAGCATCTCCGGCAGCCAGCGCTGGCGCTGCTCGTCGGTGCCGAAGCTCATCAGAGGGTGGCAGGACAGGCTGTGCACGCTGACGGCGACCGCGACGGCGGCCCACTTGGCGGCCAGTTCCTCGAGCACCTGCAGGTACACCTCGTAGGGCTGGCCGCCGCCGCCCCACTCCTCGGGGTACGGCAGGCTCAGCAACCCGGCCTCGCCGAGCGTCGCGAAAACGCCGTCGGGGTAGGTCTCGTCCTTCTCGTGCCGGTCGACGATCGGGTCGAGGACCTTGTCACCGATCTGCCGGGCGAGGTCGACGAGTTCGCGCGCTTCCTCGGTGGGCAGGAGACGGTCGACAGCCATACCTTGGACAGTACTACAGGACCAACTCCAGTACTATCGAGCCGTGACCAGGCCCGCGTTCGCCACCCGGCGCCGCACCGAACTGTTCGATGCGCTCACCGCGCTCTTCCTGGCCGAAGGATTCGCCCATCTGACGCTGGACGAGATCGCGGCGCGCCTGCGCTGCTCGAAGTCCACGCTGTACACCCTGGCCGGCAGCAAGGAGCAGTTGGTGCAGGCGGCGACCGTGCACTTCTTCCGGTCGGCGACCGAATCGGTCGAAGCGCAGGTGGCGGCTGTCGACGGGGCCCGCGACCGGATCGTGGCCTATCTGAGCGCGGTCGGCGCGGCGCTGGATCCCGCCTCGGACCGGTTCATGGCCGATCTCGACGCGTTCGGCCCGGCGCGCGGCATCTACGAGAAGAACACCCGCATCGCGGCGCGCCGCGTGCAGCAGCTGATCGCCGAGGGCGTCGCCGCGGGGGAGTTCCGGGACGTCCATGCCGCCTTCGCGGCGGATTTGGTCGCCACGGTGATGGTGCGCATCCAGCAGCGGGTGGTGCGGGAGAACACCGGGCTCGACGACGCCCGCGCCTACCGTGAGCTCGCCGCGATCCTGACCGGCGGAATCCAGGCGTGACCGGGCATCAGCGGGCCCTGCGCATCGAACCGAGGACCAACCGGTCGGCGGCCAGCTCGTATGCCTGTGTCGGAGACAACGACTCCATGGAACGCAACATGCGGCGAATCTCGGCGTGCACCCGCGGCTTACCGCGTAGCAACAACTGAACCCGTCGCGATACCGCGGCATCGAGCGCGGCGACGTCCTCGACGACCTCGTTGAGCAGGCCCAACCGGACGGCTTCGGCGCCGGCGACCGACTCGCCGGTCGCCGTGAGCCAGAATGCTTCCCGCCGTCCGACGACTGCCGGCAGCCATGCCAGCACCAGCGCTGGGGCCAGATCGATACGCACTTCGGGAAAACTGAGCTGGGCCGCCTCGGTAGCGACTGCGACGTCGCAGAGGGCCGCCAGTCCGACGCCGAAACCGCCGGCGTCCCCGTGCACCCGGGCCACCGTGACCAGGCGCGTGGTCGCAAGCGCTTCGTTGACCGCAACCAGGCGAGCCACCTCGTCGGGCAGGTCGTCCGGCGTCGCGGCGGTGCGTTCCCGGCCGAGGCAGAACTGGTCGCCTGCAGCGCTGAGCACCAGCACGTGCGCACCGGCCGGCGGGTCGCGCAGGACGGCGGCCAGTGCATCGCACATGTCGAGCGTCATGAGATTGCCGTCCGGCGCGTCGAGGACCGCTGTCAACACCTCACCGTCGAGCTCGAGCGTCAGCCCCTGGGTCATCAGTTCAGCCTCTCCACGGCCACATCGCCGTACCAGTCCACGTCGCTGTCGGCAGTGCGCACCGTGACCGCACGGACGTGGGTGAAGTCGTCAAACGACTCCCATCCGCCTTCGCGGCCGTGTCCGCTGTCGCGCACACCGCCCCAGGGTGAGCAGGGGTCCAGCCGATGGTGGTCGTTCACCCACACGATGCCGTGCTCGAGCTTCGATGCGACCCGATGCGCTCGTGCGACGTCCCGTGTCCAGATCGACGAGCCCAGGCCGTATGCGGAGTCATTGGCGATATGCACCGCGCCGGCTTCGTCGCGGAACGGGATCACCACCACGACCGGGCCGAAGATCTCCTCCCTGGCGACGCGCATCTGGTTGGTCACCCCGGACAGCACCGTCGGGGCGACGAAGAATCCGTCGAGGCCCGGAAGCTGCGGGGAGTAACCGCCCGTGGCCACCGTCGCGCCCTCGGCTCGGCCGATTTCCACATAGTCCAGGATGCGCCGGCGGGCCCGATCAGAGATCACCGGACCCAATTGTGTCTCGGGCAGGCTCGGATCACCGATCCGAATGCGTTCGGCCTGATCAACGAGAGCGGCGACGAACTCGTCGTAGATGGTTTCCTGTACGACGATGCGGGTGCCGGCGATGCATGTCTGGCCGGCGCCGATGAATCCGCCGAACGCGGTGCCGCGCGCGGCGACGTCGACCGGGGTGTCGTCGAACACCAGAACCGGTGATTTGCCGCCCAATTCGACGGTGGACTTCGCGAACCGCTTCGCCGTGGCGACCGAGATCGACCGGCCCACCTCGGTGCCGCCGGTGAACACGACCTTGTCCACCAGCGGGTGCTCGGCCAACGCCGCGCCCGTGACCGGCCCGAGTCCCGGCACGACGTTGAGGACGCCGGGCGGCATTCCCGCCTCCAGCGCCAGCGCGCCGATGAGCAGCGCGGTCAGCGGGGTCTGCTCAGACGGCTTGAGCACCACGCTGTTGCCGGTGGCGAGTGCGGGGGCCACGCTCTTGGAGGCGATCATCAGCGGGTGGTTGAACGACGACAGCGTCGCAACCACGCCGAGCGGGAATCGCGAAGTGTAAGAGTGGTAGTCACCCGACATGGGCACCACCGAGGTGCGCGCGGCGAGCAACAGTGCGGCGTTGTAGCGGTACCACTCGGGCAATCGGGTGATTTGAGCCCTGGTCTCCGTGATCGGCCTGCCGTTGTTGATCGTTTCCAGCCGGTACAGCTCCTGCATATCGCGCTCGAGGAGGTCGCCGAAGCGGTTCAGGATGCGGGCCCGCTCGTGGATCGGCATCTTGGACCAGACCCCGGAGTCGAACGTCGCACGCGCGGACGCGACCGCGTCATGGGTGTCTTCGACACTGGCGTTGTGGCAGCGCGCGAACACCTTCGCAGTGGCCGGGTTGACGATATCCAGCAGCTCGCCGTGGCCCGGTCTGTGTTCACCGTGGATGAGCAAGCCGTGTGCGGCTTCACCGTTGGAGTCCACCGGTGCCGGTGCTGCGGACGAGAACTGTTCGGACATGAGGTGATCTCTCTCGTGTGGGAGGTCGGGCGGTGACGGGGCGCGTGAATGCGAAGGCTCAGCGCGTGGAGGTGCCTGGTGCGGGGTCGACCGACTGTTCGAGCAGGTAGTTGAGGATGAACTCGTGAGACGTGACGAGGTGCTGGTGCGTGCGGGCTGCGGTGAGTTCGCTGTCGCCGGATTCGACGGCTTCCAGGATGTCGCTGTGTTCCTGGTCGAGGTGTGCGCTCTGTCCGATCACCTCGAGGTGCAGATACAGGTACCGGTCGGTGAGCTTGCGCAGCTGTTCGACGGTCTGGATCATTCGTGGCCGGTTCGCCTGACGGTAGATCTGCGCGTGAAACTCGGCATTACTGTCGAGCCAGACGTATGGGTCGTCGGACGTTTGCATCGCCTCTAGCAGTCGACGCATCCGAATCACTTCCGCGCGGCCGACATTGGGTACGGCAACGCGCGTGGCGATGGGTTCGACCGCGATGCGCATCTCGTAGAGCTCTTGCAGTTCGGCGATCGACATCCCGGTGACGAGCACCGAGCCGCCGGCCGAGTTGGTGACGAGGCCCTCGCCGGCCAGCATGCGGAGTGCATCGCGCGCCGGAATCCGGCTCACACCAAACTCTTTGGCGACCCGCTCCTGCGACAACTGCGTACCCGGCGCGAGCGCGCCGGTCAGGATACTCTCGCGAAGTTGCTCGGCGATTCGGTCAGCCGATGTCCCGTCGTTCACGATGTTTCTCCCCAGTCAGCACGCACGCTTATGTGTACAGCTTGGGCAAAACGGTATACGTAACGAGCTTGGAACCGCAACGCGAGCTTCCTGTTGCAGCACCTTGGCGCATCTCGTATACATAGACCGGCAGCCGTACACAGAGTGGCCCGCGAGGTGATCCGCTCAGCAGGAAGTGAGAACCGGTGATCACGATCGAGAACTTGGTCAAGGCGTACGACAAAGGCGCGCCGCCAGCGATCAATGACATCTCGTTGGAAATCCCCAAGGGAACTTTTCTGACCCTGCTGGGCCCCAGTGGGTGCGGTAAGAGCACAACGCTTCGAAGCATCGCCGGCCTGGAGACGCCGGACTCCGGCGCGATCGTCATCGGCGACGTCACCGCCTACGACAGCAGGGAACGTATCAACCTCGCCCCGGCCAAGCGCCGTATCGGGATGGTGTTCCAGTCCTATGCCATCTGGCCGCATATGACGGTGGCGGGCAACGTCTCCTATCCCCTGAAACGACAAGGGGTCCCGCGTGCCAAAGCGAAGCAGATGGTCACCGACGCACTCGAGCTCGTCGGTCTCTCTGCGATGGCGTCGCGACCGGCTCCGAATCTCAGTGGCGGACAACAGCAACGAGTCGCGCTCGCACGGGCGATCGTTGCCAGGCCCGAAGTCCTCTTGCTCGACGAACCGCTGTCCAACCTCGATACCGGGCTGCGCCGGGACCTGGGCCGCTATCTGCGGGACTTGCAACGTGAACTCGGTCTGACCGTCGTCTACGTCACACACGACCACAACGAGGCGATGTCGATGTCCGACGTCGTGGTGTTGATGCGCTCCGGCAACATTCTGGAACAAGGCACCCCGGAAGCGATCTACCACACTCCGATCACACAGTTCGGCGCGTCCTTTCTGGGCTCGGCGAACTTTCTCACCGGCACCGTGACCGATGCCGGACCCGGTCGGGGCATGATCAGCGGCGAGGCGGGGGAGATCGCCTTCGACGATGCAGGCCGGCAGGTCAGCTCCGGCGAGAACGTCACGCTGATGCTGCGACCCGATCAGATCACCCTGCAGGACAGCGCCATACATCCTGCCAGCGGTGTCAACCACGTCGTTGGAACGATCCGGAGCCCCCGATTCCTCGGGATGTACTGGGAGTCCTCCGTAGAGGTCAAGCCCGGACTGGTACTCACGGCGAGGACGTTCGACGGTAAACCGTGGCGGGAGGGGGACCACGTGGTCGCAAGCTTCCCGCCGTCCGCCTGTATCCCGGTTGACGCGGATCAACCGGCTGCTGCCACCATCACCGAAGGAGCCGAATCCAAATGAAATTCACCAAGCTGGCCGCTGCCGGCATCGTCGCGGGGATGACTCTGATCACAGGTTGTGGTGGTGGCGGGTCCGACACTCCGGCAGCGGGACCCGTCGCACCGGAGAACGACCCGTTCGCGGCTCTCGCCGAGCAGGCCGAAGCGGAGGGCGGGAAGCTGAATTACTACTTCATCCTCGGTGAGGAGGCGAACCGAGAACTGTTCGACGCCTTCAAAGCGCGCTACCCGTTTGTCGACATCGAGGTGACGTCGGGTAACACGCTGCAGCTGATCGAACGTGTGGTCAGTGAGAACCGGTCGGGGAATCCGAATGCCGACATCATCCAAGGCGGCCCGCTCGAAGAGCGAATCATCAACGGGGACAACAACCTGGGGATGTCATTCACCCCTGCCGGCATCGACGAAGTCGACGAGGATCTGAAGCTGGGGGACGGCCGTTACCTGGTTGCCGACTACTTCACCTTCCCGCTGTCGTACAACTCGGAGGTGCTCTCCGAAGAGGAGGCGCCCAAGTCACTGGAAGAGTTGACCGACCCGAAGTGGCGCGGGAAGTTCGGCATCGACGTCGAGCAGATCGACTGGTTCGCCGGTGAGCTGGCCTACCACGGCGAGGATGCCGGTATGGACCTGATGCGGCGGCTTGCCGCCAATGATCCGGTGGTGTTCACGGGAACCCAAGGATACGAGCAGGTGGCAGCCGGTTCCCTGCCGGTGGCGGTCAATCTGTTCAGCGCGGTGGTGGGCCCTTACCTGGACCGGGGTGCTCCCATCGCCTTCGCAAAATCTCCGTACGTGATCGCTCAACCCGATGTGTACATCGGCCTTGACAACGCACCGCACCCGGCGACCACCCAACTGTTCTTCGAATGGCTGATGACTGAAGATGCCCAGAAGATCCTGGCCAGCGGCTCCTACAAGAACCCGGTGCTCGGCGACGTCGCCCCGCCCGAGGTGCTCGGCGACGTGTGCGCCACCGATTGCGAGCTGTTCTTCGTCAACAGTGAGAACTTCGGCGACTTCGACACCCGTGTGAACGAGTTCCAGAGCCTATTCGTTCGATGACAGTTCTCTCCGAACCCGACGCGCCCCCGGCGGTCCCGCCGCCGGGGGTGCCCAAGGGGACGCGCGTCCTGCGGGAGCTCAAACAACGTGTAACCGTTCAATCCTGCATCGTCGCAGCACTTTTGGTCTTCCTACTGTGGCAGATCGTGGTGCCGCTGATCGGGATCGTCTACACGAGCTTCAAGGACGTCCGTCCAGACGACCCGACATTTCTGAGCCCGGACTTCTCGCTCACGAATATCAATGAGATCTTCTCCGGTGATCTCCTCGCGGTGGTGCTGCGGACAACGGTGTTCGCCGTCGGCTCATCGCTGATCGCGCTGATCCTCGGCGGATTCCTGGCATTCGTCACCACCAGGACCAATGCGGTGTGCCGCGGCATCATCGCAGCGCTGGTGCTTTATCAACTGGCGATGCCGGAGGTGCTGTACCCGATCGTATGGTCGTACCTGCTGTCGCCGGACAACGGCGTGATCAACGAGGCTTGGCAGTCGCTCACCGGCACCGAAGGTGTGCTGCTGAACGCTTACGGGATGCCGGCCATGATCCTGGTCGAGTCATTCCTGCTCCTGCCGTTGGTGTATCTGTTCATGGTCCCCGGCCTGACCGCGATGGACCGTTCGCTCGAAGAAGCCGCCGAGGTCTCGGGAGCCGGCCGGTCCCGCGTCATGCGTGACATCGTGTTCAAACTCGCGATGCCCGCGATAGTCGCCACGGGGATCATCGCCCTGATGCGGAGTTGGGAAGCCTTCGAGGTGCCGTGGTATCTCGGACTTCGCGAGAAGAACCTGACGTACAGCACCGAACTTTTCTTCCAGACCGTCACACCGCCGAGCGATACCGGCCGGATCTCGGCGTACGCACTGCCGATGCTCGCGGTCGCGCTGCTGATGGTTTGGTACTACAGCCGGTTCAACAGGGCGGCCCGCCGGTATGCGACCATGAGCGGCAAGAACTTTCGCCCGGAACCGATCCGGCTCAAACCGGTTGTCCGGTGGGTGGTCGGACTGGGTTCGTTGGCGGTGCTCTTCGTCGGCGTGATCCTGCCGATCCTGATGCTGGTCTGGCTGTCGCTGATGCCGTTCTATCGGCCGCCGTCGTTGAAGGCGTTGGACTACGCGAGTATCGACTCCTACACGCGGCTTTTCGCCGACGACGCGATCCTGATCGGTTTCCGGAACAGCTTGATCGTCGGGCTCGGCACGACGCTGCTGGTGTTGGTGGTGGCCTCGTTGAGCGGCTGGTTCGTCGTCCACGAGCGCCGGCCCTCCAGCAAGCTGTTGGACTTTCTGACGTTCGTGCCGTTGTCGTTCCCCAACATCGTGATCGCGATCTGCATGTTGTGGCTCTACCTGATGCTGCCGATCGACATCAGGGGCACCTACGTCAGCTTGGTGCTCGCGTTCTTCATCCTGTTCGTGGCGCTGGCCGCCAGGAACATCAACGCCCGGTTGATGCAGATCAACCGGGAACTGCACGAAGCGGCGGTCGTCAGTGGTGCGTCGTTCCTGACGTCGTTCCGGACTGTCGTCATGCCGCTGCTGGGACCGGCGCTGCTGGCCAGCGGCCTGTACATCACGGTGTGGGCGTTCAAGGAACTCGAGGCGTCCATCCTGCTGTCCGATCCTTCGACCAAGACCGCGACCGTGGTGATCTACGACAAGAGCGGTCTGGCTACGACGGCGGAGGTGGCTGCCATCGGCGTGGTCTCGTTGACCGCAATTCTGTTTGTGGTCATCGGATTTCAGATTGTCGCACGCAAGTACAAGCTCGTTGGTTTCTGACCGGCGGCCGTGACTGACCGTACCTGTGAGAAAGGAAGATCAATGGATCAAGTGACGATGAGCGTCGTGCAACCGCGCACCTTCTTCGGGAAGGGCGCGCGCGAGCGCAACCTCGAGCAGGCCGACGCGTATGTGGCCGAGGCTGCGCGCCAGGGCGCACAGTTGGTGCTGTTACCCGAGACCTATCCGGGCGAGTGGGCGGCGCCGGTGACCTGGACGCCGGTCGACGAACTCAACGAGATCGCCGAACGCCACGGCGTGTACCTGGTGGGTGGATTCGCCGAGCCGCTCGACGACGAAGGCGTGCGGTGCTACAACACGCTCACCCTGCACAGCCCGGATGGGGTGGAGATCGGCCGGTACCGCCGCACCACGCCGTCGCACACGCCGTGGATCTACAAGGGCGGACGCTACTGGGATTTCGACTGGGTGAACGCCACCGAGTTGCCGGTCTACGACACAGATCTCGGCAAGATCGGCATCATCATGTGCAGTGAGGTGTACGCCACCGAGTGCTCGCGGGCGCTGGCGCTCAAAGGTGCCGACATCGCACTCCTACCCGCCGGCCTGGTGGGTCCGCACACGTCGTCGTACCCGACCTGGCGAACCTTGGTGTGGGCCCGCGCGATCGAGAACATCATGTTCACCGCGGTGTGCTCGAACATTCCGGTGCCCGACGACATCGAGCTCGACGAAAGCCAGCAGGGCGGCATCGCGATGATCTGCTCGCCGGAGGAGATCCTGGTCGACGAGTCCAAGGAAGGCGTGTTCACCAGCACCCTCGATCTGGCACGGGTGCGGCATCTGCGCGAGGACCACGACCGGCTCGGCAAACTCGATGACGTCGTCTACGGTGACCTGCCCTGGCGCACCAAGCCGGGTAACCTGCGGGACTGGCGACGCGACGCCGTGCTGAAGGCGAACCCGGTGCTGCTCACCGGTTCACCCGACCCGAGCTGATCCGGTCAGCTCCGTCATACGAGCGACTGTAGTTCCTCGACGAACCTGATGGTCTCGCGCCGGTCCGCCGAGAGCGGGTGCACGAGCATCGTCGTGACACCCGCCTCGGCGTAGGCGGCGAGCCGTTCCTTGACGAACCCGGCCGGGCCGACGAGGGACACCTGGCGGACCAGTTCGTCGGGGACGGCGTCGATCGCCTCGGCCTTCCGGCCCGCGAGGTACAGATTCTGGATGTGGTCGGCCACCTCGCCGAAGCCGTACCGGGTGGCCAGATTGTGGTAGAAGTTGCGGCCCCGCGCGCCCATACCGCCGATGTAGAGCGCCAGTTGCGGCTTGGCCCAGGCCAATCGGTCGTCGACGTCGTCGCCGATCGCCAGGCTCGCGCTGACCATCACGTCGAGCGGACCGAGTTCGGGGTCGCGCCGGGACGCGCCGGCGCGCAGCGCGTCCCCCCAGACGTCGTCGGCCTTCTCGGGATAGAAGAACACCGGCTGCCAGCCTTCGACGATCTCGGCGGTGAGCTCGACGTTCTTCGGCCCGAGTGCGGCGATGGTGATCGGGATGCGTTCCCGCACAGGATGGTTGATCAGCTTCAGTGGCTTGCCCAGCCCGGTGCCGCGCGCCCCGGGCCCCTCGCTGGGTAGCGGCAGCTGGTAGTGCTTGCCGTCGTAACTCAGCCGCTCGCGCCGCCACACCTGCCTGCAGATCTCGACGACCTCGCGGGTGCGGCCCAGCGGTGCGTCGAACGGGACGCCGTGGAAGCCCTCGACCACCTGCGGGCCCGACGTGCCGAGTCCCAGCCGGAACCGGCCGTCGGAGACGTAGTCGATGCCGGCGGCCGTCATCGCCATCAGGGCCGGGGTGCGGGTGTAGATCGGCACGACGCCGGTGCCGAGCTCGATCCGCGACGTCCTGGCCGCCAGGAAGCCGAGCTGGCTGACCGCGTCGTAGGAGTACGCCTCGGCCACCAGCGCGATGTCGACGCCGAGCTTCTCGCACTCGACGACCTCGTCCACCGCTTCGAGGAACCCGCCGGCGTAGCTGAGGAAAATCCCGGTCCGCATCCGTCAGGTATAGCAGCCAACCGGTTGGTTGGGAACGGGTGAGTCCACGGTTCAGGGTTTGAGCAGCGCGACGACCTTGTTCTCCAGATCGACCGGGTCGTCGGCGAACGGGTCCATCACCGAGGCCCTGGGCAGCTCGGCGTCGGCGTCGGCGAACTCGCGGTAGGTCTTGTCGCCGGACAGGGTGTGCAGCAGGAAACCGGTCATCAGCGCGCGCACGATCTTCTGGGTGCCCTTGTCGGCCCCCGGCAGGCCCACCACGGTGGCCAGCCGCCGCCCCTCCACGAGGCCGCCCGACTTGGTCTTGGCGGTGGCGCGCAGCGTCGCGGACTTCCACGCGCGGGCCAGCTCCACCGCGTTGGAGCGCAGTGTCATCGGGTCGCCGGGATCGGTCAGGATCAGGCCGGGCACGGTCAGGCCCGCGGCGGGGGCCTCGGCGGCCGGGCTGGAGACCGTCGGATACGCCGCCACCACGCCTTTGAGCCGGCCAGGCATCCCCGCGGCCGTGAACACCGCCGCCGACGCCCCGAACCCGTGGCCCACCACGCCCAGCTTGTTCGGGTGCACGCTGATCGCCCCCTGGCCCAGCCGCACCCCGGTGATGATGTCCAGCGTGGTGCCCAGGTCGTACGCCAGGTTGAGCACCGACGGCGCCAGGCCGGTCTCGGTGTGGGGGGCCGCCGCGACGATTCCCCACGAGGCCAGGTGCTCCAGCGTCCCCTGGTAGCGGTCGGCCGATGTGATCCAGTCGTGGGCGAACGCCACCGCGGGCAGATTCTTGCCCTCCGCCGGTGTGTACACGACACCCGGCTGGCCGGCAAAGGCCAGGTCACCGCGCAGAACCCGGTGCGGTCCACGGCGAGTCAACGCGGCATAGAGCTTCTTCGTGCTGGCCACCTGATGACCGTAGCCCAACCCGGTTCAGGCCGTCTGCTGCCGTACCCTGGTTGGCTATGTGCGGAATCGTCGGCTATGTCGGGCAGCGCCCTGCCTGCGACATCGTCGTCGACGCGCTACGCCGCATGGAGTACCGCGGGTACGACTCGGCCGGGGTGGCGCTGCTCGACGGACAGGGCGGCCTCACCGTGCGCCGCAAGGCGGGACGGCTGGCCAACCTGGAGGCCGCTCTGGAAGAGAGCGGGACCGACAACCTGGTGGGTGCGACCGGTCTCGGCCACACCCGGTGGGCCACCCACGGCCGGCCGACCGACCGGAACGCCCATCCGCACCGCGACGCCTCCGGCAAGGTCGCGGTCGTGCACAACGGCATCATCGAGAACTTCGCGACGCTGCGCGCCGAGCTGGAGCGCGCCGGTGTCGAGTTCGCCAGCGACACCGACACCGAGGTCGCGGTGCACCTGGTCGCCCGCGAGTACGTGCACGGTGAGTCCGCGGGGGACTTCCCGGCCTCGGTGCTGGCGGTGCTGCGGCGTCTGGAGGGGCACTTCACGCTGGTCTTCGCCCATGCCGACGATCCCGGCACCCTCGTCGCGGCGCGGCGCTCGACACCACTGGTGCTCGGGATCGGTGACGGGGAGATGTTCGTCGGATCCGATGTCGCCGCGTTCATCGAACACACCCGCGACGCCGTCGAACTCGGGCAGGACCAGGCCGTCGTCGTCACCGCGGACGGCTACCGCATCACCGACTTCCACGGTGCCGCCACCAAGGACTACCGCGAGTTCCACATCGACTGGGACACCTCGGCCGCCGAGAAGGGCGGCTACGAGTACTTCATGCTCAAGGAGATCGCCGAGCAGCCCGCCGCCGTGTCCGACACGCTGCTGGGCCATTTCGCCGACAACCGCATCGTGCTCGACGAGCAACGGCTCTCCGATCAGGAATTACGCGACGTCGACAAGGTCTTCGTGGTCGCCTGCGGCACCGCCTACCACTCCGGCTTGCTGGCCAAGTACGCCATCGAGCACTGGACCCGGCTGCCCGTCGAGGTCGAACTCGCGAGCGAGTTCCGGTACCGCGACCCGGTTCTGGACAGTCACACCCTCGTCGTCGCGATCTCCCAGTCCGGCGAGACCGCCGACACGCTGGAGGCGGTCCGGCACGCCAAGGAACAGAAGGCCAAGGTGCTGGCCATCTGCAACACCAACGGCAGCCAGATCCCCCGCGAGTGCGACGCGGTGCTCTACACCCGCGCCGGGCCGGAGATCGGCGTCGCGTCGACCAAGACGTTCCTGGCCCAGATCGCCGCCAATTACCTTGTCGGACTGGCGCTTGCGCAGGCGCGCGGCACCAAGTACCCCGACGAGGTGGCGCGCGAGTATCACGACCTCGAGGCGATGCCGGACCTGATCTCGCGGGTGCTGGACACCGCTGAACCGGTCGTGCAGCTGGCCAAGCAGTTCGCGTCGTCGCAGACGGTGCTGTTCCTGGGGCGTCATGTCGGCTATCCGGTGGCGCTCGAGGGTGCGCTGAAGCTCAAGGAGCTGGCGTACATGCACGCCGAGGGGTTCGCGGCGGGCGAGCTCAAGCACGGCCCGATCGCGCTGATCGAGGACGACCTGCCCGTGATCGTCGTGATGCCGTCACCGAAGAATTCGGCGACGCTGCACTCCAAGCTGCTGTCGAACATCCGGGAGATCCAGGCCCGCGGTGCGATCACGATCGTCATCGCCGAGGAGGGGGATGACGCGGTACGGCCCTACGCCGACCACCTGATCGAGATCCCCGCGGTGTCAACGCTTTTCCAGCCGCTGTTGTCGACGATCCCGATGCAGTTGTTCTCGGCGGGGGTGGCCCAGGCCCGCGGCTACGACGTCGACAAGCCGCGTAACCTCGCGAAATCGGTCACCGTCGAGTAGTGGCCGGCGACCGGGTCGGCCGTTTCCGCGACGACGCGGCCCGCTCCCGTTATCTCGCGGCCTACCGGAGGTGTCTGGCCGAGTTGCCGCAGCCGGACGGAACCTTCGAGGTGCCAACGAGTTTCGGTACCGTGCGGGTCTACCGGTTCGACGGTCCGGATGGACGCCCCGTGGTGTTGCTGCCGGGTCGCAACGCCGCCACCCCGATGTGGAGCCCGAACCTGTCCGGACTGCTCGCACGTCGCACGGTGTTCGCCGTGGACCTGCTCGGTGAGCCCGGACTGTCCGTGCAGCAGCGTCCGATCGCCGACTCCGCCGATCAGGCGCTGTGGTTCGACGAGATGCTCGACGGGCTCGGGCTGGGTCGTCCCCATCTGATGGGAGTCTCGTTCGGGGGCTGGACCGCGGTCAACCACGCCGTGCACCGGCCGGGCCGGGCCGCTTCCCTGACCCTGCTGGACCCGGTGATGACGTTCGCCCCCATCCCTTTTCGCACGATGCTCGCCGTGATCCCGCTGGGGCTGCCGCGGGTGCCCGAGGTGGTGCGCAGTCGCGTGTTGCGCTGGCTCTCCGGTGGCGCCGAGGTCGACGAGTCGGTTCCGGTGGCGGCGCTGATCGCGTCGGGCAGTCGCGACTTCGTGCTGCGTCAGCCGCTGCCCACTCGGTTCACCGGCGCCCAGCTGCGCGGACTGGACATTCCGGTGCTGGCCCTGATCGCCGGGCGCAGCGTGATCCACGACGCCGCCCGCGCCGCCGAGGCCGCGCGCAGCCTGTTGCCGCACGGACAGGTCGAACTGTGGCCGCAGGCTTCACACGCGATCAACGGTGAGTACCCGGACAGGATCAGCGAACGGGTGCACCGGTTCTGGGATGAGCAGGAATTCTGCTGATCGGCTGACGCGCTGGGCCGCTCCGGCGATCGGAGCCACCCACCCACGTAACGTAGCCCCCATGCGGTACTACTACAGCGCCGACGCCATCCGTGAGGCCGAAGCGCCGCTGCTCGCCGCCCTGCCCGACGGCGGGCTGATGCGCCGGGCCGCGTTCGGCCTGGCCACCGCGATCGTCCGTGAACTCGGCACCGTGGCAGGCAGGACGGTGTGCGCGGTGGTCGGCTCCGGAGACAACGGCGGCGACGCGCTGTGGGCGGCGACATTCCTGCGCCGGCGCGGTGCGGCCGCGTCGGCGGTCCTGCTCAAACCGGAGCGCACCCACCGTGCGGCGCTCGCGGCGTTTCTGCGGGCGGGTGGGCGCATCGTCGAAACCGTGCCGGGCGCAACCGATCTGGTCATCGACGGCGTCGTCGGCATCTCCGGCTCGGGGCCGTTGCGGCCCGACGCCGCCGACGTGTTCGACGCCGTCACCCGCGCCGGTATCCCCGTCGTCGCGGTCGACCTGCCCAGCGGCGTCGACGTGCACACCGGTGCGGCCGACGGTCCGCACGTCGAGCCCGCGCTGACGGTGACCTTCGGCGGCCTCAAACCCGTTCACGCGCTGGGGAACTGCGGCCGGGTGGAGCTCGTGGACATCGGCCTCGATCTCGCCGCGAGTGAGGTCCGGGCCCTCGACGCCGAGGATGTCGCCGCGCGCTGGCCGGTTCCCGGCCCCAGGGACGACAAGTACACCCAGGGCGTCACCGGCGTGATGGCCGGTTCGGCGACCTATCCCGGCGCGGCGATCCTGTGCACCGGCGCAGCGGTGGCCGCCACCTCCGGGATGGTGCGCTACGCGGGAACGGCTGCCGCCGAGGTGGTTTCGCACTGGCCGGAGGTCATCGCCACCCCGGGCCACGCCACTGCGGGCCGGGTCCAGGCGTGGGTGGTGGGTCCCGGCCTCGGAACCGACGAGACCGCCGCGGCGGCCCTGGTGTTCGCGCTGGAGACCGATCTGCCGGTGATCGTCGACGCCGACGGGCTGACGATCCTTTCGGCCCATCCCGAGTTCGTCGCCGACCGCAGCATGTCGTTGATCGTGTGCAGTTCGTCGTTTGTGGACTGCAGCTCCTCGTTCATGGTCTCGAGAGAGTTCTTCGTTGGTGGACTGCAGTTCCTCGTTCGTGGTCTCCAGTTCCTCCACCGTGGACTGCAGTTCCTCGTTCGTCGTCTCGAGTTCCTCA
>NZ_LMVQ01000019.1 GCF_001545925.1 Mycobacterium sp. NAZ190054 | reverse complement strand
CTGAAAAGGCTGGAATCCGAGCCGGCCGAGACCGAACTGCAGCGGCTGCAACGAGTTCTGGAGAGCGTGGTGCCGCTCGACGACGAGCGTCTCGCGCTCAACCGCATCTTTCTCTACTTCTACGCCGCGGCGTCGACGACGAGCTCGGCGATCGGGGCGATGCGGTCCCCGACGGCGTCGTAGCGCCCGGCGGACCAGATTGTCGAGGAGGCCATGGTGTCAGCGTGCCACGATGAGGTGGTGGGTGCGCCACCGCTGCCGCGCCCGGTGCTGCTGGAGCAGATCTGGGCCGACGTCACGTTTCTGCACTGGCCGGTCGACCCGGCCGGCGTCGCGGACCTCTTCCCACCCGGCACCCGCCCGGATGTCTTCGACGGCCGCACCTACGTCGGCCTGCTCCCGTTCGTCGTGCGGCACTCCCGACTCGGCACGACAGCCCCGCTTCCGTACTTCGGATCGTTCGCCGAGACCAACGTGCGGCTCTATTCGGTCGACGACGCCGGCAGGCACGGAGTGCTGTTCCGGTCGCTGGAGACCGAACGGTTGGCGGTCGTGCCGCTGACCCGTGTCGGGCTCGGGGTGCCCTACACGTGGGCCGAGATGAGCGTGACCCGCACCGGCGGTGCGGTCTCGTACGCCAGTGTCCGCCGGTGGCCCGGGCGCGGCCTGCGCAACCAGATGACGGTGGACGCCGGAGCACCCGTCGAACCGACGCCGCTGGAGGTCTGGCTCACCGCGCGGTGGGGCGCGCACACCCGCAAGGCCGGCCGCACCTGGTGGGTGCCGATCGCGCACCCGATGTGGGCGCTGCAGGAGGCCGAGATCACCGAGCTGCGTGACGAACTCGTTGCGGCGGCAAGCGTCGAGTGCGCGGGTCCGCCGCTGCGTGCGCTGTACTCGCCCGGGGTGCTGGTGCGGTTCGGACGGCCCGCCCGGTGACTGGCCGTGAGCGTGCTCTCCCGGTAGCTCGGCGAGCCCGGGCAGCTACCGTGACGGCACGCTCGCGAACGCGTCAGGGCCCGGTGTAGCCCGGGGGATTGGCCGAGCACAAGTAGCGGCCCCAGGGATTTACATCGCAAACACTTGAATCGTCATGTGCGGGCCCGCGGACCGCGATTGCGCCCGCAGAAACGGCAGCTTTTACGCAATCGAATGCTCTGCGAAATGCGCCTGTAATGGGAAAACTGCAGAGTCGCGCTCGCGCAGGGTACACGCACATCCGACGGCTCCAACTGCTGTACCAGTGCACATAGTTTCCATTTGCTTGGTCGCGCAGGGTTGACTCAACGTTTCGGACCTTGGGAGATCAAGATGGCGAAAGTCCATGTAGCTCGGCGGATTCCCACTATTGGGGCGACCGCAGCACTGCTGTTCGCTACCGCGTTGAGCGGATGCGGCATCAATACCGACATGTCAGGCGGCGATGGCGAGACGGTCGTGACGGTGGCGGGCTATGGGGGCGTCTACGAGGAGATGGAGTACGACGCCTTCTTCGACGGTTACATGGCCGAGCATCCGGACGTGCGCATCGTCTACGACGAACTGGACATGGCCAAGCTCAAGGCCATGGTCGAGAGCGGAAACCCGACTTGGGACATCTTCCTCGGCGGGCCCGAGTCGAACGATCCAGCCGACATCTTCGAGAAGATCGACTGCGAGAAGGTGCCGTGCTCCGAACTGAAGATGATGGCCGACCACGGCTACTCCGTGCCCTACTACATCTTCTCCACCGTATTGGCCTACCGCGAGGATGCGTTCGGCGGTAAGGCGCCAGAGAACTGGGCCGACTTCTTCGACCTGGAGACGTTCCCGGGCAAGCGTGGACTCTGGAACGCCGTCACTGCCGGAACCCTCGAACCTGCCTTGTTGGCTGACGGCGTGGCACACGAGGACCTCTATCCGCTCGACACCGACCGTGCTTTGGCCAAGCTGGGGTCTATTCGAGACTCCATCGTGTGGTGGGAGAGCGGTGCCCAGTGCGGACAGCTGCTGAGAGACAACGAGGTGGTGATGGCCAACTGTTGGAGCCTCGACGTCGACCGTGCACAAGCCGACGGCGCACCGCTCGGAATTGCGTGGAGCGACAACTTCATGCTTCCCGGTGAGATGTCGATCGTGAAGGGCACCACGCACCGCGACATCGCAATGGACATCATCGCCTATTCCACATCGGCGGAAGTCAACGCCGGGCTGGCGGAATTGGGCCCCTTCACGCCGGCCAACGAAGCCGCGTGGGCGGAGCTTGAACTGTCGCCGGAAAGCAACTTGTCTGCGGCGCACGCCGACACGGCCGCGCCGCATAACGTGGACCGCTGGATCGACTTCAACGCCGAGCGGTTGACCAAGCTTCTCCAGGAATGGATCCTAGGCTGACCCGGGCCGGGAGCCGAACGGGAAGTGACGACGTCGGCGTGACCACAATTCAACGCCGGGATGTCCCGGACGCCGCGCCCGTGCGGATCGCGCGGCGACGACCGAAACTAGCTGTTCTGCTTGTCATCCCGGCTCTGGCGTTCCTCACGGTGTTCTTCTTCTGGCCACTCGTCGCGATGTTGCTGCGTAGCTTCACCGACCCGTCTCCGGCCAACTACGCAGAGCTGCTGAACGGCAGTTTGTACTGGCGCACCCTGGGTCGCACTCTTGTCATCGCCGGGATCGTGTCCGTTACCTGCATCATGCTCGCCTATCCCTATGCCTACCTCATGCGGCTGTCCGGCAGCACGATGCGCAACCTGTTGATGGCCCTGATCCTCCTACCGTTCTGGACCAGCTGGCTGGTACGGACCTTCTCGTGGACGACGATCCTGCAGGACTCAGGCGTGTTGAACACTCTGCTCATCGACCTCGGACTGCTGTCACAACCGTTGCCGCTGATCCGCACCAACTTGGCCGTCGTCATCGGCTTGACCCACATCATGTTGCCGTTCATGGTCTTGCCGATATACGCGGGGATGGTGCGCATCGACCTCGACATGGTCAATGCTGCGCGAGGGTTGGGCGCCTCATCCTTCACTGCGTTCCGCGCCGTGTTCCTGCCATTGAGCATGCCGGGCGTGTTCACAGGCACCGTACTGGTTTTCGTGGTCAGCGCTGGGTTCTACGTCGTGCCGGCGCTACTGGGCGGGCCATCGAGCCAGATGTTCAGCCAGCTTGTCGTCATTTACTTCCGCGAGTTTCTGGACTTCGGATTCGGCAGTGCTCTGGCCGTCGTACTTCTGGTCGCGACGCTCGCAGCGGTCGCCGTTCTGTACCGCACTCCAGTCGTGCGCCGAGCGATGGGATCAGCCGAGAGAAAGTAGGTGAGGAGCGTGGATGTGCGGCCCGGTTGGTTCGTCCGCGTCGTAGTCGGAGCGGTGATCTGCTTCCTTTTCGCGCCGCTAGTTGTGATGGCGGCTACGTCGTTCACAACAAGCAACAGCATGCGATTGCCGACGGACGGGATGTCGCTGCAGTGGTACCGCTCATTCTTCGACAAGCCTACCTGGGTCGACGGTATGACCATCAGCTTCCAAGTGGCCACGACGGTGGCCATCCTCGCCACGGTTCTTGGCACCCTGCTGGCGATCGGCATGTTGACCCGCACGGGTCCGCTATGGGGTGCACTCTCGGTATCGCTGATGTCTCCGCTGATCATCCCGAGCATCGTGGTCGCCGTCGCGCTCTACCTGTTGCTCACCAGGTTGGGACTGGTCGGAACCACCCTGGGGCTCGTGATCGCCCACACGGCGCTCGCGATCCCGTACGTCTACCTGAACGTCAGCACGAGTCTGCGAACGTTCGATCCCAACTTGGCACTTGCGGCGGCGAATTTGGGCGCAAACCCTATGCAGGTGTTCGCGCGGATCCTGCTACCGCTCATCATGCCCGGTGTGCTCGCCGGAGCCGTGTTCGCGTTCATCGTCTCCTGGGACGAGATCGTGGTGGCTACCTTTCTCACCAGCACGCAAGTGCAGACGCTGCCGATGGTGATGTGGGTCGAGATGCGCACCAGGATCGATCCGACCATCGCCGCGGCATCCACGATGCTCACACTGCTGACCGTGGTTCTGCTGGTCATCATCAGCCTGGTCTCCCGAGGTACCCGGCGACGAAGCCGGTAGGTACGCCAGCACGTCGACAACGAATTCACCTGCCGCAACTGAGGAATGACTCCATGGCTTATCTATCCATCGACCGGCTGACCAAGAAGTACGGCGGGTTCGTTGCCGTCGATGATGTCAGCATCGAGCTCCCCAAGGGACACTTCCTGAGCCTGCTGGGTCCATCGGGCTCCGGTAAGACCACGACCTTGAGGGCGGTCGCCGGCTTCCTCACCCCCGACTCGGGTTCGATCCGCGTCGATGGCAAGGACATCACCGACACGCCGCCGCATCACCGCGATATGGGGATGGTCTTCCAGAATTACGCGCTCTTCCCGCACCTCAGCATCGTGAAGAACGTCGAGTTCCCGCTCAGGATGCGACGGGTGCGCGGTGCCGAGGCGCGGCGACGGGCGTCGGCCGCGCTGGAAACCGTCGAGCTCGGTCATCTGGCTGACCGCTTGCCGGCTGAACTGTCGGGCGGCCAGCAGCAGCGTGTGGCACTCGCGCGGGCGATGGTCTTCGAACCGCAGTTGTTGCTGATGGACGAGCCGCTCGGTGCGCTTGACAAGAACCTTCGATCCACGATGCAGCTGGAGATCATCGAACTTGTCCGGCGTCTCGGCGCAACGGTCGTCTATGTCACGCACGACCAGGACGAGGCGCTGTCGATGAGCGACTCAGTGGCGGTGTACGACCGGGGTCGGATCGTGCAGCACGGCACGCCGCAACAGCTTTACGAGCGGCCGGCCAATCTGTTTGTCGCCGAGTTCGTCGGCGAGGCAAACGTCTTTCGAGGGCGCCTTATCCGGCGGACAGGCGGTGCTGTGGTCGAAGCAGGTGGGCACGCCTTGCCGGTCGATCCCGAGGGATGCCAGGCCCGCGACGGTACCGAGGTGGCCGTCGTGATCCGGCCTGAGTCGGTGAGCGTGACGATGGTGAGTGCGATGCAGACACAGGAAGGTCCTTTCCTTGACGGAACCGTCCGCGAGCGCGCGTACCACGGTAAATCGACCACGCTGATCATTGAGTGTGATGACCAGCGGGTCTCGGCCACACTGCCCAGCCGCCAGGTGCCGACCGACCTCGGTATCGGGGCAAAGGCCGCGCTCAGCTGGCAAGTTTCCGACGCGGTCCTTCTGAGGCTGGACGACGGGTGCCGAGCGGACGGTGATGCGTCGCAGCCCACCCCGATACTGCTCGCCGACGTCACCAGCGCCGGGTGATGAGCAGTTCTGAGAGGGGCGACGAGGTCATCGCACAGATGGCTCGAGACCTCAACGAA
Organism: Mycobacterium sp. NAZ190054; assembly: GCF_001545925.1. Taxonomy (GTDB): domain Bacteria; phylum Actinomycetota; class Actinomycetes; order Mycobacteriales; family Mycobacteriaceae; genus Mycobacterium. The sequence continues at coordinate 11,381 of NZ_LMVQ01000019.1, read as the reverse complement.
TGTCTGGAGAAGCTGTCTCAACACTCCGCGGAGTGGGTCGCGGAGCACGAGCTCACCTATCGCCAGCTGGTGCCGTTGGAGGCGACGCTGCGTGACAGCGCACTCTGTATGCGTCTTGTGCTCGGCGAGGTCGGCCAGTTGCCGCTGGAGCAGGATGTCATTGCGCATCCCGAACGAGTCGGGGCGCGGAGTGCACGCGCGCGGGTGCCTCTGGAGGCCGTGCTGCGGGTGCTCAGGGCGGACTACCGCTTTCTGTGGGAGGCGATGCTCGATTGGTCGGAAGCACAGGGCCGCGAGGAGTTCGAGTATCTCCTCATGGTCGGCGCCGGCCGCGTCTGGGACGTCATCGACAGCGTGTCGGTGCGCGTGGCCGAGGCTTACCGTGCGAACGACGGCTCAGCGCAGGCGACATTCCGTGGCCGTGAGTTGGCGTTCGTGGAGGCGGTTCTGCGAACGGGACCACTGGTCAGGCACACCTATGACCTCGCGGCGCAACTGGGCTTCTATGCGCCCGGGCAGTACGTCCTGGCAACGATGGGCCCCATTCATCGACCGGACTTCAACGCCGAGCGCTTGCAGGCGCAACTCGCTGCACGGGGGCTCCGCAGCATCTGGGTCCGGACCCACGAGGAGACCGTCGGTGTCATCGCGCTTCGGACCAAGTCCTTCGCTGAGACGCAGGAGTTGATCGCCCAAGCCGCCGATTTCCCGATCGGGCTCGGCCGCGTGGTGACGGATATAGCCGAGCTTGGCGACACCCGATGGCTGGCACAGGCGGCATTGGCAACCCTAGGGTCTGCCGGCGGTCCCCGGCTGGCCGCATTCGACGATCACAAGGTCGATGCGGTTATCTCGAGTGCCCCAGACCTTTGTGGCGTGGTTGCTGACGATTTGCTTCGTCCAATGCTAAATGCCCGCGGCCGCGATGATTTCGAACGACTCTTACAGACGATTGAAGTGCACCTGCAAGGCTCGGGCTCACCGGCCGAGACGGCCACAAAGCTGCACTTGCACCGCAACACCGTGATCAACCGGATACGCCAGTTCGAGGAACTCACCGGCCGCTCGTTGCGGCTGCCGCGCGACATCGTCGAGGTCTACGTAGCACTGCGATCGTGGAAGTTGGCGCATCACAAGGAGGAGAACCGATGACCACGCTCGTGCTCACCGGACGGATCATGTGCGTCTCGGCTCAGGGCGAAGCCAGCACAGTCGTGGTCCGCGACGGTGTGATCGACGCGGTCGGTGGACCGGAGGTCGCGGCCGGCCTGCACGGTGCGGACGTCCGGCGGGTCGATCACGGATCCGCGCTCGTGGTTCCGGGCTTCGTGGACCCACACGTTCATCTCGGACATGTGGCCACCGGATCGCGATACGGAGTGGACTGCCGCGTCCCGGGTATCCAGACGATCGCCGATGTGCTGGACGCCCTCCGTGACGGGCTCACCGAAGGCAATGCTCTCGGTGGGTGGTTGCGTGGTTACGGCAACCTGTTCTTCGACCAGAAACTCGCCGAGCGCAGGCTACCCACCCGCGACGAACTCGATCGGGTCAGCCGCACCCTTCCGATCCAGCTTCAGTGCGGCGGTCATACATCCGTGCTCAATAGCCGGGCGCTGGAACTCGCACGCGTCGAACGATTCCTCGGCGGTGCCGCCGGTGGCTGGGGTGCGCCGGTGGTCGAGGTCGACGAGGACGGGCGGCCGACGGGCGTGGTGGCCGAGATCGATGCCATGCTGCCGGTGCCCGAACTATCGGAAGAGGAACAGCACGCGGCAGTTCGGACGACGTACAGCGAGGAGCTTCTCCGCTTCGGCGTGACAACGATTGGCGAAATGGCCGAGAGCACAGCTGAAGTCGAGATGCTCGACGCTCTGGTGAGCTTAAGAGAGCTCGCTGGTCGGGTCACGGCATACCTCATCGTGCCGAGCGGGCTGCCGCTTGGTGAAGCGGTGCGGTGGGCAAGCGGGTACCGAAGTGCCGCTGGCTCTTCGCGGATGCGTGTTGCAGGACTCAAGATGTTCGCCGATGGCGGATATTCGTCACGTAACGCCGCCACCCGTACCGCCTACGTCGAGGACCATGCTCCGCACCGGCACTACCGCGGCCGACTCAATCTGACTGAGGCGCAACTGCATGACGTGCTGACCCTGGTTCGCGATGCCGACTTGCAGTTGGCGGTGCACGGCAATGGTGCCCGGGCTCAAGACGAAGTTCTCGCCGCCATCGAACATGCGGGGAACCCATTCGGGCACCGGCGAGTTCGGATCGAGCACGCCGGCAACATATTGGGTTGCATCGAAGATCTGGACCGTTGGCGCCGCACCAACGTCATTCCGGTTCTACAGCCGCATTTCTTGCGGAACTTCGTCGCCGACTTCGTCCCCATGCTCCTCGGTGACGTCGCGCTGCACGGCAGGTTGCCGTTGCGGACCATGCTCGACAACGGTGTAGTGCCGGCTGCCAGTTCGGATATCGCACTGGGATACGAGGTGGGTCAATCGAATCCGTTGTTGTCCATTCTCGAGTGTCTGGAACGTCGAAGCTATTACGACCGCATTGTGGAGCCGCAGGAGGCGATTACCTTCGCCGAGGCGTTGCGCCTGCACACCATTGAGGGTGCTAGGGCGCTGGGAATCGACGATCTCGTTGGGTCGGTCGAGCCAGGTAAGCGTGCGGATCTGGTCGTCCTCGACCGGGACCCGACCACAGACCCGATACGGATGCTGCGCGAGACGGCTGTCGCAGAGGTGTACGTCGACGGCGACCTAGTCCACTCAGCGTGATTCACATCGCTTGTGCACCATCACACGGGTCCTCGCCGAATGCTGTGCCCGTGCATCTCGATGTGATGCGACTGTGTTCCTAGATTCGAAGCCACACCATGAGCGAAGGAAACTTACATGCGATTCGACAGTGGATTGCTGGTGCATTCCGGTGACGTGTCCAACTACCCACCCATCGACGAATGGCGTGGGACCCTCCTGATGATGGAGGCAGCGGGCTTCACCGGAGTCTGGGTCGCTGAGCATCACTTCTTCTGGGATGGCTGGCTGCAGCCGACGCCGACCAACCCCGTGATGTTCGGTGCGTTTGCCGCAAGCCTGACCGAGCGACTCCGTATCGGGCAGTGCGGCGTATGTCTTCCCGACTGGCATCCCATCCGAGTCGCAGAGGATGTCGCTACCCTCGACCACATGACCGGGGGTCGTGTCGATTTCGGGATGATCCGTGGCCTCAACAGCCGGGTCAACGGAAACTTCAACGCGGACGCAGATCGTCGCGACGGCGGACGTGTTCATGCGTTGTTCTGGGAGTCCTATGATGTGATCCGCAACGCGTGGGGCCCGAAACCGCTGCGGCACAGAGGTCAGTTCTACCAGTTCCCCGTTGCGGGCTGGTTCGACCAGTCCGTGAACCCCGACAGTTTCGATCCTGATCACTACACCGCCGACGGTGAACTGGTCGGCCTGAGCGTACTGCCCAAGCCCTTTCAGCAGCCCAACCCACCGTCATACGTCATGGCCGACTCCGCCAGTTCGACGGTCGCCGCCGCAGAGAGGGGGCTAGGCGTGATCTCCTTCGCCCAGACGTTGGGCTTGAGCACCAGCGTATTGAAACGTTACCGTGAGAGTTTCGTACCCGGCGCGATGCGGGAGCCCAGCTTCGGAGTGATGCGTCCGACGTTTGTCGCACGGACATCGGCCGAAGCCGAAGCCGTTCTGCGCCCATCGGTCAACGAGCTGATGCGGAAAATATCGGGCGGTTACTCCTCGGTCTGGAGCAGCCGGGAAGCGTTTCTGGCGCCCGGCGACGAACTGACCCAGTGGGACCGGGAAGCTGACTGGTACGACTTCCTCGTATCGCGGCAGTGGTGCTTCGTCGGCACTCCCGACGAAGTCGTCGAGCAGATCCAGCGCTACGAGGACGCCGGCATCAAGCACGTGGTGGGCTACTGGGCGCTGCCTTTCGTAACCTACGAGCAGATGATGGCCAGTCAGAGGCTGCTCGCTGATCAAGTCATGCCGCACTTCGGAGGGGGGCAGTGAATCATGCAGGGAGACACGACTAACCGTTCCCGCTACTTTCACGCATGGGAGCGAGCCTGGAACCAAGGCGACGTGGTGGCGTTCGACGAGGTGATGGCGCGTGACTATGTCCGGCACTCCAGCCGGCATGCGGTGCTGGGCGACAGGATGAGCCTGGACGATCTGCAGCAGTCCATTCTCGACCTGCGGCGGGCGTTCCCCGACGCGGTCACCGAGATTACAGAGGTGGTCGGCGACGACGATCGGTTCGGGTTTCGTTGGCGGACCACAGGGCGACAAGCCGGAACGTTCCTCGAGGTGCCCGCGACGGGGCGCCGAGTCGACGTTTGTGGGTTCACCAGCTGCCGGTTCTCCGGAGGTCTCGTCGTGGAGGAATGGGTGTCTTACGATGCCCGGGATCTTTTGGAGGCATTGGGGGTCAGCTCGCTGAATGTGCAAACGCCGGCCAACGCGGTGCGTGTGTCGGCAGACGATCTACGTGCTGCGCACCGCAACTTCATCACCGGAGTGACCGTCGTGACGGCGGCTGATGACACTGAGCAACGAGGTCTGCTGGTGAACGCGTTCACCAGCATTTCGCTTGAACCGCCGCTCGTTTTGGTCTGCGTCGCACACGATTCCGCCAGCCATGGCGTCCTGATGCGAGCCGGCTACTTTGCAGTCAACGTCCTCGCCGCAGACCAGGAGGAGGTTGCGATGCGCTTCGCGTCCAAATTGCCGGACAAATTTGAAGGCGTCAACTGGACACCAGGATTGGGCGGCGCGCCGGTGCTGGACGGATCTGCTGCGGTGTTCGAACTTGTGACACGCGACCGGGTCAGCGCGTCGACACACACCATGTTCGTCGGCGAGGTGCTGGCGGTGTCACATCATCAGACTGACGCACTGATCAACCACGGCGGGCGCTTTGTCAGCTCCGGCCAGCTTCGTCCCAATACCCACGCCTGATCGCATCTCCACGAGGAGTCGCTACATGACCGAGCCCGCCCAAATAGTCATCAGTAACATTGCGGATATCGCTGAGGTTCCTATCCACGGATACACCAACGATTCCGATTCAGGTTGGACCCGTGAATTGATCAGCCACAAGATCAACGGGTCACCGGATCTGTGCGTATTTCGGTTCCGCATGGAGCCACACTCTTACCACCCGCTGCATCGGCATCCCAATATGGGGGAGTTGTACTACATCCTCGAAGGTAGCTGCGAACTTCGTGTCGGCGACCGCACACAGATGGTCACAGCCGGTACCGCCGTCTATACCCCCGTGGGGGTCCCACATAGCGCCCGCACCTTCGATGAAGGCGTGGCGATCCTGATCGTCTTCCCTGAGGGCGTGTTCGAAAAGATCGCGAAGGAGTTCATAGACGGGGGCGACTAACTCTTTTGGTAGCCCGGGGGATTGGCCGAGTCCACCCAGAAGTCCACGCCGAGGTCGGAACCGGGTACGCAGTCGTACACCGACAGATCGGTGACCCCGTTCTCCAGCAGCACGTCCTCGCACAGCAGCGTGTTGCCGGTGTAGCTCGACGGCTTGGTCAGGACCGCGTACGCCGCATCGGAATACACCTCGGGCTTGCGCGACCGCGCCATCGACTCGTCGCCGCCCAGCAGGTTCTGTACGGCGGCGGTGGCCACCATGGTGCGGGGCCACAGGGTGTTCGAGGCGATGCCCGCATCCCGCAGTTCTTCGGCGATTCCCAACGCGCACAACGTCATCCCGAACTTCGCCATCATGTACGGGGTGGGCCGCAGCCACTTGGACTCCAACAGCACCGGCGGGGAGAGCGTCAGGATGTGCGGGTTGTCGCGGCCCTTCATGTGCGGGATGCAGGCCTGCGACACCGCGTAGGTGCCGCGCACCTGGATGCCGTTCATTAGATCGAAGCGCTTGAGCGGTACCTCCTCGATCGAGCCGAGGTTGATGGCCGAGGCGTTGTTGACGCAGATGTCGATGCCGCCGAACTGCTCGACGGCCGCGGCCACCGCAGCGGCCACCGAATCCCCGTCGCGCACGTCACCGACGATCGGCAACGCCTGACCGCCGGCCTCCTCGATCTCCCTGGCCGCGGTGTAGACGGTGCCGGGCAGCTTCGGGTGCGGCTCGGCGGTCTTGGCCACCAGCGCGATGTTGGCGCCGTCGGCCGCCGCCCGTTTGGCGATGGCCAGCCCGATACCGCGGCTGGCGCCCGAAATGAACATGGTCTTCCCGGCAAGCGACATGGGGCCCACCCTAGAGCGCGCAGATGTCGGCGGTGACGGCATTGGTCAGGCGCACCAGGTCATGCGGATCCAGCGCGATGTCCCAGCCGCGTTTGCCGGCGCTGCACAGCACCCGGTCCCACCGCAGCGCCGACGAGTCGACGACGGTGGGCAGAGCCCGGCGCTGGCCGAGCGGGGAGATGCCGCCCACGACGTACCCGGACGAGCGCTGCGCGTCGGCCGGGTCGGCCATCGTCGCCTTCGCCGCGCCCAGCGCCGCGGCGGCGGCCTTCAGCGACAGCTTCGACGGCACCGGCAGCACCGCGACACCCAGCCCCTTGGGCAGCGCGACCACCAGCGTCTTGAGGATCTGGGCGGGTTCGAGCCCATTTGACGTCGCGAGTTCGTCGACCGCTTCCTCACCGAAGGACTCGCTGCGGGGATCGTGCCGGTACTGGAAGACCTCATGGGGGATGCCCGCAGCCACCAGAGCCGCGATCGCCGGTGTCGCTGCACGTGCCACCGGCACAGCCTAGGGCCGGTGTGGGAACAACCGCCCCGGTGACCGCTGTTGTTCACAGCAGCTCTGACGGGCCTCCTGCCCGCTCAGCGGCTGTAGTCGGTGTCAGCCTTTAGGATCGTCAGAAGGGGATTGAAGGTGCCAGTGTTGGCCATGGAAGCCCCATCGAGTCCGGTGCGACCACTGGACGTGATCGGCGGCGCCGCTACAGAAGGGACGGTGTTCCCCAGGATGACAGACACGAGTGGGTCGGCCACGGAGGCGACCCTCGACGCAGAAGACCCAACCCGCGAGGAGACCGACGCCGAGCTGACGGCCCGGTTCGAGCGTGACGCCATCCCGCTGCTCGACCAGCTCTACGGCGGCGCGCTGCGCATGACGCGCAATCCGGCCGACGCCGAGGATCTGCTGCAGGAGACGATGGTCAAGGCCTACTCCGGTTTCCGCTCGTTCCGGGCGGGCACCAATCTCAAGGCCTGGCTGTACCGGATCCTGACCAACACCTACATCAACAGCTACCGCAAGAAGCAGCGCCAACCGTCGGAGTACCCGACCGAGGAGATCACCGACTGGCAGCTGGCGGCCAACGCCGAGCACTCGTCGACGGGGCTGCGGTCGGCCGAGGTGGAAGCACTCGAATCGCTTCCGGACAGTGAGATCAAGGAAGCGCTGCAGGCGCTTCCCGAGGACTTCCGGATGGCGGTCTACTACGCCGACGTCGAAGGATTCCCGTACAAGGAGATCGCCGAGATCATGGACACGCCGATCGGAACGGTGATGTCGCGGCTGCACCGCGGCAGACGCCAACTGCGGGAGTTGTTGGCCGACGTGGCCCGCGACCGCGGATTCATCCGGGGTGAGCAGTTCGACGCGCCGGAGGAGGTCACGTCATGAGCGACATCGAGAACCCCGAGGATCGCTGGCGCCCGCCGGTCGGGCCCGTCGATCCCGAGCACCCCGAATGCGCTGCGGTGATCGCCGAGGTGTGGACGCTGCTCGACGGCGAATGCACCCCCGAAACCCGGGACAAGCTGCGCCATCACCTCGAGGAGTGCCCGTCCTGCCTGCGGCATTACGGCATCGAGGAGCGGGTCAAGCGGCTGATCGCCACCAAGTGCAGCGGTGAGCGGGCTCCCGAGGGGTTGCGCGAACGGTTGCGCATCCAGATCAGCCGGACCACGATCATCCGGAACAGCTGAGCCTGGGCGCCACCCCGGAACGACGACCGCCCGGCCTCTGACGAGTACCGGGCGGAACGTGGTGGCGAACGGTCAGGAGTTGGGCCGCTTGCCGTGGTTGGCCTTCGAATGCTTACGGTCGCGCTTTTTACGGCCACGCTTGGCCATGGTGTACCTCCGGTAGTCGATCGGGTCTTGACGGGAACCGCCCCGCAGTGCGGGACGCGTTGAACCCATTGTCGCACGCGTCGGCGACACCGTTGCCGCCGCGGGCTGTGACCGGCGACATCTCACAGGCCGTGTGGTTCGATAGACCGGTCAAAGCACCAGTGGAAGTGAGTGGGGTGAAGATGGCCGAGGATGTTCGCGCGGAAATCGTGGCCAGTGTGCTCGAGGTCGTGGTTCACGAAGGCGATCAGATCGGTGAAGGCGACACCCTGGTGCTGCTCGAGTCGATGAAGATGGAGATCCCGGTGCTCGCCGAGGTCGCAGGCACCGTCAGCAAGGTCAGTGTGTCCGTCGGCGACGTCATCCAGGCCGGCGATCTGATCGCGGTCATCAGCTAGCGCCGGTCCGGCCGGGTCGTTTTGCTCCTCACTTGTCGACCGATATCGCAGACGTAAGCCATGTCCACCCTCGGTGACCTGCTCGCCGAGCACACCGTGCTGCCCGGCAACGCGGTGGATCATTTGCACGCCGTGGTGGGTGAGTGGCAGTTGCTGGCGGATCTCTCGTTCGCCGACTACCTGATGTGGGTGCGCCGCGACGACGGCGCGCTGGTGTGTGTCGCGCAGGTCCGCCCGAACACCGCCCCGACCGTGCTGCTCGCCGACGCGGTCGGCAGCCTGGCCGAACCCGAGGACATCCCGATCGTGGCCGCGGCGTTCCGGTCCGGTGACATCGGGCGCGTCACCGTGGACAGTGAGCGCGGTGCGCCGGGGCTCGACGTCGAGGCCGTGCCCGTGCGCCACGGCAACGACGTGGTCGCGGTGCTGACGCATCAGACGTCACAGGCGCCGCGGCAGGTCAGCCCGCTGGAAGCGGCGTACGTCGAGTGCGCACGCGACTTGCTGCAGATGCTCTCCGAAGGCACCTTCCCCAACGTGGGCGACCTCGCGATGTCGCGGTCCAGCCCCCGCGTCGGCGACGGCTTCATCCGGCTGGACGAGGCGGGTGTGGTCACGTTCGCCAGCCCGAACGCGATCTCGGCGTATCACCGGATGGGCCTGACCGCCGAGCTGGAGGGCCACGACCTCGTCAGCGTCACCCGCCCGTTGATCTCGGATCCGTTCGAGGCGCAGGAACTGGCCAATCACGTCCGTGATTCGCTCGCCGGCGGCTCGAGCATGCGGATGGAGGTGGACGCCGGGGGAGCCACCGTTCTGCTGCGCACGCTGCCGCTGGAGGCGCATGGAGTGGCCATGGGCGCCGCCGTGCTCATCCGCGACGTCACCGAGGTCAAGCGCCGGGATCGCGCACTGCTGTCCAAGGACGCGACGATCCGCGAGATCCACCACCGCGTGAAGAACAACCTGCAGACCGTGGCGGCGCTGCTGCGCCTGCAGGCGCGCCGGACGAACAATCCGGAGGGGCGCGAGGCGCTGATGGAGTCCGTGCGCCGGGTCTCGTCGATCGCGCTGGTGCACGACGCGCTATCGATGTCCGTCGACGAGGAGGTCAACCTCGACGAGGTGATCGACCGCATCCTGCCGATCATGAACGACGTTGCCGCAGTGGACTATCCGATCCGGATCAACCGCATCGGCGAGCTCGGCGTGCTCGACGCCGACCGCGCCACCGCGCTGATCATGGTCATCACCGAACTGGTCCAGAACGCGATCGAGCACGCCTTCGACGCGACCGCGCCGCAGGGCTGCGTGACGATTCGGGCGCAGCGCTCCGCGCGCTGGCTCGACGTGGTGGTCCACGACGACGGTCGCGGGCTGCCGGACGGCTTCAGTCTGGAGAAGTCCGACCGGCTCGGCCTGCAGATCGTGCGCACCCTCGTCGCGGCGGAGCTGGACGGCTCACTCGGTATGCACAACGCGGCCGCCGGGGGCACCGATGTGATTCTGCGAGTGCCGATCGGCAGACGGGTCCGAGTCAGCCAATACTGACGCGGCGTGCCATTTTTGTTAAGTGCGGGGAATTCAATTCAATTGATTGCACAAAGTTACGGCCCCGACATTTGTCGGGGCCGTCGCTGTGTATGCCGGGAAAGGCTCAGACTCCGGTGCGGGCCTTCGTCCGGGCGTTGCGACGCTTGAGTGCGCGACGCTCGTCCTCGCTCATCCCGCCCCACACGCCGGCATCCTGTCCGGACTCCAAAGCCCAGCTCAGGCACTCTGCGGTCACCGGGCAGCGGTTGCACACGAGCTTCGCGTCAGCAATCTGGGCGAGCGCCGGGCCGCTGTTTCCGACCGGGAAGAACAGTTCCGGATCCTCGTCACGACAGACCGCCTTGTGGCGCCAATCCATAAGATCAAACTCCTCGTCAATGTGTTCATCTGTGCGCAGCAGGACGCACGGGCTTTACTTCGGCTGTTAACGCAAGCGCACCAAATGTTTCTGCGCTGTTGCACACGATGCTTTCACAGGCTGAACAGATGTCAATAGAACTTCGTTAACTCGTGGGCTATCTCACTACGGAGGACCGTTCGCCGGCCCCTAACTCCGTTGTACTAGGCTCTACCCACCTGCGCCCTAAATCATGCGCGCCTATTTCGTCACAGCGCCTGTCTGCGCAGCTCAAGGGCGATCAGCGGCCCATTTTCGGTAGCGGCGCGACCACCCGCAGAGCGTTCGGCACCGCCGTGAACCGCATGGTTTCGCGCTCCCCGACGTAATCTCCGTCGATCTGGCACGCGACCGGTGCGTCGCTCGTCACCTGCAGCCACGGCAGGTCGTCGTCGCGGACCAGATGCCGGGCCGTCAACTTCGGTTCGCGGGAGATCATCTGCCGCACCAGGCCCAGATTCGCCCAGACGTTCATGCTCGTCGTCGCGAACACCCCCAGCCCCGTCTCGAACGTCGTGTCCGGGTTGGTCCAGACCGGGCGGGCGTTGGCGTAGGTCCACGGGCTGGAGTTCGACACGAACGCGAAATGGACGCCGGCAACGGGCTCCCGGTCGGGCAGGTGCAGCGTCAGGGTCGGCTCCTTGCGTGCGCTGGCCAGCACTTCCCGGATCGCCACCCGGATGTAGCGCGACGCGGTGACCCTGCGGCCCCGCGCCCGCTGCGCCTCGACCGCGGCGACGACATCGCCGTCGACGCCCATCCCGGCGGTGAACACCGCCCAGCGCTCCTGACAGTCCATCAGCCCGATGCGACGCCAGGCCCCGCCGCGCCGGTATCCGCCGAGCAGGTCGACGAGCTGGTTGGTGGCCTCGATCGGGTCGGCGCTGATGCCCAGCGCGCGGGCGAACACGTTGG
>NZ_LMVQ01000018.1 GCF_001545925.1 Mycobacterium sp. NAZ190054 | reverse complement strand
GGCCGGACGTGACCTGCTCGTCGCCCCGGAACTGTTGCGCCACATCGCGCACCGGCGGGAGGCCGAACGACTCGTCGAGCTGGCCGCCGACCGGCCCGCCAGCCGCAAGGCGCTCGGGATCTCCCCGGCCCAGGACGCCGAGATCGACCGCAATGCCGCCCTGCGCACGGCGCCGACCCTGCCCGCGATCCGCCGCTACACGGGTGTGCTCTACGACGCGCTCGACGTCGAATCGCTCAAAGGCGCCGCGGCCGGCCGCGCCGAGGCTCGACTGGCCGTCGGCTCCGCGTTGTTCGGCCTGTTGCGGGCCGGCGACCGCATCCCGGCCTACCGCCTGTCGGCGGGCTCCAAACTGCCGGGCGGTCCGACCCTGGCGGCCCGCTGGAAACCCGTCCTCGAGCCCGTGCTCGCGGCGATCGTCCAGCGCGAGTTGGTCGTCGACCTGCGGTCGGGCTCCTATGCGGCGTTGGGCAGGGTGCCCGGCGCGGTGTCGGTCGACGTGGTCGCCGAACACGCCGACGGCCGGCGCACCACCGTCAGCCACTTCAACAAGGCGCACAAGGGGCGGCTGGCCCGCGCGCTGGCGACCACCCGGTCCGAACCCGCCGATGCCGCCGCCGTGGCAGCCGTGGCCAGACGCGCCGATATGCGCGTCGAGCGGCGCGATGACCACCTGACCGTCGTGGTGCCCGCCTGAAAAGCGTTGTGGCGCAGTGTTGGACGGGACTCAGAACGACACGATGAAGTCGGTGGTGTAGAACTCCTGAGGCGTCTGGGACATCGGGCTCGGCCGGGTCACCGAGGCCCACACCCCGGTGGCGCCGGACGCGATCGGTCCGCGCACGGTGACCGCTCCCCCTCCTGCGGCGTCGGTGAACAGCGTCGCGGCGAGCACTCCCGGGTCACCCGCGGCGCAGCCCGCCGCCGACGCGCGTGGCAGTTGGATCACGCGGACGTCGTACGGCGTGTTCGGCACCCCGGTGGCCATCTGCACATCGACGACCAGTTCGCCGCCCGCGACGCGGAACTGGCTGAAGACCCTGCCGTACGAGTCGGGACCGGTGTACTCGAACTTGCTGAAGTCGCAGCGCCGCCACGCCTGGCTGAACGGCACCGGCACCACGCCGCTGGCGGACAGATCCGGTTGGGCCACGGCCACACCGGTACCGCCCGGCAGCACGCCGAGTCCACTGGCGGTGACGACGGCAAGGGCTGCGAGAGTGAACCGGACGAGTCGACGCATCCGTGGATTCTCTCATTGCGTCGCCGCCTGCGGACCGCGTCGGGCCCATCCGTTGACGGGAGAATGCCGACGCGGGAGACTTCGCCTCGATGTCGACACTGTGGCTGTACGTGCGGATTCAGGCCATGATGCTGGTTTTCGGGATCGTCGGCCCGATCTTTTTGTTCGTGTACTTCGCCGCCCAGCCCGATCCGGGGTTGCGATGGATGTACTGGTGGGGGTTGTTCATCACCGCCGCGGACGTCCTCGTCGCGCTCAACATCACCGACGCGATGGTGGCCAGGGACCGCGGCTTCGACGAGAAGCCCTCCGTGTCATCCGGATCCGGGGAAGACTGACGCCGTGGGATATCCCGGGTACGTGGTGCCCGCCGCGCCGCGGCGTTCCGGCGCCGACATCGTGATCTCGATCGTGGTGCTGGTACTCACCGTGCTCTTCGGCGGTGTCGCCGCGTTCCTCGGCCTGTTCTCGCTGGCCTTTCTCGACCACTGCCCACCGGAGACCTGCAGTGTCGACGGCGCGGTCAACGCCGTCTTCACCTCGCTGCTGGCGGCAGGGGCCGTGGGTGTGGCGGGGCTGGTGGTGACCGTCGTCCAACTCGCCCGCCGAAAGACCGCCTGGCCGTTCGCCGTCGGGACCTTCGTGCTGTGCGTGCTGGCGGTCGGTCTCGGTGTCGTCGGCTACTCCGCGGCCGTCGGCTGAAATCAGGGGTGCGCATGCTCAGAGACATTCGGGAACTGGCGGATTCGCCGCAGGAGTACGCCGAGGAACTCCGCCGACGCTGGGGTGGGCTGCTCAGCTACCGCTATATCGGGCGCCGCTACGCCCAGATGGATCTGGGGCCGGAGGACAACACCGTCGCGGTGCGCCGCGACATGCGCGACGGAGCGGGTGGGCTGCTGCTGGCCGTGCTCGGCATCGCGTCGCCGGAGGGCGGGCAGATGTCCGACCCTGGAGGCGGTGCCCAACCCGGTGATCCACTCCTGCCAGGTCCTCGATCCCGGTGTCGGGGTCAGCCGCATCGAGATCGTCTCGGAGGGACTCAAGCGCGGTCGGCAGATGGGGTACAGCCGGTCGAAGATTGTCGACGCCGACAACCCCGGCCGGGTGCTCGCGCTGACCAAGGGGCAGGGCATCAGCATCGGGACTCCGCCCGACGGCCTGCAGAAGATGGAGGCCAACCCGCTGGAGATCGTCGACTCCCCGGACCTGCCGCCGCTGTGGGAGGTGTTCGGTGCCGGGTTGCGCGACGACGGGCGCTGGGCGCTGCCCCGACTGTCCGTCGACGTCGCCTCCCCCGACGCCGCGCTGCACATCGGTCCGCAGTTCGTCGTGCTGGAAGCCGCGGCGCGGCACCGGGCGGCCGAGGTGGCCGGCACGACGCACCTGCACGGAGTGGCGTCCCATGTCATGTTCGTCGCACGCGGCAAGACGGGGCCGTTCCGCGTCGAGGCCGAGCCGCTGCCCGGAGCCGACGGCCGTATCGCGGTACGGGTCACGATGCACGACGAGGGTGCCGGCGACCGGCTGACGACGGTCGCGTCCTACCTGTTCGGGAGAGCCGGTCAAGCGGCCGACTGAGGCGTGCGACACTTTCGCGCATGGCTGTCGACATCGCACGTCCCAAGCTCGAAGGCAAAGTCCTCGTCGGTGAGGACCGCCAGCTCGGATTCGCCGAGTTCGGCGATCCGCAGGGCCGGGCGATCTTCTGGCTGCACGGCACACCGGGCGCGCGACGACAGATCCCGGTCGAGGCGCGGGTGTTCGCCGAGAAGAACGGCATCCGGCTGATCGGCGTCGACCGGCCCGGCATCGGTTCGTCGACACCGCACGAGTACCACCGGGTCATCGACTTCGCCGACGATCTGCGCACCGTCGCCGACACCCTGGGCATCGACCGGATGGAGATCATCGGGCTCTCCGGCGGTGGCCCGTACACGTTGGGGTGCGCCGCGGTGATGCCGGACCGGGTGGTCGCCGTCGGCGTGCTCGGCGGTGTCGCGCCGACGCAGGGCGCCGACGGCATCGGCGGGGGCATCATGGGCAACGTCGGCCTGTCCGTCGCGCCGTTGCTCGAACACGTCGGCACCCCGCTCAGCGTGGTCGCCACCGGGCTGATCCGGCTGATCAAGCCGGTCGCCGAGCCGGCGCTGTACCTGTACGCGAGCATCTCGCCGGAAGGGGACCGGCGCCTTCTGGTGCGCCCGGAGTTCAAGGCGATGTTCCTCGACGACCTGCTCAACGGCAGCCGCCGCCAACTGGCTGCACCGTTCGCCGACGTCGTGGTGTTCGCCCGCGACTGGGGATTCCGGCTCGACGAGGTGAAGGTGCCGGTCCGCTGGTGGCACGGCGACTGCGACCACATCGTGCCGTTCGACCACGGCAAGCACATCGTGGCGTTGCTGCCCGACGCGGAGTTCTACCCGCTACCCGGCGAGAGCCACCTCGGCGGTCTGGGCGAGGCCCAGGGGATCATGCAGGCCATGAGTGACCTCTGGGAAGCGCACGACAAACGCTGAACTCAGCGCTTCAGCCAGCCCTGCACGGTGGGCAGATCCTTGCTGTAGGTCTGCATGATGTCGTCGTGGTAGAGCGTGCCGCCGCTGATCGCGGCGTCGCCCTGCCAGACGAGGTGGATGCGGACGACGCCCTTGTCGAAGTAGTCGCTGCGATCCGCGGCGCGGTGATTCCAACCGGTCTGCTCGGCGAGCGCCGTGACCGCCTGCCGCTCGTCGGTGTCAACCATCGGTGTGTCTCTCCATGTTCGGGGCGGTGGGTTGGCAATGCTGTCGCGACCACCCTAACCGTCGCCGGTCAGTGCCCTTCGGAGCAGATGCATCGCCACGGTCGTGGAGCGTTCGCGGACGTCGGACCGGTCACCCGGTAGCCGCGTCGTCCGGGTGAGTGTGGCGCCGTCGGCGAGTGCCACCGAGAAGCACACGGTGCCGACCGGCTTGGCCGCGGTGCCGCCGCCGGGTCCGGCGATGCCGGTGATCGCGACCGCGGTGTCGGCCCCGAAACGGCGCAGCGCACCGGCGGCCATCGCCTCGGCCACCGGTTCGGACACCGCGCCGTGCGCGTCGATCAGCGCGGGGTCGACGCCCAGCAGGTCGATCTTGGCCGCGTTCGAGTAGGACACCACCCCGCCGGCGACGTACGCCGAGGAACCCGCGCGCTCGGTCAACCGGGCGGCCAGCAGCCCGGCGGTGCACGATTCGGCGGTCGCGATGCTGCGCCCGGCGAGCAGTCCGGCGATCTGGTCGTCGACGAAGCTGCCGTCCTCGGAGAAGATCTCGCGACGGTGGCGGTCCCGCAGCACCGCCACCAGGTCGGTGTAGGCAGCCGCGTCCGGCGGTTCGAAGCGGGTCACGATCTCGAGCTCACCGCGCCTCAGACACGTGGTGATCTCCAACCGGTCGAACCCGTCGACGGTCTTCTCGGCGTCGCGCAGGGTGTCGGCCAGCCCGGATTCGGGCAGCCCGAACATCCGGATCGTCTGCTGCTGGTACCGGGTGCGCCCCGCGATCGCGTGCTGCACCGGGTCGGTGTCGACGGCCGCCCGCCACATCGGCTGCAGTTCGCGGGGTGGACCGGGCAGCACGACGACGGTCGGGGTGCCGGGGACCACCAGCCCGGGCGCGGTGCCCACCGGGTCCAGGATCACCGCGCCCGCCGGCACCAGCGCCTGTTTGCGGTTGGCCGCCAGCACCGCCTCGGGGTCGACGCCGGGGAACCTCGCCATCATGCCGGTGACGATCTCGCCGATCGTCGCTTCGAGTCCGGTGTCGAGGACCAGTTCCCGGCCGCAGAACCGGGACACGATCTCCACCGTCAGGTCGTCGGCGGTCGGCCCGAGACCGCCGCTGGTGATGATGAGGTCGACGCCCTGGGCGGCCAGGAAGTCCAGCTGTGCCTCGATGTCGGCGGGTCGGTCTCCGCACAGGGTGATGTGCCGCAGCTCGACGCCGAGTTCCAGCAGCCGGTCGGCGAGCCAGGGGCCGTTACGGTCCTGGACGCGTCCGGTGAGGACCTCGGTCCCCGTCACCACGATGCCGGCCCGTGCGCTCACAAGACCTGACCTTACGCAGGCCTGCCGGACCTACTTGTGCGGCACGTCGTTGGTGAGGCCACCGTCCATCACGAACTCGGCGCCGGTCGAGTACCGCGACTCGTCGCTGGCCAGGAACACCACGAACGTGGCGACCTCTTCGGGCTGGCCCGGCCGGCCCAGCGGGATGCGCAGCATGTTGTCCGGGAAGTGTTTGGTCATCGGGGTGCGGATGAAACCGGGGTGCACCGAGTTGACCCGGATGTTGTGCGCCCCGAGTTCGAGGGCCGCGGACTTGGTCAGGCCGCGCACCGCCCACTTGGACGCGACATAGGGGTGCACCATCACGGCGCCGCGCAGGCCTTCGATCGACGAGATGTTGATGATCGACCCGCCCCCGGCGGCCTTCATCGCCTCCACCGACGCCTGCATGCCGAGGAACGTCCCGGTCAGGTTCACGTCGATGACCTTCTGCCACTTGGCCATGTCGAACTGGCCGATCTGCCCCAGCGCCACCGTGCCTGCGTTGTTGACGAGCACGTTGAGCTTGCCGAAGTCGTTGACCGCGAGCGCGACGGCGGCCTCCCACTGGTCGGCCTGGGTCACGTCGAGATGCACGTACCGGATCGAGTCGGGGGTCTCGGCGTTGATCTCCTCGGCCAGCGCCTGGCCCTTGTCGTCGAGGATGTCGCCGATGACGACCTTGGCGCCCTCGGCGACCAGTGCACGCGCGTCGGCCGCGCCCATTCCCTGTGCCCCGCCGCTGATGAGTGCCACTTTTCCGTCCACGCGTCCCATGGGGCGTCAGGGTACCGCACGGGTAGACACAAACTAGAACCTGTTCCTATTTCGTTTTCCGCGACGCATACTGCTCGCCATGGCTATTCGAGTGGCGCTCATCGGCACCGGAAACTGCGGCAGCCTGGCGCTGCGCCAGCTGATCGAGGACGACCGGTTCGAGCTCACCGGCGTCTGGGTGTCCTCCGACGCGAAGGTCGGCAGGGACGCCGGTGAACTCGCGCGGCTGGACGTGACGACCGGCGTGGCGGCGGTCGACGACCTGGGCGCCGTCATCGACGCGCGGCCGGACTGCGCGGTGTACTGCGCGATGGGCGACGTGCGGCCCAAGGAGGCGCTGGCCGACGTGCGCCGTCTCCTCGAAGCGGGTGTCAACGTCGTCGGATCCTCCCCCGGTTTCCTGGCCTACCCGTGGGGCGTCATTCCCGACCGTGCCATCGAGCGGGTGGAAAGCGCTGCGCGCCAAGGGAACGCGAGCCTGTTCATCACCGGTGTCGACCCCGGGTTCGTCACCGACCTGCTGCCCCTGGCGCTGGCGAGCACCTGCCAGAGCATCAGCCAGATCCGCACGATGGAGATCGCGGACTACGCCACCTACGACGGTGCGACGGTGATGTTCGACGTGATGGGGTTCGGGAACGAGATCGGCGACCTGCCGTTCCTCTACCAGCCCGGCATGCTCAGCGCCGCCTGGGGCGTCGGGATCAGGCAGCTCGCGGCGGGCCTCGGTGTCGAGGTCG
Source organism: Mycobacterium sp. NAZ190054 (assembly GCF_001545925.1). Classification (GTDB taxonomy): domain Bacteria; phylum Actinomycetota; class Actinomycetes; order Mycobacteriales; family Mycobacteriaceae; genus Mycobacterium. Next base: position 10,039 of record NZ_LMVQ01000018.1, on the reverse strand, counting down.
GCGAGATCCGGGACACGGTCGAACAGGAGCCGGCGCCGGAGGATTTCGAGGTGGCGGTCGGAACGATCAAGAAGGGAACCGTCGCCGCCGTGCGGTTCCTGATCGAAGGTTTGGTCGACGGCCGGCCCGCGATCGTCGTCGAGCACATCACCCGGCTGCGCGGGGACCTTCGGCCGGACTGGGCGCAGCCGGCCCAGGAGGGCGGCTCCTACCGGGTGGAGATCACCGGCGAACCGTCGTATGTGATGGACATCTGCCCGACGAGCCGCAACGGCGACCACAACTACGCGGCGATCCTGGCCGCGGCGGGCCGGATCGTCAACGCGATCCCCGACGTCATCGCCGCCGAACCGGGGATCCGCAGCACGCTCGACCTGCCGCTGGTGACCGGACAGGGCACCTACCGCGCGCTGCGGTGATCAGCTGCGGCGGACGTCGCGCCACTCCAGCCGGACGGTGGTGCCGCTCGTCGACGGTTCGATCGTCGCGCAGTCGGCGAGCGTCTCCATCAACGGGATGCCGCGGCCACGGGTGCGAGGCGCCGGCTCGATCTGGCGCTTACGCCACATGCCGCGGTCCTCGATGCACACCGTCAGCGTCTGCGCCTGCGGATCGTGAACGGCGTGGATGTCGATCGTGCCGGGCCGGTCGGCTTGCAGGTAGGCGAATTCGGCGGCGTTTGCCAGCGCTTCGTTGACCGCGAGCACCACATCGCTGATGCGGACGTCATCCAGAACGAAGAAGCGCTTCAACCAGTCGGTGATCTCCTGCCGCACCCGCGCGACCGCGCCAGCGTCTGCATCGACACCGAACCGCTCAAAGCGTTCTGCATTGGCTACCTCGGCCGGAGGCATGGAATCGATCATGGCAGTCGCTGGCTACCCCTCAAAGCATCTTCCTAAGCGGAGTCCTACGTGTCGCGCGCCGCGAGCGCCTCGTCGAGGTTCGGGTAGAGCCGCACGATGTCGGCGATACCGACCAACTTGAGGGGGCGACTCGTCGCGGGGCCGTCGGCCACCACGCTGATCGTCACGTCGGAGCCGGCCTTGTCGTGCGCGGCCACCAGGACGCCCATGCCGGCCGACGCGAGGAACTCGACGTCGGTGAAGTCGATCACCACCGCTGCGGGCTGCTGGTTCAAGGCGGTGTCGATCGCCGTCTCCAGCTGGGGTGAGGTGAGCATGTCGACGACCCCGGACACTCCTACGACGGCCGTCCGATCGACCCATCGCTCAGTCACGACACAGTTCGACGCCCCTGCCGCGCCCGTGCCTTCGGCTGCTTGTTCGTCCAAGGTTCACCTTCCATGTCAGGCCGCTCATCGCATTCTGCGAGGGCACAACAGTGCTAGTCACGCAGGCTGCATCCTGAACCCGGCAAGACCAAACTACCGTGGCCGGCTTCCGCAGCGACCAGGGCACAGAGTAAACCAGGACTGACGGCGCCGCCCGTAGCATGGCTTGTCAGCCCAGTGCGGGCCCGTGATACGAGGAGCGGAATGTGACCGCTGACGCCGCGACACCGGTGGATCCGGTCGCCGACATCGCCGCCGGTCCGCCCGGGCCGCAGGTCGGCGCGTTCTTCGACCTCGACGGCACGCTCGTGGACGGGTTCACCGCCACCGCACACGCCGGCGACCGCATCCGTCGCCGCCAGGCCCGGATCGGCGAGGTCACCGGTGTCATCGAGGCGGCCATGCGCTACAAGATCGGCCGGGTGAATTTCGGCAGGCTGCTGGAGCGCGCCGCCGGCTACCTTCGCGGCGAGTCGCTGGCCGACCTCGACGTGGTCGGCGAGCGGCTGTTCGCCGAGCGGGTGAGGTCGCGGGTGTTCCCGGTGATGCGTGAGATCGTGTTGGCCCACCAGCGACGCGGGCACACGGTGGTGCTCAGCTCGTCGGCGCTGACGATCCACGCCGAACCGGTCGCCCGCTATCTGGAGATCGACCACGTGCTGTGCAACCACTTCGAGCTCGACGACCGGGGCCGGCTCACCGGCAGGATCGCCAGGCCCGTGATCTGGGGCAGGCAGAAGGCCGCAGCCGTCGAGCGGTTCTGCGCCAGCGGCGGCGTAGACCTGTCGCGCAGCTTCTTCTACGCCGACGGCAACGAGGACATCGCGCTGATGTCGCTGGTGGGCCATCCGCGCCCGGTGAACCCGCGGCGGGAACTGGCGGCGGTCGCCGCCGCCCGCGGCTGGCCCGTCCTCCGCGTCCGGACGCCGGGTAAAGGCACCACCGGCGGCCTGCTGGGTGTACTAAAGTAGAACACGTTCCAATTTTGACCCTCGTGTTCCCCATGGCCATACCAGGAGCGGACTATGCATACTCCCCTGTGCGACGCATTGGGTATCGAATTCCCCATCTTCGCGTTCACCCACTGCCGTGATGTGGTCGTCGCGGTCAGCAAGGCGGGAGGTTTCGGCGTGCTGGGCGCGGTGGGCTTCACCCCCGAACAGCTCGAGATCGAACTGAACTGGATCGACGAGAACATCGGCGACCACCCGTACGGCGTGGACATCGTGATCCCGAACAAATACGAGGGCATGGATTCGGGCATGTCCGCCGAGGAACTGAAGTCGACACTGAACGCGCTGGTGCCGCAGGAGCACCTGGACTTCGCCAAGAAGATCCTCGCCGACCACGGGGTGCCGACCGACGACAGCGACGACAACGCGCTGCAACTGCTCGGCTGGACCGAGGCCACCGCCACCCCACAGGTCGAGGTCGCGCTGCGGCACCCGAAGATGACGCTGATCGCCAACGCGCTGGGCACCCCGCCCAAGGACATGATCGAGCACATCCACGCCGAGGGCCGTAAGGTCGCGGCGCTGTGCGGATCGCCGTCGCAGGCCCGCAAGCACGCCGACGCCGGGGTGGACATCATCATCGCCCAGGGCGGCGAGGCCGGCGGGCACAGCGGTGAGGTCGGCTCGATCGTGCTGTGGCCGCAGGTCGTCAAAGAGGTGGCGCCCGTTCCTGTGCTGGCCGCCGGCGGTATCGGCAGCGGGCAGCAGATCGCCGCGGCGCTGGCACTCGGCGCTCAGGGCGCGTGGACAGGTTCGCAGTGGGTGATGGTCGAGGAGTCGGAGAACACCCCGGTCCAGCACGCCGCGTACGCGAAGGCCACCAGCCGCGACACCGTCCGCAGCCGGTCGTTCACCGGTAAGCCGGCGCGCATGCTGCGCAACGACTGGACCGATGCGTGGGAGAACCCGGACAACCCGAAGCCGCTCGGAATGCCGTTGCAGTACATGGTTTCCGGTATGGCCGTGGCCGCCACACACAAGTACCCGAACGAGACCGTCGATGTCGCGTTCAACCCGATCGGCCAGGTCGTCGGTCAGTTCACCAAGGTGGAGAAGACCGCGACCGTCATCGAGCGCTGGGTGCAGGAGTACCTGGAGGCGACCAACACGCTCAACGAGCTCAACGAGGCAGCCAGCGTTTAGCCGTGATTTCGGCGTAGTTGGTCACGGTGGCGTTGACCAACTACGCCGAAATCGCTGAGGCGAGGTGTTTGGCGGTGAGGGTGTCCGCCGACTCGACCAGTTGTCGTGGCGTGCCCTCGAAGACGATCCGGCCGCCGTCGTGTCCCGCGCCGGGCCCCAGATCGATGATCCAGTCCGCGTGGGCCATCACGGCCTGGTGGTGCTCGATGACGATCACCGATTTGCCGGAGTCCACCAGGCGGTCCAGCAGACCCAGCAGCTGTTCGACATCGGCCAGGTGCAGACCGGTGGTCGGCTCGTCGAGGATGTAGACGCTGCTCTCGTCGGCGCCCTTGTCGCTGAGCCGCGCGGCCAGCTTGAGCCGCTGGCGCTCACCGCCCGACAGCGTGGTCAGCGGCTGGCCGAGGGTGAGATAACCCAGGCCCACATCCGCCATCCGGTCCAGGATCTTCTGCGCCGCAGGCACTTTCGACTCGCCTGCGGCGAAGAACGCCGCGGCCTCGGCGACCGGCATGGCGAGCACCTCGGCGATGTTGCGTCCGCCCAGGGTGTACTCCAGCACTTCGGCCTGGAAGCGCCGGCCCTCGCACTCCTCACACGGGGACTCCACGGTCGCCATCACCCCGAGCTCGGTGAAGATCACGCCGGCGCCGTTACAGGTCGGGCAGGCGCCCTCGGAATTGGAGCTGAACAACGCGGGTTTGACGCCGTTGGCCTTGGCGAAGGCCTTGCGGATCGGCTCGAGCGCGCCGGTGTAGGTGGCGGGGTTGCTGCGCCGGGAGCCGCGGATCGGGCTCTGGTCGATCGACACCACGCCGTCCATCCCGGCGACGGAGCCGTCGATCAGCGAGCTCTTCCCCGAGCCGGCCACCCCGGTGACCACGACGAGCACACCGAGCGGGATGTCGACGTCGACGTCACGCAGGTTGTGGGTGTCGGCACCGCGGATCTGCAACGCGCCGTTGGCGGTCCGGAACGACGGTTTGAGCGCGGCGCGGTCGTCGAGGTGCCTGCCGGTGAGCGTGTCGCTGCGGCGCAGGTCTGCCACAGATCCCTCGAAGACGATGTCGCCACCGTCGGTGCCCGCGCCCGGGCCGAGGTCCACGACATGGTCGGCGATCGCGATGGTCTCGGGTTTGTGTTCGACCACCAGCACGGTGTTGCCCTTGTCGCGCAGCTGGAGCAGCAGCGCGTTCATCCGGGCGATGTCGTGCGGGTGCAGCCCGATGGTCGGCTCGTCGAACACGTAGGTGACGTCGGTCAGCGCCGAGCCGAGGTGACGGATCATCTTGACCCGCTGGGCCTCTCCCCCGGACAGCGTGCCGGCCGGCCGGTCCAGTGACAGGTAGCCCAACCCGATCGCGACGAACGAGTCCAGCGTGTGCTGCAGCGCGGCCAGCAGTGGCGCGACCGATTTCTCCCGAAGGCTTCCGATCCACTCCGCCAGGTCGGTGAGCTGCATCGCGCAGACCTCGGCGATGTTGAGGCCGTTGATCTTCGACGATCGGGCGGTCTCCGACAGCCGGGTGCCGTCGCAGTCCGGACACGTCGTGAAGATGACCGCGCGCTCGACGAACGCCCGGATGTGCGGCTGCATCGCCTCGACGTCCTTGGACAGGAACGACTTCTGTATCTGCGGGATCAGCCCGAGGTAGGTCAGGTTGACGCCGTCGATCTTGAGCTTGGTGGCCTCCTTGCGCAGCAGCGCGTCGAGCTCCTCGGCGGTGAACTCCTTGATCGGCTTGTCGGGGTCGAAGAAGCCGCAGCCGTTGAAGATGCGGCCGTACCAGCCCTCCATCGAGAAGCCCGGGATCGTCAGCGCCCCTTCGTTGAGGGACTTGGTTTCGTCGTAGAGGGCGGTCAGGTCGAAGTCGTTGACCGCGCCGCGGCCCTCACACCGCGGGCACATGCCGCCGATGATCGCGAACTCGCGACGCTCTTTGACGGTCTTGCCGCCCTTGTCGAAGGTCACCGCACCGGCGCCGCTGATCGAGGCGACGTTGAACGAGAACGCCTGCGGTGAACCGATGTGCGGTTTCCCGAGCCTGCTGAACAGGATCCGCAGCATCGCCCCGGTGTCGGTCGCGGTGCCGACGGTGGAGCGCGGGTCGGCGCCGAGGCGCTGCTGGTCGACGATGATCGCCGTGGTCAGCCCTTCGAGCACGTCGACGTCGGGCCGGGCCAGCGACGGCATGAAGCCCTGCACGAACGCGCTGTAGGTCTCGTTGATCAACCGCTGCGATTCGGCGGCGATCGTGTCGAACACCAGCGAGCTCTTCCCCGATCCCGAGACACCGGTGAACACCGTGAGCCTGCGCTTGGGCAGCTCGAGGCTGATGTCTTTGAGGTTGTTCTCCCGCGCACCGGTGACGCGGATCAGATCGTGACTGTCGGCGGGGTGCGGCATGGTCTAGGTGAGCTCCTGGATCCGGACGGTGCTGCCCGCGGGGTCGCGGAACGCGCAGTCGCGCGCTCCCCACGGCTGGTGGGTGGGTTCCTGCATGACCTCGGCGCCGCTGGCCTGGACCCGTTCGAAGAGCGCATCGAGGTCGGTGGTGGCGAACATGATGCCGGCGTAGGTGCCCTTGGCCATCATCTCGGCAATGACGCGGCGCTCCTCGTCGGTCACACCGGGATCGGCCGCAGGCGGGGTCAGCACGATGTTGGTGTCGGGCCGACCCACCGGGCCCAGGGTGATCCAGCGCATGTCTGCGTAGCCGACGTCGTTGCGGACTTCGAGGCCGAGAGCGTCGCGGTAGAACGCCAGCGAGGCCTCCGGATCGGTGTGCGGCAGGAAACTGGAGTAGATCGTGATGTCCATGACGGCCACGCTAACGGCGGCCCGGCGCAGAGTCTTCTCGATTCCTGACCGGTCTGGTGACCCCTTTGGCCACGCACGACGGGATCCCGGGAATCACCTCCTCGGCTTCCCTGCGGTACACGCTGGGTGGGACGCCGACCAGCTCGGTGAACCGGGTGCTGAAGGTTCCCAGCGACGCGCAGCCGACGGCGAAACACACCTCGGTGACGCTCATGTCGCGGCCTCTCAACAGTGCCATCGCGCGCTCGATCCGGCGGGTCATCAGATACGAGTACGGCGACTCGCCATAGGCGAGTTTGAACTGGCGTGACAGATGTCCGGCCGACATGCCGACCGCGCGGGCGAGGGTTTCGACGTCGAGCGGCTTCGCGTAGTCCCTGTCGATCCGGTCTTTGACACGACGCAACAACGCGAGATCGCGCAGGTGTTGCGCGGACACCGGACCTGCGGGCACACCGGGATTCTACGGAAACCCTGTTCCCGGGTCGCCGTGTTATGTAGGGTTGCATACATAGCCGGCTGGAAGGGGTTGCCCTGTGACGAGTCCTCGCGAGCGGATGGTGATCTCCGCCGCGCTGCTGATCCGGGAGCGCGGTGCGCACCCGACGGCCATCGGTGATGTGCTCGCCCACAGCGGGGCGCCCCGCGGTTCGGCCTATCACTACTTTCCCGGCGGCCGCACCCAGTTGCTGTGCGAAGCCGTCGACTACGCAGCCGAATACATGGCCGACCGGCTGGCGCAGGCGTCCTCCACCCTCGAAGCTCTCGACAGGCTCTTCGCCGGTTACCGTAAACAGTTGCAGGACAGTGATTTCCGTGCCGGCTGTCCCGTCGTCGCGGTCGCCGTCGAAGCCGGTGACCCGGACAAGCCCGATCAGGCGGCCGCGGTGATCGAGCATGCCGCCGCGGCCTTCGCCCGCTGGCGCGACGTGCTCGCCCAGCGCCTGGTCCAGGACGGTGTCGACGCCGAGAACGCCGCCGCGCTGGCCATGCTCGTGCTCACCTCGTTCGAGGGAGCCATCGTCGTCGCGCGCGCGTCGCGCGATCTGCAGCCGCTGAACCTCGTCGAGGAGCAACTGCGGCAACTGCTCAGCGCCCAGACCGCTAGACGGAAGTGAGGTCCGCGATGACGGCACCAAACGGCGACTGGCATCCCACCGCGTGCATCCTGTGCGAATGCAACTGCGGCATCGTGGTGCAGGTCGAGGACCGGACACTCGTCCGTATCCGCGGCGACAGGAACCACCCCGCCTCGCGCGGCTACACCTGCAACAAGGCGCTGCGGCTGGACCACTATCAGAACAACCGCAACCGGCTGACCTCGCCGATGCGGCGCAGGCCCGACGGCTCGTACGAGGAAATCGATTGGGACACAGCGATATCGGAGATCGCCGCGGGCTTCCGGGGCATCGCCGACACGCACGGCGGCGACACGATCCTCTACTACGGCGGTGGCGGGCAGGGTAACCATCTGGGCGGCGCTTACAGCGGCGCGTTCCTCAAGGCCCTCGGCTCCCACTACCGTTCCAACGCGCTGGCCCAGGAGAAGACCGGAGAGCACTGGGTCGACTCCCACTTCTACGGTGGTCACACCCGCGGAGAGTTCGAGCACGCCGAGGTGGCCGTGTTCGTCGGGAAGAACCCGTGGATGTCCCAGAGCTTCCCGAGGGCCCGCGTGGTGCTCCACGAGATCGCCAAGGACCCCGCCCGGTCGATGATCGTCGTCGATCCGGTCCTCACCGACACCGCGAAGATGGCCGACTACCACCTCCGGGTGCGACCCGGCACCGACGCGTGGTGTCTGGCCGCGCTGGCCGCCGTGCTGGTGCAGGAGAACCTGTGTGACGAGCCCTTTCTGGCGGCCCACGTGACCGGCGCCGACGCCGTGCGTGAGGTGCTGGCCCAGGTTCCGGTCGCCGAGTACGCCCGGCGCTGCGGCGTCGACGAGGATCTGCTGCGATCGGCCGCGCGCCGGATCGGTACGGCCGGCAGCGTCGCGGTGTTCGAGGATCTCGGAATCCAACAGTCACCGAACAGCACGCTGTGCTCGTACCTGAACAAGATGCTGTGGATCCTGACCGGCAATTTCGCCAAACGCGGTGCCCAGCACCTGCATTCGTCATTCGCGCCGTTGTTCCGGCCCGGCGGGGTCGGACGTACACCGGTCACCGGCGCCCCCATCATCGGCGGGCTGATGCCCAGCAACGTGATCGCCGAGGAGATCCTGACCGATCATCCGGACCGCTTCCGCGCCATGATCGTCGAGAGCAGCAACCCGGCGCACTCGGTCGCCGACTCGGCCGTCGTCGCGCGGGCTCTCGGCGCGCTCGAGCTGCTGGTGGTCATCGACGTGACGATGACCGAGACCGCGCGGCTGGCGCATTACGTGCTTCCCGCGGCGACACAGTTCGAGAAGGTCGAGGCCACCTTCTTCAACCTCGAGTTCCCGCACAACACCTTCCATCTCCGGCACCGGCTGATGACACCGCTGCCCGGCACCCTGCCCGAACCCGAGATCTGGGCGCGTCTGATGCGCGCGCTGCGCGTCGTCGACGACGCCGACCTGGCGCCGTTGCGCCGGGCCGCGGCGCAGGGCCGGGAGGCATTCACCGAGGCGTTCCTCACCGCGGTCGGCGCCAATCCCCGGCTCGGCAAAGTGCTGCCGTTCGTGCTGTACGAGACGCTCGGGCCGGCCCTGCCCGACGGACTCGCCGGAGCCGCCGCGCTGTGGGGTCTGGCGCAGAAGACCGCGATGACGTATCCCGACGCGGTGCGGCGGGCCGGCCACCGGGACGGGAACGCGTTGTTCGACGCGATCCTGGAGGGCCGGTCGGGAATGACGTTCACCGTGCACGACTACGACGAGGACTTCTCTCTGATCACCCACCCGGACCGCAGGATCGCGATCGAGATTCCGGAGCTGCTCGCCGACCTGCGGGCGCTCGACGCGGCACCGGACGTGCTGACCTTGCCCGAGTATCCGATCGTTCTGTCGGCGGGCGAGCGCCGGGCCTACACCGCCAACGACATCATCCGTGACCCGGCCTGGCGCAAACGGGATGCCGACGGGGCGCTGCGGATCAGCGTCGAGGACGCCGCGACGCTCGGACTCCACGACGGCGACCGGGCCCGGATCACCACCGCCGCGGGCAGCGCCGAGGCCACCGTCGAGATCAGCGACACGATGCTGGCCGGTCACGCGTCGCTGCCGAACGGATACGGCCTGGACTTCGCCGACGGAGACGGCGGCACCTCGGTACCGGGAGTCGCACCGAACGCGCTGACCTCGGCCACGTGGCGGGATGCGTACGCCGGGACGCCGTGGCACAAGCACGTGCCGGCGCGGATCGAGAAGGTGGCGGTGCCGGACGGTCTCGTCGCGACAGGTTAGGGCACAACCGGCGCCGGGGCCGGGACGGGTGCCGGCGCGGGCGGCGCCACCGGCTGCGGGCCGGCGGGCATCCCCATCGGAGCCGTCGAGCTCAGCGGCCGCTGCGTCAGCAGCAGCAGCGCGTTGCTTCCGCTGACCTCCTGGGTCTGCATCGCATGCCACAGATCGCGCAGGTAGCCCAGGCGCGACTGCTGCGTCGGAGTGGCCGACGTGCCCGGCGGCAGGTTCTCAGGGCTGGCCAGGTGCGGAACACCCTCGGGCGCGGCCGAAACTGAGGACGAGCGGGCGGACCAAGGGTACGGCCAGGGCCAGGCAGAACGCACCGAACCACGCACCGACCAACGAGCTCGTCAGCACGGCACCGATGGCGCGTCCCG
>NZ_LMVQ01000017.1 GCF_001545925.1 Mycobacterium sp. NAZ190054 | reverse complement strand
CGGTCATCTCCTCGACGACCTTGTCGGTGATTCGGGAGATGGTGTCCTTGGAGACCGTGGCCCCGTAGACGTCGTCGAAATGCGCGGCGACCTCGCCGGTCGTGAGCCCTTTGGCGGTCAGCGACAATACGATCTCATCGATGCCGGCCAGCCGACGCTGACGCTGCCGCCCACGACCTGGGCGGGCAACCCGCGGACGGGCCGGCCCCGCAGGTCGAGCAGGCCGGTCTGCCTCGCCAGCGCTTCCCCGTCCTTGGCCACCCGCACCACGTAGCGGGTGCTCTTGCGGATGCCGCTGGCCGACAGCACGTGCACCACCGCGTTGTAGCCGTAGAGGTCGTAGATGTCCTTGCGCAGCCGGCGCGCGATGATCCCGAGGTCGACCTCGGCCTCCACGACGACCCGGCCGGACACGATGTGCAGCCCGCCGGCGAACCGCAGCAGCGAGGCCACCTCTGCGCGGCGGGCACTGACGGAGTTGACCACCAACCGGCTCAGTTCATCCTTGACCTCGGCTGTCATCGCCACGGGTCGTCACCTCTCGGTCGGGTCGCTGGCGGCGTGGGAATGGTCGGCTGCTGGAACCCCTGGGTCGTGCCATTGGGCGTCATGCCGCGCTTGCGAACCCCCTCCAACGCCGCGGCCAGCCTCGCCGGGTCATGTAAAGGTGTACCAGGTCTGGATACGTCAGCAAACTCAACGTTCGCGTCGAGGATGGTGGCGGTGCGGCGCAGTTGCTCGCGTTCGCGGTCACTGGGCACCCGGGCCGAATCGACGATGATGTCGTGCACGGTGAATCCGGGTGCGTGCTGGGCCAGCACGTGGATGTGGCGTTCGACCGAGAAGCCCGCCGTCTCCCCCGGTTCGGCCACCAGGTTCAGTACCAGCGCCCGCCGGGCCGTGGTGGCCTGCAGCGCCGCGGCCAGCTGCGGCACCAGCACGTGCGGGATGACGCTGGTGAACCACGACCCCGGTCCGAGCACCACCAGATCGGCGTTCATGATCGCGTCGATGGCCTGGTGGGTGGCGGGCGGGTCGTTCGGCAGCAGACGGACCCGGCGCACCTTGCCCACGGTGGTGGCGATCGCGACCTGGCCGCGGATCGAGCGGCTGACCCGCGGATCGGACTCCAGCCCGACCACGTCGGCCTCGATGCCCAGACCGACCGGGCACATCGGCAGCACCCGTCCCTTGACGCCGAGGATGCGGCCCAGTTCGTCGAGCGCCGCGACCGGGTCGGCGAGCACCTCGTTGAGGCCGGCCAGCATCAGGTTCCCGATCGGATGCCCGGCCAGCGCACCGCTGCCACCGAACCGGTGCTGGATGATCGTGGCCCACAGCCGACCGTGCGGGCTGTCGGAAGCCAACGCCGCCAATGCCATTCGAAGGTCGCCGGGCGGGACGACGTCCAGCTCGCTGCGCAGCCGTCCCGACGAGCCGCCGTCGTCGGCGACGGTGACGACCGCGGTCACGTGCGGGGTGAGTCTGCGCGCCGCCGACAGTGTGGCGTAGAGGCCGTGTCCACCACCGAGCGCGACGATGCGTGGACTCATTCGCGCCCCAGGTCGCGGTGCAGCACCCGCACCGTCAGGTCGGCGTCGGCGAGCCGGTCGGCGAGCGCCTCGGCCATCGCGACACTGCGGTGCTTACCTCCGGTGCACCCGATGGCGACGGTCATGTAGCGCTTCCCCTCCCGGCGGTACCCGTCGATCACGACGTCCAACAGCTGATGGTAGGAGTCGAGGAACTCCACGGCGCCGGGCTGGCCCAGCACATAGTCGCGGACCTCGTGGTGCTGGCCGGTGTGCGGCCGCAGCCGGTCCACCCAGTGCGGGTTGGGCAGGAACCGGACGTCCATCACGGTGTCGGCGTCCATCGGCAGCCCGTACTTGTAGCCGAACGATTCGACGGTGACGTTGGTGTGTGCGACCGTCGCGCCGGCGAACGCACGCTCGATGCTGTCCCGCAGGCCGTGCACCGACAGCGAGGACGTGTCGATCACCAGGTCCGCCGAGGCCCGCACCGGGGCCAGCAGCGCGCGTTCGGCCGCGATGCCCTCGGCCAGGGTCTGGTTGCCCTGCAACGGGTGACTGCGCCGGTTCTGCTCGTAACGTCGCACCAGGATGTCGTCGGAGGCCTCCAGGAACAGCACCCGCGGCACGATGCTGCGGGTGCCCAGTTCGCTGCGCACCCAGTCCAGGTCGCCGGTGAAGCCACGTGAGCGCACATCCATCACCAACGCGAGCTGGGTGATCCGCGAGCCCGCGGCCAACCCCAGGTCGACCATCCGGGCGATCAGCTCCGGCGGCAGGTTGTCGGCCACATACCAGCCGAGATCCTCCAGCACCTTGGCCGCCGTCCCCCGCCCGGCGCCGGACAGGCCCGTGACGAGGACGACGTCGATTCCGTTGTCGACCCCCTCGTCGACGGGCGCTGTCTCCAGGCCCCCCTCATGTCCGGCGCGGCCGGCTCCCCCACGCAGTTGCCCGTGCATGCCCTGCTCTGTCATCCCGATACCCTGCTCTGATCATTGCCGATATCCGTGGTCACCGCGCCGGAATCGGCCCCGGCCGGCGGTGACACGTCGGCGCCGAGCGCTTCCAGGACGGCGCGTGCGGTCGCCGCCCCGATGCCGGGCACCGCGGTGATCTCGTCGATGCCGGCCTGCCTGAGCCGGGCCAGCGAGCCGAAATGCGTGACCAGAGCCTTGCGGCGGTGCTCGCCGAGCCCGCGCACCGAATCGAGCGCGGAGGCCGTCATCCGCTTGGACCGTTTGCTGCGGTGGTAGGAGATCGCGAACCGGTGCGCTTCGTCGCGGACCCGCTGGAGCAGGTACAGGCCGTCACTGTTGCGCGGCATGATCACGGGGTCCGGTTCGGAGGCCACCCACACCTCTTCGAGCCGCTTGGCCAGCCCGATCACCGCGACGTCGGTGACCCCGAGGTCGTCGAGGACCGCCTGCGCCGCGTTGACCTGGGGGGCTCCGCCGTCGACGACGAACAGGTTGGGCGGGTACGCGAACCTGCGCGATCTCCCCTCGGCCATCATGTCGCCGGGCTGCGGGGTCTCCTTCAGGTGACGGTAGAACCGCCGGCGCGTCACCTCGGCGATCGAGGCGACGTCGTCGGACCGCCCGTCGCCCGCGGCCTCCCTGATCGCGAAGTGCCGGTAGTCGGACTTGCGCGGCAGCCCGTCCTCGAAGACCACCAGCGAGGCCACCACATCGGTGCCCTGCACATGGCTGATGTCGACGCACTCGATGCGCAGCGGAGCCTCCGCCAGCCCGAGTGCGTCCTGAATACTCTGCAACGCAGCGCTTCTGGCGGTGAAGTCCCCCGCACGCTTGAGCTTGTGCTGGTTCAGCGCGCCCTCGGCGTTGCGCTTGACCGTCTCGGCGAGTGCCCGCTTGTCCCCGCGCTGAGGGACCCGCAGCGACACCCGTGACCCGCGCAGCTGCGACAACCAGGTCTCCAGCTCGTCAGCGGTCTCGGGCAGTACCGGGACCAGCACCTGCTTGGGCACAAGCGTGGTCGCCTCGTCGCCGCCGCCGTCGCCGGCGCCGCCGAGTTCGGCCTGGTCGCCGTAGAACTGGGTGAGAAACTGCTCGACGAGGTACTCGAGCGTGGATTCTCCTGGTTCGCCGGACTTCTCGATGATCCAGCCGCGCTGGCCCCGCACCCGGCCGCCGCGCACGTGGAACACCTGGACGGCGGCTTCGAGTTCGTCGTCGGCGAACGCGACGACGTCGGCGTCGGTGCCGTCGCCGAGCACCACGGTCTGCTTCTCCATGGCCCGGCGCATCGCGCCGATGTTGTCCCGCAACCGCGCGGCCCGCTCGAAATCCAGCTCTTCGGCGGCGGCGTTCATCTGCTGTTCCATCTCGCGGATCAGCCGGTCGGTCTTCCCGGCGAGGAAGTCGCAGAAGTCCAGCACGATGCGCCGGTGCTCGTCGGCGCTGACCCGGCCGACGCAGGGCGCCGAACACTTGTCGATGTAGCCGAGCAGGCAGGGACGGTCAATCTGGCTGTGCCGCTTGAACACTCCGTTGGAACAGGTCCGGGCCGGGAACACCCGGGTCAACAAGTCGAGCGTTTCGCGGATGGCCCAGGCGTGCGAGTACGGGCCGAAGTAGCGCACACCCTTGCGGCGCGGACCGCGGTAGACCTTCAGCCGCGGGTACTCCTCGTTGAGTGTGACGGCGAGCACCGGATAGGACTTGTCGTCGCGGTAGCGGATGTTGAACCGCGGGTCGAACTCCTTGATCCAGTTGTACTCGAGCTGCAGTGCCTCGACCTCGGTGCCGACGACCGTCCACTCGACGCTGGCCGCGGTCATCACCATCTGCCTGGTGCGCGGGGCCAGCCCCGACAGATCGGCGAAATACGAGTTCAGCCGGCTGCGCAGGCTCTTGGCCTTGCCGACGTAGATCACCCGGCCGTGCGGGTCGCGGAATCGGTAGACCCCCGGTTCGACGGGTATCGACCCGGGAGCGGGTCGGTACGTCGCTGGATCGGGCACGGTCCCAGGTTACTGCCGGCCGCCGACCGGCTTGAGCCGGAGTCGACGGCGGCCTAGCGGGAATTGATCCCGGGTTGCCGACTCTGATACCGCCGCAGCAGCGCGCGCACCCGGTCCATCGCGTCGACGGCGCGCCGCTTGTCGACCGCCTGGATGGCCATCACCGGCACGTACTCGTCGTCGGGCAGATCCAGCCGGGCCCAGCGCGCGCCTTCGTGGAACGACACGCCGACCACCTGGTCCCATGGAAACAGCCGGTACCCGAACAGGTTTCGCACAGCCACGCCGGACGGGCCGATCCGCAGCCGGGGCCGCGCGAACAGCGAGACGAAGCCCGCGATGACGACCCCGACCATCGCGATCGCGACCTGGTCGTAGGTGCGGAAGACCACACCGGTGGAGCCGACCTTGAGCAGCGCGCCGACCACGACGTGCGCGGCGACGATCAGCGCCGCGGCGCCGTACGCGAAGTACGGCGTCAGGTGCGGTTTGACCTCGAGGTCCCAGTCGTCGCGGCTCATGAACCCGATCGCAACCCACGCAGCGTCAGCGCGGTGGACACCGCGGCGGCCGCCGCCTGGGCGCCCTTGTCCTCGGCGGAGTCCGGCAACCCGGCGCGGTCCAGAGCCTGCGCCTCGTTGTCGGTGGTGAGCACCCCGTTGGCGACCGGTGTGGAGGCGTCCAGCGACACCCGGGTCAGGCCCTGGGTCACCGCGTCACAGACGTAGTCGAAATGCGGTGTCTGGCCGCGGATCACCACACCGAGCGCGACGACCGCGTCGTGGTCGCGGGCCAGCGCCTGCGCCACCACCGGGATCTCGATCGCACCCAGCACCCGGACCACGGTCGGGTCCTCGATGCCGGCGTCGGCGGCGACCTTGCGCGCCCCGTCGAGCAGCGCATCGCAGATGGTCTCGTGCCAGGTGCTCGCGACGATCCCCAGCTTCAGGTCCCTGCCATCGAGCGCCGGCAGATCAGGGACACCGGCGGCTGGGCTCATACCGCGCCGCCGAACTCGCCGGGGACGGCCTCGTCGAAGTCCTCAAGGCCGACGAGGTCGTGGCCCATGCGGTCCCGCTTGGTCATCAGGTAGCGGATATTCTCCGCGTTGGCGCGCACCGGGAGCGGGACGCGCTCGATGATGTGCAGCCCGTAACCGTCCAGCCCGACACGCTTGGCCGGGTTGTTGGTCAGCAGCCGCATCGAGCGCACCCCGAGGTCGACCAGGATCTGGGCGCCGATGCCGTAGTCCCGGGCATCGGCGGGCAGCCCGAGTTTGAGGTTCGCGTCGACGGTGTCGTCGCCGGCGTCCTGCAGCTGGTAGGCCTGCAGCTTGTGCATCAGGCCGATACCGCGGCCCTCATGCCCACGCATGTACAGCACCACCCCGCGACCCTCCCGGGCCACCATCGCCAGCGCGGCATCCAGCTGCGGGCCGCAGTCGCAGCGCCGGGAACCGAACACGTCACCGGTGAGGCACTCCGAGTGCACCCGCACCAGCACGTCGTGCCCGTCGCTGTGCGGGCCGGCGATATCGCCCTTGACCAGGGCCACGTGCTCGACGTCTTCGTAGATGCTGGTGTAGCCGACCGCGCGGAACTCGCCGTGGCGGGTCGGGATGCGGGCCTCGGCGACCCGTTCGATGTGCTTCTCGTGTTTGCGGCGCCACTCGATCAGGTCGGCGATCGAGATCAGCGCCAGGTCGTGCTCGTCGGCGAAGATCCGCAGCTCGTCGGTCTGCGCCATCGCGCCTTCGTCCTTCTGGCTGACGATCTCGCAGATCGCCCCCGCCGGCTGCAGTCCGGCCAGCCGGGCCAGGTCGACGGCGGCCTCGGTGTGCCCGGGCCTGCGCAGCACGCCACCGTCCTTGGCGCGCAACGGCACCACGTGACCGGGCTTGGTGAAGTCGTCGGCGACGGCGTCCGGGTCGGCCAGCAGACGCATCGTCGTCGCCCGGTCCATCGCCGAGATACCGGTTCCCACACCCTTTTTCGCGTCGACGGTGACGGTGTAGGCGGTGCCGTGCTTGTCCTGGTTGACCGCGTACATCGGCAGCAGTCCGAGCCGGTCGCAGATCTCACCGTCGAGCGGCACACACAGGTAGCCGGACGTGTACCGGACCATGAACGCCACGAGTTCGGGAGTGGCCTTCTCGGCGGCGAAGATCAGGTCGCCCTCGTTCTCACGGTCCTCGTCGTCGATGACGACCACGGCCTTGCCTGCGGCGATGTCGGCCACCGCGCGCTCGACCGAATCCAGCCTCGTCATCCTCACCACCCTTGCCGGTTCCGCCGCCGGAACCACGTGTCGACACCTTTCAGTATGAACCACGGGGTCCCGCCGGTTATTGCCCGCCGTTGCGGCGCAGTCAGGCCGGGTAGGAGAGGGTGAAGCTGAACGTCGCGCCCTTCGAGTCGGTGACTGTGATGACGATCGTGTCGGCGGGCCCGTTGGAGGGCAGCCTCGGTGGGAACACCTGGCCGTCGCTGCCGCCGTTCGACTTGTAGGTCACGGTGCGGCTGCTGAGCGTCCCGCCCCTGATCGGGTCGGTCACGTCGACGGGCGTCGAGAAGCTCACGGTGCCGTTCGACGCGGTGCCGGTCCACTGCACGTCGTCACCGTCTTCGTCCCACACCGTCACACCGGTCCACACCTCGGTCTTGCCGGGGGTGGGTGTGATGTTCAGTCCCCCGGTCTCCAGCGAGGGTGCGCGGTTCGGCGGCACCGGGGTGACTGTGACGTTGGCCACCGTCATCGTCGTGCCGTGGGCGTTGGTTCCGACGACGGCGAAGCTGACCTCACCGTCACCGATGTAGGAGTAGCTGCCGTCGGCGTTGACGGTGACCCCGGCCGGCGCGCCCGCGCCCTTGCCGTAGGTCAGCAGACCCGACAGCGACGACGGGATCGCCAGCTGGCCGGTCACAGCGCCGACCACTGCGGTGTTGGTGTAGTCGATGTCGAGTTCGGTCGTGCCGATCGTCACCAGGGTGCTGTCGAACCCGCCTCTGCCGTCGCTGACGTACACGGTGAACGAGTCGGCGACGGTTCCGAACAGCGGGTCGCCGTCGGTGGTCGGGATGTAGACCCAGTTCCCGGCCGAATCGATCTGGAATATCGACCCGTTGGGCCGCAACACCGATTGACCGCCGTCGACGTCGCCGATGTGGAACGTCAACCCGTCGCCGTCCGGGTCGACGGCGTCGATCCTGCCCTTCAAGACCCCGGTGCCGACACCTCCGCCGAGCAGATCGGCCTCCGGGGGCCGGTTCGCCGGGATCGCCGTCACCGACACCTCGGCCACCACGATCGACTTCCCGTGCGCGGTCGCCACGATGGTGAACGTGTCGACCTCACCCGGGCCCGCCGTCGTGGCGACGTAGGTGTACGTCCCGTCCGGTTCGACCGTGACGGTGCCCTTGCCCGGTGTGGTGGCGCCCAGTCCGTACGTCAGCTTGCCCGCGAGTGCACCGGGCAGGTTCAGGCCGCCGGTGACCGTGCCGTTCGAGACCGTCTTGGTGACGTCGATCTTCAGGTCGTGGGTGAGCACACCGATCAGGACCGAGGCCTGTCCCCCGCGGCCGTCCGTCACGTAGATCCTGAAGTCGTCGGCGATCGCACCGAGGATGCCGCCGCCGTCGAGAGGCGGGATATAGGTCCACGCGCCGTCCGGCCCGACGAGCACCAACGCCCCGTTGCCGAGCACCGCGGCCTGCCCGCCGCCGTATCCGTCCACGCTGTAGAACAGCTGGTCTCCGTCCGGGTCGGCGCCGAGTACGGCCCCTGTGACGACACCGCTGACGACGTCCGGGATGCCGGTTCCGATCGGCACCACCGTCGGATCCTGGTTGGCGCCGAACGGCTCGACGTCGACCTCGAAGGTGAGCTGGTTGCCGAAGGCATCGGTCGCGACCACCGTGAACGAATCCTCGGCCGGGTCGCCGTTGCGGGTGTAGACATACGCGCCGCTGTGCGGGTCGATCTCCACCCCGCCGTGCATCGGCCCGTCACCGAGAGCGTAGGTGAACAGCGCGACATCGTTTGCGGGAGCGTCGATCTCGCCCGCCACCGTGTTCGTCTCCTCGTCGAAAACCCCGGTGAAGCCGAAGCCGAGCTCGATCGTGACGATCCCGACCTGCACCGGGGTGGTCGCCCCGTCGGCGTCGCTGACCCTGATCTCGAACGAGTCGAAGATCTCGTTGAGCAGCCCGCCGCCGGTCGGTGACGGAATGTAGACGTACTTGTTGCCGTCGAGGTGGACGATGCCGCCCTTGCCGGTGACGATGGTTTGCAGGCCGTTGACCAGCTTGTAGGTCAGCGGACCGCCCTCGGGGTCGTCGCCGATGACCTCGCCGCGGACGACGCCCGCCCGGTCCGGGATGCCCGCCGACACCGGCAGCACCAACGGCGGAAGGTTCAGGACCAACCCGTCGTCACTGACTTCGACGGTCATCGTGAACGAGTGCATCCCGAGCGGGTGGTTGCGCCAGCCGCCGAAGTCGTCGACCTTGACGGTGAACGAATCGCTGATGGCGCCGACGGTGAACGGGTTGTTCGCCGTGTAGATGTACTGGTTGCCGATGATCTGGACCGAACCGTTCGCCGGCCCGCTCTCGATCGTGAAGTTGACCGGGTCGCCGTCTTCGTCCTGGCCGTGCAGCGTGCCCGTCACCACGCCCAGCACCCGGGTGGGGGCACCGGCCGACGCGGTCGGGGCGTGACGGTTGGTGCCCAGGTCCTCGAACCGGGCCCAGGCCGCCATCGTGACCAACAGCAGCGGGATCGTCAGCAGCGGCACCGTCGGGATCGATGCCACGGTCACCGCCGTGGCGGCGATGAAGACCACCGCGGCCACCTCGGTCTTGGTGACCCCGTCGATGTCGGGGTATTCCGGTAGCCAGTCCCACGGGGACTTCTCGTCCGCCTCGGCCGTCCCGCCCACCGTCGCCGTCGACGCCGCCGGCACGAATTCGGCGTCGTCCGCCTCGACGACCTCGGATTCGGCGACCGGCTGGAGCGTCGGCACCTCGTCCTGGACCGGCTCAGGGCCCGTATCGGCGTCGCGGCCCGCCGGGCTCACCGCCGCGAGGTCGGGCTCCGGTTCGGGTTCCGGCTCGGGCTCGGGTTCCGGCTCGGGCTCGGGTTCCGGCTCGGGGTCCGGCTCGGGTTCCGGCTCGGGGTCGTCGGCCTCCTCGTCCTGGACCTCCTCGTCGACCTCCTCGTCGGCCGCGGTCGGGTCCTCGGTTTCCGCGGTTGGCTTCTCCGGCCCGGGCTCGGGCGCCGTCTCCGACGCGGTCGACGCGTCCTCGCCGGTCTCCGCGGCGGCGGTCGCGACGCCCGGCGAGGCGGCGAGCAATCCGAGGAATGCCAGAACGGCTAAGCGGTTAGCCCTTCGGCTCTGCTTCGCTGAAATTCGCCGATGACGCGCCATACCCCACTCCTTGGCCAGTTTCTCCCTTGAAATGGCACATTACGACACCGTCAATTCTTTGGGAAGTGCACTTCGCAAGTTGCTATGTTCGGCGTGTCGCACATACGGCAAACGTCAAGATCACCGCTCTCGAGGGATCTCCGGTCCGTCCGGGAGTCGTCGGCCTCAGTCGGCAGCGGGGGCGTCTCTGCGGTCCAGCAACCGCTCGACGTACTTGGCGATGACGTCGACTTCGAGGTTGACGTGCGCGCCGACCTCGGTGTGCCCCAGCGTGGTGAGCCCGAGCGTGGTCGGGATCAGCGACACCTCGAACCAGTCGTGCCCGAGACCCGACACAGTCAGCGACACCCCGTCGACGGTGATGGAGCCCTTCTGGACGACATAGCGCGCCAGCGCGGGCGGCAGCGCGATCCGCACCACCGTCCAGTGCTCGGACGGCGTGCGGGAGATGATGTGGCCGGTTCCGTCGACGTGACCCTGCACGATGTGACCGCCGAGCCTGCTGCTCACCGCGGCGGCGCGTTCCAGGTTCACCTTCGCGCCGACGTCCACGCCGCGCAGGCTGGACCGCTCCAATGTCTCGTGGATGACATCGGCGGTGAACGAACCGTCGGCGAGCACGTCGACGACGGTCAGGCACACGCCGTTCACCGCGATCGAATCACCATGTCCCGCATCCGAGGTCACGACCGGACCGCGGATGACCAGCCGGGCGGAGTCGCCGAGGTCCTCCTTGCCGACGATCTCGCCCAGTTCTTCGACGATTCCGGTGAACATTCCGACCAGCCTAGACCGGCCCCGTACCGGGTATCCCGGCACGATGACCGTGATCGGATTCCACTGCTCCCACGAACAGATCGCGCCCGGGCAGCTGCTGCGCGACGTGCAGCACGCCGAACAGGCAGGCTTCACCGCAGGCATGTCCTCGGACCATTTCAGCCCCTGGAGTGAGCGGCAGAACGAGTCCGGGTTCGCCTGGTCCTTTCTCGGCGCGGCGCTGGCCACCACGACCCTGCCCTTCGGTGTCGTCAACGCTCCGGGGCAGCGCTACCACCCCGCGATCATCGCGCAGGCGATCGCGACGCTGGCCCAGATGTTCCCCGGCCGGTTCTGGGCCGCTCTGGGCTCCGGTGAGGCGTCCAACGAACGCATCACCGGCCAAGCCTGGCCGCGCAAAGAGATCCGGGACCGGCGCCTGCTCGAATGCGTCGACGTGATCAGGCGCCTGCTACGGGGCGAGGAGGTCAGCGTCGACGGCCTGATCCAGGTGAACCGCGCCCGGCTGTGGACACTGCCCGACCGGGTGCCCGAGCTGGTGGGTCCCGCGGTGACACCGGCCACCGCGGCCCGGCACGCCGAGTGGGCCGACGCGCTGATCACGGTCAACCAGCCCGCCGCGACGCTGAAGAAGGTACTGGACGCCTACCGCGACGCCGGCGGCCGGGGACCGGCGCGCCTGCAGATCCACCTCAGCTGGGCGCCCACCGAGGACGAAGCCATGGCCATCGCCCATGACCAGTGGCGCAACAACGTGTTCGCCCCGCCGGTCTCGTGGGACATCGAGACCGTCGAGGCGTTCGACGTGATCGGCGAAACCGTCACCGCCGAGCAGGTCGCGAAGTCGGTGCGGGTCTCCGGTGACCTCGGCAGGCACGCCGCCTGGCTCCACGAGTACATCGAGCAGGGCTGGGACGAGTTGTACCTGCACTTCGTCGGGCAGCACCAGCGGCCGTTCATCGACGCGTTCGGCGAGCACGTGCTGCCTGCGCTGTCGCCCACCGCGCCGGCGGTGCCGGCGTGAGAAAGATCGAGACCGGCGACCTGTGGTGGAAGAACGCCGTCTTCTACTGCGCCGACATCGAGACGTTCTACGACTGGAACGGCGACGGCTGCGGCGACATCCGCGGCATGACCGAACGCGTCGAGTACCTGGCCGATCTCGGCATCACCTGCCTGTGGCTGATGCCGTTCTACCCGACGGCACGCAAGGACGACGGGTACGACATCACCGACTTCTTCGGCGTCGACCCGCGGCTGGGCAATCTCGGCGATTTCGTCGAACTGGTCCGCACCGCCCGCGCCAACGGCATCCGCGTGATCGTCGACTTCGTGATGAACCACACCTCGGATGCCCACCCGTGGTTCAGGTCGGCGCGCCGCAGCACCGACGACGCGTACCGCGACTACTACGTGTGGAGCGACTCCGAACCGCCGGGCACCGCGCAACAGGTGGTGTTCCCCGACCAGGAGGACAGCCTGTGGGAACGCGACCCGAAGACCGGCCAGTGGTACCTGCACCACTTCTACAAACACCAGCCTGACCTGAACATCGCGAATCCGACTGTGCAGGAGGAGATCTCGCGCACACTCGGGTTCTGGCTGCAACTCGGCGTCTCCGGGTTCCGCATCGACGCGGTGCCGTTCCTGTTCGCCCGTGACGGAGCACCGGGCGATCCCGGGGTGTTCGACCCCTACGAGTACCTCGGCGACGTCCGCAATTTCATCACCCGCCGGCTGGGCGATGCGGTCCTGCTGGGCGAGGTCAATGTGGAATACGAGGACCAGAAGACGTTCTTCGGCGGCCCGGACGGCGACGGGCTGAACATGCAGTTCGATTTCATCGGGATGCAGCATCTCTATCTGTCGCTGGCCCGCGGCGACGCCGGCCCGATCGCCCAGGCGCTGCGCGACCGGCCCGCGCTCGACCTCACCAGCCAGTGGGCCAACTTCGTGCGCAATCACGACGAGCTCACCCTCGACAAGCTCGGCGACGACGAACGTCAGGAGGTGTTCGACGCGTTCGGCCCGGAACCGGAGATGCAGTTGTACGGCAGGGGGCTGCGGCGCCGGCTGCCCCCCATGCTGGGCGGCGACGAGCGACGGATGCGGATGGTGTACTCGCTGGCGTTCTCCCTGCCGGGCACCCCGGTCCTGTTCTACGGCGAAGAGATCGGCATGGCCGAAAACCTCGATATCCCCGGACGATTGGCGGTGCGCACGCCGATGCAGTGGACGTCCGGGCCCAACGGTGGGTTCTCCACGGCGGGCAGACGGCGGCTGACCAGGCCGCTGCCCGACGGGCTGTACGGGCCGGAACGGGTGAACGCCGCCGATCAGCGCCACGACCACCGGTCCTTCTGGTGGTTCGTCCGCGACCTGATCTACACCTACCGCCAGCAACCCGAGATCGGTTGGTCCACCGCAGAAGTCCTCGACCAACCGAACCCGGCTGTGCTCGCGCACGTCTACCGCGAACCGTCCGGGTGGACGATGGTCGCCCTGCACAATTTCGGCGCCGACGGCTGTCTCGTACCGCTGGAACTGCGCGACCTCCCCCCGGAATCACGGCTGGTCGATCTGCTCGACGACCGCAGCGAGTTTTCCCTGGATCCGCGCGGCCGTGCCGAAATGCAACTCGATCCGTACGGATACCGGTGGCTGCGCGTGCTGCAACCCGGTGATCCCCCGATCATCTGAGCGCCGGTCGATTTCCGCTGAACACCCAGTTCAGCGGCCGGTTTCGGCGGTCCGCCCCGGCACCGGGCCGCACGTTCCCGCCGGCGCACCCTCTACGATGCAGGCATGCAGACCCGCCTGTTGGCGATCTTCGCCGCCCTCTTCACTGCCGTCGCACTGGTCGCCGGATGTTCCGGATCGTCCTCCGAGGATTCCGGCACGGACCTGCCCGACGCCGCGACCCTGCTGCAGGAGTCGAGTGAGACGACCAGGGGCCAGACCAGCGCCCATCTGAAGCTCGGCGTCCAGGGCCAGATCCCCGATCTGCCCGTCGAGTCCCTCGAGGGTGATCTGACCCAGTCCCCGGCGGTCGCCGCGAAGGGCACCGCGAACATCATCTTTCTCGGGCAGCGGCTCAACGACGTCGCGTTCGTCGTCTCCGACGGCGATCTCTACGCCGCGATCACCGCGGGCGGTGCGCTGTCGAACTTCGGCCCCGCCTCCGACATCTACGACGTCGCCGCGATCCTGAATCCCGACGTGGGCCTGGCCAACGTGCTGGCCAACTTCTCCAACCCCACCTCCGACGGCCGCGAGACCGTCGAGGGCGTGCAGACGGTCCGGGTCACCGGCGAGGTCAGCGCCGACGCGGTGAACAAGATCGCACCGCAGATCGCCGCCACCGGCCCGGTGCCGGGCACCGCGTGGATCAGCGAAGAGGGAGACCACGAGCTGATGCAGGCCCGCCTGGAACCCAGCCCAGGGAACAGCGTCACGATGACCCTGTCGAACTGGGGCGAGCCGGTGACCGTCGACAAACCCGCGGTGTGATGCACCGCACCCCCACCACGGAGACCGCCGGCCCGTCGGCAGGTCCCGGCGCCACCAACCGGTGGATGGCGATCAGCGCCGGCAGTCTGGCCGTGCTGCTCGGCGCCCTCGACACCTACGTCGTCATCTCGATCATCCGCGACATCATGTTCGACGTCGGGATCGCCATCAACGAGATCCAGCGGGTGACGCCGATCATCACGAGCTACCTGCTGGGCTACATCGCGGCGATGCCGCTGCTGGGCCGTGCGTCGGACAAGTTCGGTCGCAAGATCCTGATCCAGGCCAGCCTGGCCACCTTCGCGGTCGGCTCGGTCATCACCGCGCTGTCCACCGACCTCGTGATGATGGTCGTCGGCCGCACCGTCCTGGGCGTCGCGAGCGGCGCCCTACTGCCCGTCACCCTGGCCCTGGCGGCGGACCTGTGGGCCAGCCGCAACCGAGCCGCGGTGCTCGGCGGGGTCGGCGCCGCCCAGGAACTCGGCAGCGTGCTCGGCCCGCTCTACGGCGTCGCCCTGGTCGCGCTGTTCAGCCACTGGCAGTCGGTGTTCTGGGTCAACGTGCCGTTGGCCGCGGTCGCGATGCTGTTGATCCACTTCAGCCTGCCCGGCCGGGCCCAGGACGCGCCGACGGAGAAGGTCGACGTGGTGGGCGGGCTGTTGCTCGCACTGGCGCTGGGGCTCGCCGTCGTCGGTCTCTACAACCAGACACCCGACGGCAAGCAGGTGCTGCCGAGCTATGGCCTGCCGGTCCTGGCCGCCGCGGCGGTCGCCGCGGTCGCCTTCTTCGTGTGGGAGAGGTTCGCCGCCACCCGGCTCATCGAACCCGCCGGGGTGCGGTTCCGGCCGTTCCTTGCCGGTCTGGGTGCCTCGCTGTGCGCGGGGGCGGCGCTGATGGTGACGCTGGTCAACATCGAGCTGTTCGCCCAGGGGGTGCTCGGCAAGGAGCAGAACGAAGCGGTACTCATGCTGCTCTGGTTCCTCGGCGCACTACCGATCGGGGCGCTGCTGGGCGGCTGGCTGGCCACCAGGATCGGTGACCGCATCGTCGCGTTCGCCGGCCTGCTCATCGCCGGCGGCGGCTATTGGCTGATCTCACACTGGACCATCGACGTGCTGACCGACCACCATGACCTGGGTGTGGTGCAGCTGCCCACCTTCGACACCGACCTCGCGGTCGCCGGGCTGGGTCTGGGCCTGGTGATCGGCCCGCTGACCTCGGCGACCCTGCGGGTGGTTCCGGCCGCCCAGCACGGTATCGCGTCGGCCGCGGTGGTGGTGGCCCGCATGATCGGCATGCTGATCGGTATCGCGGCGCTGTCCGCGTGGGGCCTGTACCGCTTCAACCAGCACCTGGCCAGCCTGCCCGCCAGCACCGGGGGCAACTCGCTGGCCGAGCGGCTGGCCGCCGAGGCCAACCGGGTGCGGGAGGCCTACGTGATGCAGTACGCCGAGATCTTCACCATCACCGCGGTGGTGTGTGTGGTGGGCGCCGTGCTCGGCCTGTTGATCGCGGCCAAGGACGAGCACGCCGAGGAGCCGGCGGACGAGGCTCAGCAGCGCTCGAGTCCGCGGCCCATCAGCTGAGGCTCCTCCGCCTGATCGGCGTCGCCCGAAGTCAGTCCCCGCCAGGCCTCGCGGAGCGCGCCGGTGAGGGTGTCGACCGGGCTGTGACTGAGCCAGTCCTGCAGTGCAGTCATGGTTCGTTTCCTTTGCTCGTGCTTTCATGCGCAACTCATCGGTGAAAGCGCGAATTCCCGGACCAGTCTAGCGAGAGCCGGCGGCCGCGGGCCGGTCCGGCGCCCGCGCGCGGGTGTGACACCGAGCACGGAAACGTCACATGAACGATTGAAAACGATTGGATAACAAGCGAAGCGACCCTAGGTACGGATGAGGCTCAGCAACACGTCGGGGCCCACCGCGGTCATCCCGTCGAATCGCCAACGCTGCGCCTGGGCGATGCTCGGCACGCCGACGTCGTCGACGGCGGTGACCGGACCGCCGAGCAGTATCGGCGCGACGTAGGCCAGGATGCGGTCGATCACCCCGGCCCGCAGGAACGCCCCGGCCAGGGTGGGGCCGCCCTCCACGAGCACATCCGTGCGGTCCGACAGCGCCTTGATGACTTCGTGCGGATCACGGGTGCGGATCACCATCGTGCGCGAGTCGTCGTTGAGAACCGTTGCGTCAGGCGAGATCTCACGTTCCCCCACCACGACCCGCAGGGGTTGGTGGTCGGCGAGACTGCCGTCGGGCAACCGCGCGGTCAACGCCGGGTCGTCGGCGAACACCGTGCCGGTGCCGACGACGATCGCATCGGCGGTGGCGCGGCGCCGGTGCACGTCCGCGCGTGCGGCCTCGCCGGTGATCCACTGACTGGTGCCGTCCGCGGCCGCGCTGCGCCCGTCCACACTCGCCGCGAATTTCCAAGTGACATGCGGCAAGCCGGTGCGCTGTTTGTGCAGCCACTCCCGTAGCGGCCCACCGGCGGCCGCCGCGCCCAGCACCCCTGCGCTCACCCGCACACCCGCGAGGACGCACCCCAGCGACCGTAAGCACCTTCGCAGGGTTACCGGCGGGTAAGGGACCGGCTCGCCGACACTCGAATTGGGGCGCTTAAACTGCCCGCAGTATCGTCTTTAGGAAGCTCTTA
>NZ_LMVQ01000016.1 GCF_001545925.1 Mycobacterium sp. NAZ190054 | reverse complement strand
CGACGGTGAGGGCGGTGAACGTTGCCGTCGCGGCGACACCGAACCCGGTCAACGGCAGCCAGCCCGCCGCGAGGACGACCGTGACCGCGGCGGTGAAGGCCACGTTGCCGACCATCACGCCCACCCCTCCGCGGCGACCTCGGCGCTGACCTGACCGGCCAGTTTCTGCGCCCGGCTGCCTGCGCCGGCCTCAGATCCCCCGGTAACGGACACGGCTACCAGATTAGGTCACCCGCTCGGGATACTGGCGGAGTGGATCGACAGGTGGAGCTGCTGACACGGCAGGGTTGTCCGATGTGCGCGGCGGCGGCGACGCGCCTGACCGAGCTGGCCGGCGAGCTGGGCTTCTCGTTGGCGGTGACCGACGTCGACGCCGCGGCCGCGGCGGGGCAGACCGGGCTGCGCGCCGAGTACGGTGACCGGCTCCCGGTGGTGTTGCTCGACGGGGCCGAACACAGTTACTGGGAGGTGGACGAGCCGAGGTTGCGCGCGGACCTCTCCCGCTGACCGGAGAGCGCGAATTTGGTGGGCCAACTGGTTAACGACTACCTTTGATGCCGTGCTGATCGTGGTGAGGGAGCCATGAGCGTCCTGCTCTTCGGGGTTTCGCACCGCAGTGCGCCGGTATCCGTTCTGGAGCAACTGAGCACCGACGAATCCGATCAGGCCAAGATCGTCGAAGAGGTGCTGCGGTCCTCGCTGGTCACCGAGGCGATGGTGCTGTCGACCTGCAACCGGGTGGAGATCTACGCCGTCGTCGAGGCGTTCCACGGCGGACTCTCGGTGATCGGGCAGGTGCTGTCCGAACACTCCGGGATGTCACTGCAGGACCTGACCAAGTACGCCTACGTGCGGTACGCCGAGGCCGCCGTCGAGCATCTCTTCGCCGTCGCCGGCGGCCTGGACTCCGCCGTGGTCGGCGAGCAGCAGGTGCTCGGCCAGGTCCGGCGCGCGTACGCGTCCGCCGAGGCCAACCATTCGGTGGGCCGCACACTCCACGAGCTCTCCCAGCGGGCGCTGGCCGTCGGCAAGCGGGTCCACTCCGAGACCGGTATCGACGCCGCGGGCGCGTCGGTGGTCTCGGTGGCCCTCGACATCGCCGAGAACAAGGTCGGGTCGCTGGCCGGCCGCAGCGCGGTGCTCGTCGGCGCCGGATCCATGGGGGCGCTGGCGGCCAAACACCTGGCCCGCGTCGGCGTGGAACGCATCCACGTGGTGAACCGGACCCTGCCGCGGGCCAAGCGGCTCGCCGAGAACATCCGCGCGTACGGGGTCACGGCCGAGGCGTTCCCGTTCGACCACCTGCCCCCGCTGCTCACCGACGCCGACATCGTCATCAGCTGCACCGGCGCGGTGCGGCCGGTGGTCTCGCTGGCGGATGTGCACCGCGGGCTGGCGCACGTCAGGGAGCCCAAAGAACTCGTCATCTGCGACCTCGGCATGCCCAGGGACGTCGACCCCGCCGTCGCCGGCCTGCCCGGCGTGTTCGTCGTCGACATGGAACGCATCCTGCGTGAGCCCTCGGCCAAGGCCGCGGCCACCGACGCGGATGCGGCCCGCACGATCGTGGCGGCTGAGGTCGCCAACTACCTGGCCGGGCAGCGTATGGCCGAGGTCACCCCGACCGTCACCGCGCTTCGTCAGCGCGCTGCCGATGTCGTCGAGGCCGAGCTGCTCAGGCTGGACAACCGGTTGCCCGGGCTGGATGCCGGGCACCGTGACGAAGTCGCCAACACGGTCCGCCGGGTTGTCGACAAACTGCTGCACGCGCCGACGGTGCGGGTCAAGCAGCTGGCCAGTGCCCCGGGCGGCGACAGCTACGCCGAGGCGCTGCGCGAGCTGTTCGAACTCGACCAGCACGCGGTCGACGCCGTGGCCGGCAGTGAACTGGGACCCATCGCCGAGAGTGGCGAAATGGGTTCCGTAGCAATTGATCTCGATAAGACCGAGTGACGCTCGGCCCGCCGAAAGCCATTACGTGATTCGAATCGGCACCCGGGGAAGCCTGCTGGCGACCACCCAAGCCGGAACTGTGCGCGACGCGCTGATCGCCGCCGGACATGACGCCGAACTGGTCATCGTCTCCACCGAGGGGGACCGCCGCGCCGACACGCCCATCGCCGACATCGGCGTGGGCGTCTTCACCGCCGCGCTGCGCGAGGCCATCGCCGACGGTGTCGTCGACGCCGCGGTGCACTCGTACAAGGATTTGCCGACCGCGGCCGACCCGCGCTTCGCGATCGCCGCGACTCCGGCGCGCGAAGACGCCCGGGACGCGCTGGTGGCCCGTGACGGTCTGGTGCTCGGGGAGTTGCCGGCGGGCTCGGTGATCGGCACCTCGTCCCCGCGGCGGGCCGCGCAGCTTAGAGCACTGGGTCTCGGTTTGGAAATCCGCCCCCTAAGAGGCAACCTAGATACCAGGTTGAACAGGGTAAGCAGCGGTGAACTCGACGCCATCGTGGTGGCCAGGGCGGGATTGGCCCGCATCGGCCGCCTCGGCGTGGTGACCGAGACGTTGGAGCCGGTCCAGATGTTGCCGGCGCCTGCGCAGGGAGCTTTGGCAGTCGAGTGCCGTGCCGGTGATACGGCGCTCGCGCAGGTGTTGGCAGAGCTCGACCACGCCGACACACGGGCGGCGATCACCGCAGAGCGAACCCTGCTGGCCGAACTGGAGGCGGGTTGCTCCGCACCGGTGGGCGCGATCGCCGAGGTGGTCGAGTCGATCGATGAGGACGGCCGCGTCTTCGAAGAGCTGTCGCTGCGCGGCTGCGTGGCGACGCTGGACGGATCCGACGTGATCCGCGCGTCCGGTATCGGGAAACCCGATCGGGCACGGGAGCTGGGGCTCTCGGTGGCCGGGGAGTTGTTCGAGCTGGGAGCGCGTGATCTGTTGGACGAAGGCGGGAGAGACAGATGAGCTTGCGAGGACGCAAGGGCAAGCCCGGCCGCATCACGTTCGTCGGCTCCGGGCCCGGGGATCCGGGCCTGCTGACGACGAGGGCTCGTGCGGTGTTGAACAACGCCGCCCTGGTGTTCACCGACCCCGACGTGCCGGAAGCGGTGCTGGCCCTGGTGGGCTCGGAGCTGCCGCCACCGTCCGGGCCGTTGCCGCCGGTAACCGACCCGGCTCAGAAATCCGCGGGTGCGGCGAAGGCCGCCGAGGCCGACGCCGACGCGGCCACCAAGACCGCCGAGGACGCGGTGATCCCCGGAGGCCCGGATGTGCGGCCCGCGCTGGGAGATCCGGCCGAGGTCGCCAAGACGCTGGCCGCCGAGGCCCGCGCCGGGGTGGACGTGGTCCGGCTCGTCGCCGGTGACCCGCTGTCGATCGACGCGGTGATCACCGAGATCAACGCGCTGGCCAAGACGCAGCTGACGTTCGAGATCGTGCCGGGCCTGCCCGACACCTCGGCGGTGCCGACCTACGCGGGACTGCCGCTGGGTTCGTCGCACACTGTCGCCGACGTCCGTGACCCCAACGTCGACTGGGCGGCGCTGGCCGCCGCGCCGGGTCCGCTGATCCTGCATGCGACCGCGTCGCACCTCCCCGAGGCCGCGCGCACGCTCATCGAATACGGCCTGGCCGATTCGACTCCGGCCGTCGTCACCGCCAACGGCACGACGTGCCAACAGCGTTCGGTCGAGACGACGCTGTCGGGCCTGCTCGACAAGACCGTGCTCGACAAGCCGGCCGTGGCCGAGACCGCCGGTCCGCTGACCGGGACGCTGGTGGTCACCCTCGGGCGCACCGTGGCCCACCGCGCGAAGCTGAACTGGTGGGAGAGCCGCGCCCTGTACGGCTGGACGGTGCTGGTGCCGCGGACCAAGGATCAGGCGGGTGAGATGAGCGACCGGCTGGTCGGTCACGGCGCCCTGCCCATCGAGGTGCCGACCATCGCGGTCGAGCCGCCCCGCAGCCCGGCCCAAATGGAAAGAGCCGTCAAGGGTTTGGTGGACGGTCGGTTCCAGTGGGTGGTGTTCACCTCCACCAACGCCGTGCGCGCGGTGTGGGAGAAGTTCAACGAGTTCGGGCTCGACGCGCGCGCCTTCTCCGGGGTGAAGATCGCCTGCGTCGGTCAGGCCACCGCGGAGAAGGTCCGCTCCTTCGGCATCAACCCCGAGCTGGTGCCGACCGGTGAGCAGAGCTCGCTGGGCCTGCTCGACGAATTCCCGCCGTACGACGACATCTTCGACCCGGTGAACCGGGTGCTGCTGCCGCGCGCCGACATCGCGACCGAGACGCTGGCCGAGGGGCTGCGCGAACTCGGTTGGGAGATCGAGGATGTCACCGCGTACCGCACGGTGCGCGCGGCACCGCCGCCCGCGCAGACCCGCGAGATGATCAAGACCGGCGGGTTCGACGCGGTGTGCTTCACCTCGAGCTCGACGGTGCGCAACCTCGTCGGTATCGCGGGCAAGCCGCACGCCCGCACCATCGTCGCCTGCATCGGCCCGAAGACCGCCGAGACCGCAGCGGAGTTCGGGCTGCGCGTCGACGTGCAGCCGGAGGTCGCCGCGGTCGGGCCACTGGTCGAGGCGCTGGCCGAGCACGCCGCCCGGCTGCGCGCCGAGGGTGCGTTGCCGCCGCCGCGAAAGAAGAGCCGCCGCCGCTAGGAACTCGCCGAAATTGCATTCCAGCAGACCGGTACTCGAACTTTCGCTGCTGGAATGCAATTTCGCGGAAGGTTGACATGGCGTTTCCACGACACCGCCCCAGGAGGCTGCGGACCAGCCCGGCTATGCGCCGGCTGGTCGCCCAGACCACGCTGGAGCCCAGGCATCTGGTCCTTCCGATGTTCGTCGCCGACGGCATCGACGAGCCGCGAGCCATCAACTCGATGCCCGGGGTCGTGCAGCACACCCGCGACTCGCTGCGCCGCGCCGCCGCCGAGGCGGTCAGCGCCGGTGTGGGCGGGTTGATGCTGTTCGGCGTCCCCAGGGACGAGGACAAGGATCCCACCGGCAGTGTCGGGGTGGCCGCGGACGGCATCCTCAACACGGCGCTGCGGGATCTGGCCAAGGACCTCGGTGCGGACACCGTGCTGATGGCCGACACCTGCCTCGACGAGTTCACCGATCACGGCCACTGCGGGGTGCTGGACGCCACCGGCCGGGTGGACAACGATCTGACCAACCGTCGCTACGTCGAACTTGCTGTAGCACAAGCAAATTCGGGTGCCCACGTGGTCGGCCCGAGTGGCATGATGGACGGACAGGTGGCCGCGATCCGGGACGGCCTGGACGCCGCCGGGTACCCCGACACCGCGATCCTGGCGTACGCCGCGAAGTTCGCGTCGGCGTTCTACGGTCCGTTCCGCGAGGCGGTCGGTTCCAGCCTGCAGGGCGACCGGCGCACCTACCAGCAGGAGCCCGGCAATGCGCGGGAGGCCCTGCACGAGGTCGCACTCGACCTCGACGAGGGCGCCGACATCGTGATGGTCAAGCCGGCGATGTCCTACGTCGACGTGGTGCGCGAGACCGCCGACATCTCCCCGGTGCCGGTGGCGGCCTACCAGGTGTCGGGCGAGTACTCGATGATCACCGCCGCCGCCGAACGGGGCTGGATCGATCTGCGTGCCGCGGTGCTGGAGTCGCTGACCGGCATCCGGCGCGCCGGCGCCGACATCGTGCTGACCTACTGGGCCGTCGACGTCGCCCACTGGCTGTCGTGACAGGTCCCACCGAGCAGCCGGCCCGGCCTGACGGGTCATCCACCGCCCGCCCACCCGACGTCGACACGGCGTTCTGGCTGTGGCTGGTGGCGCTGCCGCTGATGACGGGCGGCTACGTGCTGGACCTGGTGGCGACCGTGGAGCACCCGAACGGTCTGATCCTCGCGCTGTCGCTGGTGTTCACCGGCGTCCTGGTGGCGGTCGTGCTGACGTTCCTGTTCCTGCTGCGGCAGGGGTACCGCTGGGCGCGCACGGTGCTGACCGGCGGTGCGATCGCATCGATGGTGTATTCGCTGTCCAACCTGTTCTCCGTCGAGCGGCCCACCGCGGCGGCGATGGCCTACGCGGTGGCGGTCATCATCGGGTCCGTGCTGATCGGCGGCGGGGTGTACCTGCTGCACCGCAAGGAGTCCCACGAGTTCTTCACCCGCTGATTCGCTAGGCTGACCCGACCATGACCCCGCCCCCGCCACCCGCCCGGCCGCGCATCGTCGACATCGCGTTCTGGTGTTTCATCGGCGGCGCGGTGATCATGATCGTCGGCGGACTGATGGCGGCGACCGCGACGTACGACGCCGCGCGGGCGGCGATCCCGCCGATGGTGTCGGACGAGCAGGTTCGCAGCTACCTGACCGTGTACCGGTTCAGCGGCATCGGGTCGGTGCTGGTGGCCGGCGCACTGGCGTTCCTCGCCGGCCGGGCCAGGCACGGCGATCCCCGGTTCCGGCTGGCCACCCTCGCGCTGGCGTTCGCGGCGGTGCTGGTGATCGGCCTGCTCGCCCTCGGCCTCGGCGTCGCGCAACCGTTGATCCTGCTCGGCCTGCTCCCGGTGCTGATCGGGGCGCTGTTCATGGTGCAGCCCGCGGCGCGACTCTGGTTCCAACAGGAGGACTGACGGTGGCCGAATCTGCTGAATCCGCCGAGGTGCTGTTCTACGAGCAGGGCGCCAGCTGGCTGTGGGTGCTCGCAGGTCCGGCCGCCGGGGTCGCGATGGCGTTGATCCAGTTGTCCGCGGGCCACGGCATCCAATGGCTGGTGCCGGGCCTGTTCTTCGTGCTGGTCTCGCTGTTCCTGGCGATCCAAGTCAAAGCCGCCCGCATCCACACCTCGGTGGAGCTGACCACCGAGAAGCTGCGGCAGGGCACCGAAATCACACTCACCGACGAGATCGTGCGCATCTACCCCGAGGCCAGCGGTGCCGA
Organism: Mycobacterium sp. NAZ190054; assembly: GCF_001545925.1. Taxonomy (GTDB): domain Bacteria; phylum Actinomycetota; class Actinomycetes; order Mycobacteriales; family Mycobacteriaceae; genus Mycobacterium. The sequence continues at coordinate 10,077 of NZ_LMVQ01000016.1, read as the reverse complement.
GACGCCCAAGTGGCAGTACGCCCGGGCGCTCGGCGAGCTGACCGGTGTGCCGCGCGGGCGCACCGGCATCGGTCTGCGCCTCACCAACGACCGCACCGCCCAGGCCTGGGCCCGCAAGCATCAGCAGCTGCGCGCCGCGCTGACCAACCTCGTCGAGGAACGCATCCCGCCGGAGACCGTCTCGTGAACCGGGTGGCCGTCGTACAGCTGGTGCTGGCGGGCGCGGCCGCGGTGGGGTGCGTGCTCAGCTGGCTGTCGGCCCGCACCGACGTGGTGGTCGACCCGGTGCTGGCCGGGGAGCCGTCGACGGTCTCGCAGGTCTACTCCCCACCGATGCTGACCCTGTCGTTGCTGCTGGCGACGGCCGCCGGGGTGCTCGCCGTGCTCGGCGTCGCCCGCCTGCGCCGCGCTTCTGCCGCCGTCGCCGCGAACATGCAGTCCCGGTAGCCGTCGGCCCCGTCTCACCACCAGGAGTGCACGTTCGCGGAAACCTGCCGTTTGGTACAAAGTGCAAAATCTGTAACACTGTTGCGCATGACCGAGTTGGCGCAGCAGCCCGAACACCTCGATGACGCGTTGCCACTGGGCCCGCAATCCCTGGTGTGGCGTTATTTCGGCGACAACCGCATGTTCCTGATCGGCCCGCGGCCCGCGGTGCTGCAGAACATGCTCGCCGAACTCGGCCAGGGGGTGTACGACCACTCGACGTTCTTCGCCGACACCGCCGAACGCCTCAAGCGCACCATCCCGCCGATCTTCAACACGGTGTACGGCTCCGACGACGACCACGCCGGTCTGCAGGTCCGCGATTTCCACCACCACGTCAAAGGGGAGATGCCCGGCACCGACGGTGCTGCCGGGGCCCGCTACCACGCGCTGGACCCCGAGACGTACTTCTGGGCGCACGCGACGTTCGTCGAGCAGATCTACTACTTCGCGGACACGTTCGTGAAGCGGCTGACCCGCGCCGAGCGCGAGCAGATCTGGCTGGAGTCCAAGACGTGGTACCGCCGCTACGGCGTCAGCGACCGCGCCATGCCCGCGACCTACGCCGACTTCGAGCAGTACTGGGACCGGATGATGAACCAGGTCGTCGTGGCCCACCCGTCGGCCAGGTACGGCGTCGGCTACGTCACCAAGGGCTTTCCCAAGCCCAAGGCGGTGCACCCGCTGGTGTGGCGGCTCGTCGCCCCGGTGTTCAACCCGCTGGCGGCGTTCCTGACCACCGGCGGCCTGCCGCCGCGCGCGCGGATGCTGCTCAACCTGCCGTGGACCGACCAGCAGGAGCGGCGCTATCAGCGTTTCGCCGCATTCTGGCGGTCCCGCCCGGTGAACTGGGTCTGGGACCGGCTGCCGATGCGCGTGCGCTACAGCGGTTACGCCGTGAAGGGGTACGCCCGTTCCGATGTCCGGCCCTGATCCGGCGACCCGGCACATCCTCGACGCCGCCGTGGTCGAGTTCGAGCGGCACGGCTTCCGCCGCGTCGCGCTGGAGGATGTCGCGCGGCGCGCCGGGGTCAGCCGCACCACCATCTACCGGCGTTTCGCCAACAAGGACGAGTTGGTCGGCGCGGTCATCGAACGTGAGAACGTCCGGCTCTTCGCCGACATCGCCGCCGAGCTCAAACAGGCCGGGCCGCAGTCGAACTACTACGTCGAGGCGTTCACGCTGTCGATTCTGAAGTTCCGGCAGCACCGGGTGCTGCACCAGATGATCACCGACGAGCCGGGGCTCGTGCTCGAACTCGCGGGCCGCTACTACCGCGCCGCGATCGAGCGGATGGCCGACGCACTACGGATCATCTTTCCGCCGGGATTCGCCGACCGCATCGGGGCCGACGTGGTCGACGAGCTCGCCGACTGCATCCTGCGCTACGCGACGATGGTGTTGCTGCTGCCCGGCGCCCAGCCGGTGCAGACGGCCGACGACATCCGCGCGTTCGCGCGGCAGCATTTCCTGCCCAGCCTTCCGGCGGCGTTGCGCGCGGTCACAGCGTGACCGCGCGTGTTTCGCGGATCACACTTTCGGGCAGCCGTTGCGCATGGCCGAGCACACAGACGCGCAGAACCAGCAACTCACCGAGAAGCCCGAAGTCACCGACGAGCACCGGGAAAAGGCCAAGGAGATGGCCAAGGCTTATTCCGATGATCTCCAGACCACGACCCTGCCGGGCAGCGGAGGCACCGTCGCCGGCACGTCCGTCACCGACTGGGTCGACGACGAGGACAAGGGCAAGATCGAGACCTCCGCTGACGAGGGGAATGTCGAGTTCCGCAACACCGAGGAGTTCAAGGAGAAACTCGAAGAATGACGGTCGCGGCAGCAGGGGGTCGAGCGCTTGCCTAGTCTGGCCTCTGTGACACCTCTCGATCAGATCGCCCCCGCCTTCGTCGAGATGGCCCACTCGATCGTCTGGGCGTCGGTGGCCACCGTCGACGACGACGGCAAACCGCGCACCCGCATCCTGCACCCGATCTGGGAATGGGACGGCACCGATCTCTTCGGGTGGATCGCGACGGTCCCGACGCCGATCAAGCGCGCACACCTGGCCGCCCACCCCGACGTGTCGGTCAGCTACTGGACCACCAACCACGACACCTGTTCGGCGGAGTGCCTGACCGAGTGGTACACCGACGACGACACCCGCGCCGCGGTGTGGCAGAAGTTCGCGACGGGTCCCGAGCCGGTCGGATACGACCCGTACATCATCCCGATGTGGAAGGACGGGCCGACCTCCGACGCGTTCGCCGTGCTGCGGCTGGACCCGTACCGGTTGCGGGTGATGCCGGGAACCGTGATGACACAGGGCCAGGGTGCACCGCTGACATGGAGTGATCACAGTGGTCGCCGGAACTGAGACCGACATCGCCGGCCTGCCGCTGGTCCCGCGCAACCCGCTGCCGTTGTGGCAGCTGCTCAAGTTGGTCCGCAGGCTGGACACCGGTCAGGAGGTGATCCGGGACGCCGGCGGGCCCGTCACCCGGATCCAGCTGGGGCCCAAAAACCTGATACCGCCGATCGTGGCGGTCATGTCGCCCGCGGGCATGCGGGACGTGCTGGGGCGCAGCGACGCCGCCTCGGACCGCTGCATCATCCACGAGGAGGTGCAGCACGCCGCCGGTGACAGCCTCTTCGTGCTGCCCAACGAGCAGTGGAGGCCGCGCAAGCGGGCGCTGCAGCCGGTGTTCACCAAGCACAACGTCCGTAACTTCGGCGGCCACATGTCCAGGGCGGCAAGAGCTTTCGTCGACCGCTACCCGGACGGCGGTGAGGTCGACCTGGATGAGGAGTGCCGGCGCGTCGCGATGCAGTCACTGGGCCGCTCGGTGCTGGGCATCGACCTCAACGAGCGCGCCGACACGATCGCCCGCTGCATGCACGTCGCGTCCTCCTACACCGCCGACCGGGCTCTGCGTCCGGTGCGGGCACCGCGCTGGCTGCCGACACCCGCGCGGCGGCGCACCCGCGCAGCGGTGGCGGCGATGCGGGAGATCACCGCTGAGATGGTGCAGGCCTGCCGGGCGGATCCGGACCGGGACGCCCCGTTGGTGCAGGCACTCATCGCGGCCGTCGACCCGCAGACCGGAACGCCGCTGTCCGACGAGGACATCGCCAACGACCTGCTGATCTTCATGCTCGCCGGCCACGACACGACCGCGACCGCGTTGACGTACTCGCTGTGGGTGCTCGGGCACCACCCGGAGGCCCAGCAGCGCATCGTCGCCGAGGTCGCCGCCATCGGTGACCGTGAGCTGACACCCGACGACGTGCCCCGGCTCGGATACACCGTGCAGGTGCTGCACGAGGCACTGCGGCTGTGCCCGCCCGCCGCGGGCGTCGCCCGGCTGGCCACCCGCGACTTCGCGGTCGACGGCTACCGCGTCGAGGCGGGAACCCTGGTGGCCATCGGGCTCTACGCGCTCCATCACGACCCCGAGCTGTGGCCCGATCCGATGGTCTTCGACCCCGAGCGGTTCAGCCCGGAGAACGTCAAGGCCCGGGACCGGTGGCAGTTCCTTCCGTTCCTCGGTGGGGGACGGCCCTGCATCGGCGAGCACTTCGCCCGGCTGGAGACCACGCTCGCCATGGCGACCATCGTGAAGAACCTGGAGATCCGTTCCGCGGACGCCGACTTCCCGGTCGACGTGCCGTTCACGACGGTGGCGAGGGGACCGATCCGGGCGCACGTCGCGCCGCGGTGATCAATCGCGGTCGAGAAGCACCGCCTGCTCGAACGGCAGCCGCCCGAACAGCGGTCGCATCCGGCCGGTCACCGACGGCGCCGCCTCGGCCTTGGTCGTCACCCGCGGATTGCTGACCGGAAACGACCTGCCGTGGCGCCGCATGGTGCCGCCGCCGGCGGCGGAGATGTTCTTCAGCCAGTCCCGGTCCGGGCCGTAGGTCAGCAGGACCGCGACACCCGGCCGGCCGTCGCAGACAGTCGGGAACACCGTCAGCGGCGTGCGGTAACGCCTGCCGGAGCGGCGTCCGACGTGCTCGAGGATCCCCATCGTCGGCGCCCAGCCCGCCCAGAGGCGTTGCACCGGGTTCGTGACGTACCGGTTGAACCGCGCCAACCACTGCGGCAGCTGCATCTCACCATGATCCGCCACGGGGGCGGCGATCACACGGGCTTGGAGATGCGGCGTCGGGATTCATGGACAAAACTTGCGGCAACGTGGTCGCCGCGCCGACGTCCCGTCCGTTGACGGCGGGCGGGACGCGCTTCGACCGATCCGACGGCGCAGCGTCGCGCGGCTCGACCTTCTCGACCCTCCGATGAACCAGGAGTCGCCATGACCTCTGTCGACACCGCGCAGGCGCCGGCGGGCCCGCCGCACGGGCACCACGACCTCGAAGCCGAGTTGACCGTCATCCCCGAGTCCGCCAAGACCACCGACCTGCGCGGGCAGTTCTGGATCTGGGCGGGCGCCAACATCGCCCCGATCAACTGGATCCTCGGCGCGCTCGGCGTGACGATGGGGCTCGGCCTGGTCGAGACGATCCTGGTCCTGGCGCTGGGCAACGTGATCGGCATGTCGCTGTTCGGCATCTTCGTCGTCATCGGGCAGCGCACCGGCGTCACCGGGATGGTGTTGTCCCGGGCGGTGTTCGGGCGGCGCGGCGCCTACGTCCCGGCCGCGGTGCAGGCCCTGGTGTGCATCGGCTGGTGCGCCGTGAACACCTGGATCGTGCTCGATCTCGTGATGGCGCTGCTCGGCCGGATCGGGCTGGTCGACCCCGCACTGGACAACCACGGCGCGCGCATCCTCGTCGCGGGCGTCATCATGACCACCCAGGTGGTGATCGCGTGGTTCGGTTATCGGCTGATCTCGGCCTTCGAGCGGTGGACGGTTCCCCCGACGGTCGCCGTGCTGGTCGCGATGACCGGCGTGGCGTGGTTCGGTCTCGACGTCGACTGGGGTTATGTCGGTGACACCGCGCTGACCCCGGGTGAACACTTCGCGGCCATCACCGCGGTCATGACCGCGATCGGGATCGGCTGGGGCATCACCTGGCTGGGGTATGCCGCCGACTACTCGCGGTTCGTGTCGACGCAGGTGCCCGCCCGCAAGCTGTTCGCCGCCAGTGCGCTGGGCCAGTTCATCCCGGTGCTGTGGCTCGGCGCGCTGGGCGCCACGCTGGCGACGTTGAGCACGTCGTCGGATCCGGGGGAGATCATCGTCGACGCGTACGGGGCGCTCGCGATCCCGGTGCTGCTTCTGGTCGTGCACGGCCCGCTGGCCACCAACATCCTCAACATCTACACCTGCGCGGTGTCCACCCAGGCGCTCGACATCAAGGTCGACCGCCGGGTGCTCAACATCGTCATCGGTGTGGTCGCCATGGGGTGCGTGGTGTTCTTCGTGCTCAACGGGGACTTCGCCCACACCATCGACGCGTGGCTGGTCGGGATCGTCGGCTGGCTCGCGCCGTGGGCCGCGGTCATGCTGGTGCACTGGTTCGGGGTGGCCCGCAGGCAGGTCGACGCCGAGGCGCTGCTCGCGCCGCCGGGGGAGTCGACGCTGCCGATGGTGCGGCCCACCGCGCTGCTCTCACTCGCGGTCGGCATCCTGTGCACCTGGCTGTTCATGTACGGCATGGTCCCGGTGATGCAGGGGCCGGTCGCCACTGCGCTCGGCGGTATCGACCTGTCCTGGCTGGCCGGCGGTCTGGCCGCTGGAACCCTGTACGCGGCGCTGGAGATCCCGCGGGCCCGCCGGGCGACAGTATGACCTGCGCTCGCCGATTTGCGTAACGGCATGGCGGTTGTCCGCCCGATTCCCGCCGTGTGGTTACGCAAGTGGTGCAGGTCACCCGCCGATCCCGCCTCCTACACCCTGTAGTTGGACGATTTCGGCCCGGCTGGGACACTGGTCGGCATGAGCAGTACCGACCTGTCCGCGAAGCTGTTCGCCGACGCGTCCTCCGTCATCCCCGGTGGGGTCAACTCGCCGGTGCGCGCCTTCAACTCCGTCGGCGGCACCCCGCGGTTCATCACCTCGGCCAAGGGGTGCCGGCTCACCGACGCCGACGGCAACCGCTACGTCGACCTGGTGTGTTCATGGGGGCCGATGATCCTCGGCCACGCCCACCCGGCCGTCGTCGAGGCCGTGCAGCGGGTGGCCGCCGACGGGCTGTCGTTCGGCGCCCCGACCCCGTCGGAGTCCGAGCTGGCCCGCGAGATCATCGACCGCGTCGCGCCCGTCGAACTGCTGCGTCTGGTCAACTCCGGCACCGAGGCCACCATGAGCGCGATCCGGCTGGCCCGCGGTTTCACCGGCCGCGCCAAGATCGTGAAGTTCTCCGGCTGCTACCACGGCCACAGCGACGCGCTGCTCGCCGACGCCGGCTCCGGCGTCGCGACGCTCGGGCTGCCGTCCTCCCCGGGAGTGACGGGCGCGGCCGCCGCGGACACCATCGTGGTGCCGTACAACAGCGTCGCGGCGGTCGAAGAGGTCTTCGCCCGGTTCGGCGCCGAGATCGCGTGCGTGATCACCGAGGCCAGCCCCGGCAACATGGGCACGGTGCCGCCGCTACCCGGCTTCAACGCCGAACTGCGCCGCATCACCGCCGAACACGGCGCGCTGCTCATCGTCGACGAGGTGATGACGGGCTTCCGCGTCAGCCGCGCAGGGTGGTACGGGGTGGATCCGGTGGAGGCGGACCTGTTCACCTTCGGCAAGGTGATGAGCGGCGGCCTGCCCGCCGCCGCGTTCGGCGGTCGCGCCGAGGTGATGGGCCGGCTCGCTCCGCTGGGACCCGTCTACCAGGCCGGCACCCTGTCCGGTAACCCGGTCGCGATGGCCGCCGGGCTGGCGACGCTGCGGGCCGCCGACGACACCGCGTACGCCACGCTGGACGCCAACGCCGACCGGCTGGTCGGGCTGATCGGCGATGCGCTTACCGAAGCCAGTGTGGCGCATCAGATTCCGCGCGCGGGCAACATGTTCAGCGTGTTCTTCGGCGGCGAGCCGGTCACCGACTTCGCCACCGCGAGGGCCACCGAGACGTGGCGCTTCCCCGCGTTCTTCCACGCACTGCTCGACGCGGGGATCTACCCGCCGCCGAGCGCCTACGAAACCTGGTTCGTCTCAACGGCTCTCGACGACGACGCGTTCGACAAGATCGCCGCCGCGCTGCCGGGCGCGGCACGCGCAGCCGCGCAGGCGACCGCATGAGGACGATCGTGCACGTGATGCGCCACGGTGAGGTGCACAACCCGGACAAGATCCTCTACGGCCGGCTGCCCGACTACCACCTGTCGGAGCGGGGACAGGCGCAGGCCAACGCCGTCGCCGAGTGGTTGGCCTCCCGTGACATCACCCATGTCGTCGCGTCCCCGCTGGAGCGGGCGCAGGAGACCGCCGCCCCCATCGCGGCCCACCACGATCTGCCCGTCAACACCGACGACGAGCTGATCGAATCGCTGAACGTCTTTCAGGGACAGAACGTCTCACCCGGAGACGGTGCGCTGCGCGATCCGCGCAACTGGTGGCACCTGCGCAACCCACGCGTGCCGTCCTGGGGTGAGCCGTACACCGAGATCGCGGCCCGCATGAAGCGGGCGGTGTTCCGGGCCCGGGAGGCCGCCGACGGCCACGAAGCGGTGTGCGTCAGCCATCAGCTACCCGTCGAGACGCTGCGCCGGGCGATGACCGACCGTCCGCTGCACCACTTCCCGACCCGGCGCATGTGCAACCTGGCGTCGGTCACGTCGTTCTACTTTCACGACGCCACCTGTGTCGGCTGGGGGTATGCGGAGTTGGCCGGGCAGTGAACCGGGTGGTGGCCCTGATGCGCACGCTGTTCGCAGCGTGCGCGGTCACCGCTGTGCTCGCCGGATGCGCCACCGGCAGTGACGCCGTCGCCCAGGGCGGCTCGTTCGAGTTCGTCGCCCCCGGCGGCCAGACCGACATCTTCTACGACCCCCCGAGCGAGCGCGGCACCCCGGGACCGTTGTCGGGGCCGGACCTGATGGACACCGACAGGACCATCTCGCTGGACGATTTCGCGGGCCAGGTGGTGGTGATCAACGTGTGGGGACAGTGGTGCGGACCGTGCCGCACCGAGATCACCCAGCTGCAGAAGGTGTACGACGCGACCCGGGACGAAGGTGTCGCGTTCCTCGGTATCGACGTGCGGGACAACAACATCGACGCCCCTCGTGACTTCATCACCGACCGCGGGGTCACCTTCCCGTCGATCTACGACCCGCCCATGCGCACGATGATCGCGTTCGGCGGGCGTTACCCGACCACGGTGATCCCGTCGACGGTGGTGCTCGACCGCGAACACCGGGTGGCCGCGGTGTTCCTGCGCGAGCTGCTCGCCGAGGATCTGCAACCCGTCGTCGAACGGCTGGCAGCCGAACGATGAACCTCGACCAGATCGACCAACTGACCGCGAGCGGGCCGCTGCTGCTGGCGATGGCGCTGGCCGCGCTGGCCGGGCTGGTGTCGTTCGCGTCGCCGTGCGTGATCCCGCTGGTGCCCGGCTATCTGTCGTACCTGGCCGCGGTGGTCGGCGTCGACGACCGGCCGGCGGGCGGAACCGGCGCCGTCGCGGTGAAGGGCGCGCGGTTGCGGGTCGCCGGCGCGGCGGCGTTGTTCGTCGCCGGGTTCACCGTGGTGTTCCTGCTCGGCACCGTCGCCGTGCTCGGCATGACCACCACGCTGATCACCAATCAGCTTCTGCTGCAACGCCTCGGCGGGGTGGTCACGATCCTGATGGGTCTGGTGTTCATCGGCCTGGTGCCGATGCTGCAGCGCGACACCCGGTTCACGCCGCGGCAGATCTCGACCCTCGGCGGCGCGCCGCTGCTCGGGGCGGTGTTCGCGCTGGGGTGGACGCCGTGCCTGGGCCCGACGCTGACCGGTGTGATCGCCGTGGCGTCGGCCACCGAGGGCAGCAACGTCGCGCGTGGTGTGGTGCTCGTCGTCGCGTACTGCCTCGGGCTGGGAATCCCGTTCGTGTTGCTGGCTTTCGGGTCGGCGCGCGCCGTCGCCGGGTTGGGCTGGCTGCGCCGGCACACCCGGACCATCCAGGTGTTCGGCGGCGTGCTGATGATCCTGGTGGGTGTCGCGCTGGTCAGCGGTCTGTGGAACGAGTTCGTGTCCTGGGTGCGCGACGCGTTTGTCAGCGACGTCAGGCTGCCGATCTGATGCGGATCGTGGCCCTGATCCGCAACACCTGGCGGACCTTGACGTCGATGGGCACCGCGCTGGTGCTGCTGTTTCTGCTCGCGCTCGCGGCGATCCCCGGCGCGCTGCTGCCGCAGCGCAACCTCAACGAGTCGAAGGTCGCCGAGTACCTCGCCGAGCACCCGACCCTGGGCCCGTGGCTGGACCGGCTGCAGGCGTTCGACGTGTTCTCCAGCTTCTGGTTCACCGCGATCTACGTGCTGCTGTTCATCTCGCTGGTGGGTTGCCTCACGCCGCGCATGGTCGAGCACGTCCGCAGCCTGCGCGCCACCCCGGTGCCCAGGGTCGGGTGCTCGGCGGGGGACTGGGGAACCTTGGGACCGGGTGGGGTGCGATGCGGGGGGAGGTTCGGGCGCGGGGGGTGTGGGGTGG
>NZ_LMVQ01000015.1 GCF_001545925.1 Mycobacterium sp. NAZ190054 | reverse complement strand
AATCCAGCCGGTCTATCTCATCGTCGTTATCGCCGTCACCGGCCTGACTGTCCTGCCGAACAACCATGGACATCATCGTGCTCCATCTGGCTCATGCAGCTCCTACACAAACCATCTGACACGCCCGATCAGGACGGCCCCGAACCCACCGAGCAGGAGCGGGCCCGCAAGCGCTGGGTGAAGATCGGCAAGCAGCAGCGCGACGGGTTGTCCAAGATCTCCGGCTACATCGACGCCGAGACCCGGGCCTATCTGGACGCGGCCCTGGCCAAGGAGGCCGCCCCGGGAGCCAACCTGCCCGCCGAGGAGCCGGCCAAGGACGGCGGCCAGGAGGACCCCGACGGCGGTCGTGATACCCGCACCGCAGGGCAGCGCAATCACGACGGCCTCAAGGCCCTGCTGCGGCGCAGCCTGGAATCGGGTGACCTGGGCAGCCACAATGGGCTGCCGGTGACGGTGATCGTGTCGACGACGTTGCAGGAGTTGGAGAAGGGCGCCGGGGTGGCGGTCACCGGCGGCGGCAGCCTGTTGCCGATGCGGGATCTGATCCGGATGGCCGCCGAGGCGCATCACTATCTGTATGTGTTCGACGGGCACACCGGCCAGTCCCTGTATTGGGTCGGGCCAAACGGTTGGCCAACGCCGCGCAGCGGTTGGTGCTGCACGCCCGGGAGCGGGGCTGCACCCGGCCGGGCTGCACGGTGCCGGGGTACTGGGCCCAGGTCCATCACGCGGTCAAGGATTGGAAGGACGACGGTCAGACCGATATCGATGATCTGACCCTGGCCTGTGGGCCGGACAATCGGATGATCGAGAACACCGGCTGGACCACCCGCAAGAACGCCAAAAACCAGACCGAATGGATCCCCCCACCCGAACTCGACACAGGGCAGCACCGCGTCAACGGCTACCACCACGTGCGCCACCTACTCCCCGAAGACGACGAAGGCCCGTAGCTCAGCGCGACGGAGTGAACGCACGCAGGCGCAGGCTGTTGCTCACCACGAACACCGAGCTGAAAGCCATTGCGGCGCCGGCGATCATCGGATTGAGCAGTCCCGCCGCGGCCAGCGGCAGCGCCGCGACGTTGTACGCGAACGCCCAGAACAGGTTGCCCTTGATCGTGCTCAACGTCTTGCGGGACAGGCGAATCGCATCCGGGACCGCGCGCAGGTCATCGCTCACCAACGTCAGATCACTGGCCTCGATCGCGACATCGGTGCCGCTGCCCATCGCCAGCCCCAGATCGGCCTGCGCCAGCGCGGCCGCATCGTTGACACCGTCGCCGACCATCGCGACCACCTTGCCGTCGGCCTGTAGCCGCTTGACCGTGTCGACCTTGTCCTGCGGCAGCACCCCGGCGACCACCTCGTCGATGCCGACCTGGGCGGCGACCGCACGCGCGACCGCCTCGTTGTCACCGGTCACCATGATCGGCGTCAGGCCCAACTGCTTCAGCAGCGAAATGCCCTCCGCTGACGTGGGTTTCACCGCATCGGCCACCATCAGCACGCCCCGGGCGCGTCCGTCCCAGCCCACGACGACCGCCGTCCGGCCGTCGGCCTCGGCCTGCGCAACCGCGGCACGGACGTCGTCCGGGACGTCGACCGCCCGGTCCGCCAGCAGCCGGACCCGGCCCAACACGACCGCATGCCCGTCCACCTCGCCGGACACACCGAGGCCGCGCAGATTGGTGAAGCCCGCGACCGTGGGCAGCTCGCCGAACTTCTCCAGTGCGCCCGACGCGATGGCGCGCGCGATCGGATGCTCCGACGAGTTCTCCACCGCACCGGCGATTCGCAACACCTCGTCCGGTTGCTCCCCGTCGCCGGCGAACACGTCGACCAACGTCATGTTCCCGGTGGTCACGGTGCCGGTCTTGTCCACGATCACCGTGTCGACGCGTCGCGTGTCCTCCAGCACCTCGGGCCCCTTGATCAGGATGCACAATTGCGCGCCGCGGCCCGTGCCCACCATCAGTGCCGTCGGTGTCGCCAGGCCCAGCGCACACGGGCACGCGATGATCAGCACCGCCACCGCCGCGGTGAACGCGGCGGCCAGCGACTGCCCACTGCCGACCCAGAAACCCAGCGTGGCCACCGACAGCGCGATCACGACCGGCACGAAGACCCCGGAGATCCGGTCGGCCAGCCGCTGCGCCTGCGCCTTCCCGTTCTGGGCGTCCTCGACCAAACGTGCCATCTGCGCCAGCTGGGTGTCGGCACCCACCCGCTCGGCGCGCACCACCAGACGGCCGTCGACGTTCACCGTCGCACCGACCACCTGATCGCCGGGCTGCACCTCCGCCGGCACCGACTCCCCGGTCAGCATCGACGCATCGACCGCCGACGCGCCCTCCACGACAACGCCGTCGGCGGCGATCTTCTCGCCCGGACGCACCACGAACTCGTCGCCGATCGTCAGCTGCTCGATCGGAATGCGTTGCTCGGCACCGGCTCTGCGCACGGTCACCTCGCGGGCACCCAGTTCCAAAAGTGCCCGCAGTGCCGCGCCGGCCCGTCGCTTCGCCCGCGCCTCGAAGTAGCGGCCGGCCAGGATGAACGTCGTGACCCCGGCGGCGGCCTCGAGGTAGATGTTGCCGCTGCCGTCGGTGCGGGCGATGGTCAGCTCGAACGGGTGCGTCATCCCCGGCATGCCGGCGGTGCCCCAGAACAGCGCATAGAGCGACCACCCGAACGCGGCGAGCGTGCCGACCGAGATCAGCGTGTCCATCGTGGCGGTCCCGTGGCGCAGGTTGGTCCACGCAGCCTGATGGAACGGCCACGCGCCCCACACCACCACGGGCGCGGCCAAGGTCAGCGACAGCCACTGCCAGTACGTGAACTGCAGCGCCGGCGCCATCGCCATCGCCATCACCGGAACCGACAACGCCACGCAGATCAGCAGGCGCCGTTTCAGCGCCGCCGCCGGGTCCTCGGCGGGTTCGGCCGGTTCGGCGGCGCGTTCGGGCAGCGCGGCCTGATAGCCGGCCGACTCGACGGCCGAGACGAGTTGCTCAGGGGAGATCTGCTCCCCGTATTCGACGCGCGCCCTCTCGGTCGCGAAGTTCACCGTGGCGGCGACACCGTCGAGCTTGTTCAGCTTCTTCTCCACCCGCGCCGCGCACGACGCGCAGGTCATCCCACCGATGGTGAGTTCGACGGTGTTCACCGGTGCTCCCCCTCATGGGTCTGTGTCTCGCCGGCGGGCACCGCCACGCCGGGGGAGGGGCCGACGGCGTGGCCGACCCACAGCGAGGCCGCGAACACCACGGCAAGCATGGCGACGAAGGCGGCGATCTTCACCGGGGCGGCCATGCCGATCAACCCGCCAACGAGTAGCCGGCCTCTTCGACCGCCGCGCGGATGACCGCGGGGTCGACGGGGCTGTCGCTGCCGATCGTCACCGCACCGCTGGTGACGTCGACCTCGACTTCGAGAACGCCGGGGATGTGGGTGAGCTCGGCGCGGACGGAATTGGCGCATCCGCCGCAACTCATACCCTCGACGGTGATGGTGGTAGTGCTCATCGGGCTCCTGTTCACGTTGTGACGACCAATATGTACCATACCCCCTAGGGTATCGACTCCATGGGAAGGGAGCAGGAAATGGTGTCGAAAGGCAGTGTGCTGGCCGGGGCGGGCGCCGTGGGCGCCACGCTTGCGTTGCTTCTGGCCGGCTGCGGCGACGGCGGGACGCAGGCCACCGAGAGTGAGCACACGACACACGAGCAGGAGACGACCTCCCAGGCGGCCGACGGCGCTCAGGTGCACAACGACGCCGACGCCACCTTCGCCCGCGACATGATCCCGCATCACGAACAAGCCGTCGTGATGAGCGACATCATGCTGGGCAAAGACGGGATCGACCCGCGGGTGACTCAACTGGCCGAGCAGATCAAGGCCGCCCAGGGTCCGGAGATCGACACGATGCGGCAGTGGCTGACCGACTGGGGTGTGCCCGCGCCGTCCGGCCACGAAGGGCATGACATGGGCGGCGGCGCGGTCGATCACGCCGGGATGGGCATGATGACCGAGGAGCAACTCGAACAGTTGCGGCAGGCGCAGGGTGTCGAGGCCGCCCGTCTGTTCCTGACCGGGATGATCGCCCACCACGAAGGCGCGGTCCGAATGGCGCAGACCGAGGTGGACAGCGGTCAGGCCCCGCAGGCGGTGGACCTGGCGCACGCCATCATCGAGACGCAGCAGCGCGAGATCGCGACGATGAGGGAGATCTTGGGCTCACTGTAGGTTCTCGGGATGCGAATCCTCGTGCAGCGGGTGACTTCGGCCAGGGTGACGGTCGGCGGCGAGACGGTCGGTGAGATCCGCCCGCGCAGCCAGGGCCTGCTCGCGCTCGTCGGCGTCACCCACGACGACGACCCCGCCAAGGCGCGGCGGTTGGCCGAAAAGCTCTGGCAGCTGCGGATTCTCGACGACGAGAAGTCGGCCGCCGACATCGGCGCGCCGATTCTGGTGGTCAGTCAGTTCACGCTCTACGGGAACACCACCAAGGGTCGGCGGCCGACGTGGAACGCCGCCGCGCCGGGTGCGGTCGCCGAGCCGATGGTCGACATGTTCGCCTCGGCGCTGACCGACCTCGGCGCCGAGGTGGCGTGCGGCGTCTTCGGGGCCGACATGCAGGTCGAGCTCGTCAACGACGGCCCGGTCACCGTGTTGCTGGAGCTCTGACCTACTGGGGCGTCGTGGCGGGGATGCCCTCGGAGGGCTGCACGATCACGAAACCGTTGCCGTAGAACGACACCTGCATCGCCTCACCGGAGCCGCGGCCGATCAGCGCGCCGGCCTTGAAGCTGGTCTTCAGCTGCGTCTGGAGGTTCGCCGACCAGGCCACCACGGCGTTGGTGTCGGCGAACGTCGGCGCCTCGGCGGCGTTGAGCACCACCGGTGGCCCGTCGGTGGTCAGCGCGACCCACCCGGTGCCGCGCAGCGTGGTGTTGAACAGCCCGCCGGCCACCATGCTGCCGCCCCTGACCCGCTCGATGTTCCAGTCCAGGCTCGACGAGAATGCCAGTACGTTCTTGCCGCTGATGGACAGCCCGGAGTTGGTCAGGTTGAGCAGGTGCACGTCGTAGGCCCGGTCAGCGAGGAACACGTCACCCTGGCCCTGGCACCGCATCAACGGAAGCCCCTCACCGGTCAGCGCCTTCTTGAGGAACTTCGACGCCCCGCCGCCCTCGAAGGCGAATTCGACGTTGCCCTGGTAGGCCACCATGGAGCCCTGCCGGGCCATGAACGGTTCGCCCAGCCGCACCCGCAGCAGTTTGGTGTTCTGGTTCGCGATCGGTTTGGCTTCCTTCTCGCTGAACCGGCCGTCGACGAGATCGCCGCTGATACCGGCGAATCCGTCACCCCCGGCGGCGAAACCGGGCCCACCGGCGACCGCCTCCACCTGATGCTGACCGGGATACTGCTGCGGGGCCTGCGGGGCGGGCGCGCCGCCCAGCGGTGACCGCTGCAACTGTCCGTGATGGGACACCTGATCGGTCCACTGCCGTCCGTCGTGCCATCGGTAGTCGAACCGACCTTCGGGGTCGGGCTGCCAACTGCCTTGTCCGGGTCCTGTCACGGCCGCCTCCTCACAGGTGTGCTGCACCAACCCTAAGGGCCGTCTCCGCGGCGCCGACCGGGATTCAGCCGTCGGTGAATATCGCACCAACCGATCTTTAACGGTGTAAGCATGTAATCATGCGACATCATCCTCATGGCCGACGCTCCGGTCGCCCCGGTGGCTGGCAGCAGGCCGATCAACCCGACGCGGCCGACGCCGGCGACTGGTTCGCCGGCCGCCTGCCCGACAACTGGTTCGCCGGTGACCCCGAGGTCATCGTCGACCGCGAAGAGATCACCGTCATCGGTCGTCTCCCCGACTCCGAGAACCCCGAGAGCGAAGCCCGCGCGTCGGGACGCGCCGCCCGCTTCCGCGAGCAGACGCGCGCCGAGCGAATGCAGATCGCCGACGAGGCGGAGGCCCGCTACGGCCGCAAGGTGGCCTGGGGCGTGGAGATTCACGGCGCCGACGACCAGCAGCCGGAACGGATCCTGTTCACCCACCTCGCCGTCCCGGTGATGACCCGGCTGCGGCAGCCGGAGCGGCGGGTGCTCGACACGCTCGTCGACGCCGGCGTGGCCCGGTCCCGCTCCGACGCGCTCGCGTGGTCGGTGCGGCTGGTCGGCGAGCACGCCGACGAATGGCTGGGCAAACTGCGCGCTGCGATGCGCGAGGTCGACGACCTGCGCGCGGAGGGCCCGCAGCTCTAAGCCGGTGTGACGGCCACGTAGCCGGAGTTCAGCGCCGCGGTCTGCGACAGCGGGTCCACCGCGGTGCCGTCGACCAGGAGGTTGCGGTTGACGCCGTAGACCCGCGGTTCCGATCCGGTGAGAGGGTCGAACACCCTCGAGCCCCAGCCGTGGTCGATGACGACGACCCCTCGCCGCGGCAGGTCGCTGACCGAAGCGCGCAGTTCCACCGCGCCGACGGGGCTGTGCACCATGACGCGGTCGCCGTCGCCGATCCCGAGCCGCGCCGCGTCCTCGGGATGGATCACCACGTGGCTGCCCCTGCCGGACGGGTGCAGACCCGGCAGCTCGTTGAGCCAGGAGTTCATCGAGTGCCGGTTGCGCCGGTTGCCCAGCTGGAACGGATGGTCCGGAGGGGGATGCGGCACCGGCTCGGCGAGCAGTTCGCGGGTGCGGGCGACGAATTCGGGCGGGGCGACATGCACCTTCCTGTCGGGGGTGCGCAACGCTTTCCGGAAGTGCCCGAACTCCCGCGGCCCGAGCACCCAGCCGTGCGGATGTGCGACGACGTCACGCCAGCGGATCCGGCGGCCGTCGACCTTGCGGCCGGTCGCCACCAACAGCCGGTCGACCCACTGCGGGCCGAATTCGAGGCCGGCTCTGCCGGTCAGCCGCGCCAGCCGTCGACTGGCCTTGACGAACCCGTTGAGTCCCGGCGCCCCGAACAGGGGACGGTCCATCGCCAGCGCCAGGTCGACGAAGATGCGCCACTCCTGCCTGGCCTGCGCCGGCGGGTCGACCGCGCGCACGCCGTAGTGCAGGTAGGGCTCGTCGTGCAGGTTGCTGGTGAACGTCAACAGATCGTCGCGCTCCAGCCAGTGCACCGCGGGCAGGAGCCAGTGCGCGTGGCGGTGGCTCTCGCGCTGCACGAAATCGATCGCGACCAGAAGATCGAGTCGTGACAGCGCGTGATCCAGCTTCGCGCCGTCGGGTCCGGAGACCACCGGATTGCCGCTGTTGATCACCAGCGCACGGATCTGTCCGCGCCCCGGCGTGGTGATCTCGTCGGGCAGCTCGCTCAACGCGTGGGCACCGGCCACCAGCGGCCGTCCGCGCAGCCGGCTGGTGTGCGGCCTCGTGCCGGCCAGATCGGCCAGCCGCAGCGCGTCGACATATCCGGGTTCGAACCGTCGTCCACCCGGCCGGTCCATGCGGCCGGTGATCACGTTCAGCACGTGACCCAGCCACTCGCCGACCGTGCCCGCCAGATGCAGCGACACCCCGGTCCGGGTCACCACCATCGCCCCCCGCGCCGCCGCGAACGCCCTTGCGACATCGACGATCTGCGCTCGCGGCAGATCGCAGCGGGCGGCCAGATCGTCGAGGTCGGCGCCGGCCACCAGGTCGCGAAGCCGGTCCGTGCCGGAGGCGAGACCGGTGCAGTCGGCGCGGTGTTCCAGGCCCTCGTCCAGGATCACCTTGACCATCGCCAGCAGCAGCGCCCAATCCTGCCCCGGCCGCACCGCCAGATGCACGTCGGCCCGCTGCGCGGACTCGGTGCGCAGCGGGTCGACGACCACGATGGTGGCGCCCCGTCGTTGACGGGCCAGGGCGCGGCGCCACCCGCCCGGCACCGATTCCAGCCAGTTCCATGCGCTCACAGCGGGATTGGTGCCGACCAACAGGAAGTAGTCGCAGTTGTCGACGTCGGACACCGGTGCCAGCAGCGCCGAGCCGTACATCTTCTCGGCGACCACGTGCATCGCGTTCTGGTCGACCGAACCCACCGCGTAGCGGTTGAACGTCCCGACGGCGTCGAGCCAGCCGTTCATGAACATCAGGTTCGACGACGAGTAGCCGGCCGGGTTCCCGTAGTACGCGCCCACCGCGTCGGGCCCGTCGGCGTCGACGACCGCGTTCATCCGCGCGGCGATGTCCGCGATCGCCTCGTCCCAGCCGGTCTGGACGTAGCGGTCGCCCACCCGCTTCATCGGTGCCACGATCCGGCGGGGATGCTCGACGACCTGGTGCGCGGTGCGGCCCTTGGCGCAGAAATCCCGCCAGCTGTGCGGGTTCTGCTTGTCGGGGGAGATCTTCACGACACGGTCGCCGTCGACGGTGACCTCCACACCGCACGAGGCCAGGCAGTACCGGCAGAAGGTGTGCACGGTGCGGCTCATGCCGTCATGGTGCCCGAGCCGTCCGCGGCCGTCCGGCGAATGCGATTGAGCGGGGCGCTCAAACGTCAGCGGCTCGCCATGGTCCAGTACTCGCCGTGCCTGGCCATCAACTCGTCATGGCTGCCGCGCTCGACGATCCTGCCCGCCTCCATCACCAGGATCATGTCCGCATCCCGGATCGTCGAAAGCCGGTGCGCGATGATGAAGCTCGTCCGGTCCCGGCGCAGCCGGCTCATCGCGCGCTGGATCAGCACCTCGGTGCGGGTGTCCACCGAGCTGGTCGCCTCGTCGAGGATCAGCAACCGGGGCTGGGCCAGCACCGCCCGGGCGATCGTGATGAGCTGTTTCTCCCCGGTGCTGATGTTCGTGCCGCCGTCGTCGATGCGGGTTTCGTATCCGTCGGGCAGGGTGTGCACGAAGCGGTCGACGTACGCGGCCCGGGCCGCTTCGATCACCTCGTCGCGGCCGGCCTCGGGCCGCCCGTAGGCGATGTTGTCGTGGATCGTGCCGGCGAACAGCCAGGTGTCCTGCAGCACCATCCCGATGCGTGAACGCAGTGAGGCGCGGCTCACCGACGCGATGTCCACGCCGTCGAGCAGGATCCGGCCGGCGTCGACGTCGTAGAACCGCATCAACAGGTTCACCAGCGTGGTCTTGCCCGCGCCGGTCGGCCCGACGATCGCGACCGTGGTGCCGGGTTCGGCGACCAGCGAGAGGTCCTCGATCACCGGGACGTCGGGCCGGTACCCGAACCGCACCCGTTCGAACTCGACCCGGCCGCTCCGTCCGCCGTTGCCGGACGGTAGCGCGGCCGGCGGGTCCGGCGCCTCCTCGTCGGCGTCGAGGAGGTCGAATACCCGCTCGGCGCTGGCGATTCCGGACTGCAGCGTGTTGTACATGCCGGCGATCTGGGTGAGTGGCTGGTTGAACTGGCGGACGTACTGGATGAACGCCTGGATGCCGCCGAGGGTGATCTGCCCGGTGGCCACCTGGATGCCGCCGAGCACCGCCACCGCGACGTAGCTGAGGTTGCCGATGAAGATGGTCGCGGGCGAGACCAGCCCGGACAGGAACTGGGCGCCGAAGCTGGCGTGGTAGACGTCGTCGTTGAGTTCCCGGAACTGCTCCTCGGCATGCGCGCGGTGGCCGAAGGTCTTGACGACGGTGAAGCCGCTGTAGGTCTCCTCGATGTGGGCGTTGAGTCTGCCGGTGTTGGTCCACTGCTCGACGAAGAGCTTGCGGGACCGCTTGGCGATCGAGCGGGTGACCCACAGCGACAACGGCACCGTGACCACGGTGAGCAGGGTCAGCAGCGGCGAGATCGTCAACATCATCGCCAGCACGCCGATCACCGTCAGCACCGAGGTCAGGAGCTGGGTGATCGACATCGTCAGCGACTGCTGCAGGTTGTCGACGTCGTTGGTGACCCGGCTGAGCACCTCGCCGCGTTGCCGCGAGTCGAAGTACCGCAGCGGCAGCCGGTGCACCTTGTCCTCGACGTCGGCGCGCAGCATCACCATGGTCCGCTGCACCACCACGTTGAGCAGCCGGGCCTGAATCCAGACCATCAGCGCCGCAACCAGATACAGGCCCAAAGCCAGCGCGAGCGTACGGCCGACTGCGCCGAAGTCCACTCCCTGCCCGGGCACCACGTCCATGCCCGACAACAGGTCGGCGAAGGTCCCGTCGCCGCGTTCCCTGGCGGCCTCGACCGCCTGCTCCTTGGTCAGGCCCGCGGGCAGCTGGCGGCCCACCACCCCGTTGAACAGCAGATCGGTCGCGTGCCCGAGGATTCGCGGGCCGATCACCCCGACGGCGATGCCGCCGACGCCGAGCAGCATCACCGCGGCGGTCAGCCGACGGTGCGGAGTCAGTCGTCTCAGGAGCCGGATCGCCGAACCCTTGAAATCGCGGGACCGGGTCTGCGGCGGCTCGCCCATCCGCATCGGGCGTGCCAGCGGGCCGCTCATCGCTCGCCCGCCGGCACCGACTGCGAGTCCGCGAACTCCCGGTAGGGCTGACACCTCTGGATCAGCTGCTCGTGGGTTCCCGACCCCACCACCCGGCCGTCGTCGACGACGACGATCAGGTCGGCGCCGGACACCGTCGAGATACGTTGAGACACAATGATCACGGTGGCCGCGGCGGAGACGGCGCGCAGGTGGTCGCGGACACGTGCGTCGGTGTGTACGTCCAGCGCGGAGAACGCGTCGTCGAACAGGTAGATCGCCGGATCGCGGATCACGGCGCGGGCGATCGCCAGCCGCTGCCGCTGACCGCCGGAGAAGTTCATCCCGCCCTGGGTGACCCGCATCGACAATCCGTCGGGATGGGCGCCGACGAAGTCGTCGGCGCAGGCGACCCGCAGCGCCGCCCACATCTGGTCGTCGTCGGCGTCGGGCCGGCCGTACCGCAGGTTGTCGGCGACCGTGCCGGAGAACAGGTAGCCGCGTTGGGGCACCAGTCCGATCGCGTCCCACAGCCGGTCGATGTCGATGTCGCGCACGTCGACTCCGTCGACGCGCACCGCACCCGAGGTGACGTCGTAGAGCCGGCAGATCAGCGACACCAGCGTCGACTTGCCCGAGCCGGTGGACCCGACGATCGCGGTGGTGGTGCCCGGGCGGGCGGTGAACGAGACGTCCTGCAGCACGGGGCGGTCGGCGCCGGCGTAGCTGAATGTCGCGGCGTCGAACCGGATCTCGCCGGCGATGGCGGCCGGGGACGCCGCGGTGGGGGAGTTGGTGATCGCGGGCTCGGTCGCGAGCACCTCGGTGATCCGCTCCGCGCACACCGACGCGCGCGGGATGAGCACCAGGATGAACGTCGCCATCAACACCGCGAGCAGGATCTGCATGAAGTAGGACAGGAACGCGATCAGCGACCCGACCTGCATCTGACCGGCGTCGATGCGCATGCCGCCGAACCAGATCAACGCCACGCTGGAGATGTTGATCACCAGCGTGGTCACCGGCAGCATCAGTGCCTGCCAGCGCCCGGCTTCCAGCACGCTGCCCGCCAGCGCGGTGTTGGCTTCGGCGAAACGGTTGCGCTCGAACGGTTCCCGGGCGAACGCGCGCACCACCCGCAACCCGGTCAGCTGTTCCCGCATCACCCGGTTGATCCCGTCGATCTGGCCCTGGACCCTGCGGAAGACGGGCAGCAGATGCGAGACGATCCAGTAGTTCGCCAGGGCGAGCACCGGCACACTGACCACCAGCAGCCACGACAGGCCGGCGTCCTGGTGGATCGCCATGGCGATGCCGCCGACGCTCATGATCGGCGCGGTGACCAGCATCGTGCAGGTCAGCTGGACCAGCAGCTGGATCTGCTGGACGTCGTTGGTGGTGCGGGTCAGCAGGGACGGCGCGCCGAACCGCGCCGTCTCCTCGGCCGAGAATCCGGTGACGTGATGGAACATCGCCGCGCGCAGATCGCGGCCCACGCCCATGCTCGCGCGCGACCCGAAGTACACCGCACCCACCGCGCACATGACCTGCAACCCGGTCACGGCCAGCATCACCAGTCCGAGTTCGGCGATGCGGCGCAGGTCGCCTCGGGCGACACCGTCGTCGATGATCGCGGCGTTGACCGTGGGCAGGTACAACGTCGCCAGCGTGCTGACCACTTGGAGCGACGCGACGATCGTCAGCAGCCGGCGGTAGGGCCGTGCGTACCGGCGGAGCAGCCCCCAGAGCATCCCGCTACTGTCCCACACCGATTGCCGGGCCCCGCTGCGAGCGAGGGTTCGCCACACCTGAGAATCCGATAAATGGGCAGGTCAGTCGGCATGTCGGTGGTTGACGCCGAGGGCTGCCGCTACAGTGCATGGCGTGAACCCCAGCTTCCGTGGACACCGTCGGCCGACGGCGCCGGTATCTGCCCGTCGCGTGCGCAGGTCGCTGGCCGTCGCCGCCGCGGCCGTGCTCCCGGTGCTCGCCGGGTGCTCCGATTCCGAGCCGCAGACCCCGGCCGTGCCGTCGACCGAGGCGCCGCAGCAGAGCGTTGCGCACGGACCGTTCTTCCCCGAATGCGGTGGCGTCAGCGACGAGGAGATCATGAGGCTGACCGAGGTACCCGGTCTGGTGAACACCGCGAAGACCTCGGTCGGGTGCCAGTGGCTCTCCGGTGGATCGATCCTGGGGCCGCATTTCTCGTTCTCGTGGTTCCGCGGCAGCCCGATCGGCCGCGAGCGCAAGACCATGGAGCTGTCGCGGACCAGCGTGGAGGACCTCAGCATCGAGGGCCACGACGGCTTCATCGGGATCAACGAGGACCCCGACCCGGAGATCGGCGTCAACCTGTGTGAGGTCGGCATCCAGTTCGACGACGACTTCATCGAATGGTCGATCAGTTACGCGCAGCCGCCGTATCCGGACCCGTGCGAGGTGGCCAAGGAGCTCACCCGCCAGTCGATTGTGAATTCGCGATGACCCGACGCCTGCTCACAGGAGCGATCGCCGCGCTGGCCGGGCTGGCCGTGCTGACCGGTTGCACACAGACGGTCGAAGGCACCGCCGCCAAATCCGGGACCGGCCCCGTGCCCCGTAACGACAACTCCGAGCGTCAATACCCGAACCTGCTCAAGGAGTGCGAGGTCCTCACCGAGGACATCCTCGCCGAGACGGTCGGCGCCGACCCGCTGGACATCCAGAGCACGTTCGTCGGCGCGATCTGCCGCTGGCAGGCCGCCAACCCGGCCGGACTCGTCGACATCACCCGCTTCTGGTTCGAGACCGGCAGCCTCGACAACGAGCGCGGCGTGGCCGAACAGCTGGAGTACCAGATCGAGAACCGGTCGGTCGCGGGCATCTCATCGATTGTGATGCGGCCCAACGATCCCAATGGGTCGTGCGGCGTCGCCAGCGATGCCGCCGGTGTCGTCGGCTGGTGGGTCAACCCCCAGACCCCCGGGATGGACGCCTGCGGGATGGCGATCAAGTTGATGGAGCTGACGCTGGCCACCCGGGCCTGACCCCGGCCGGTTCAGCGCGGGACGTGGAAGCCGACGAGCTCGGCTCCCCGTAACGCGAGGTGTTCCCACGCGGCCGCGGTGTGCAGCACCGCGATCGCCGACGTCGGGAATTTCGCCGAAATGCTCTGGTAGGCAGGGTTGTCGACGTCCGGGTTGTCGGCCAGACCCAGCGCCAGCGACGACATCACCGGCTCGTGCCCGATGACCAGCAGCGTCGAGACGTCCCCGTCGAAGTGGGAGGGCACGGCGTTGATCTCCTCGATCACGATGCCCGGCGTCGCGTCGTAGAGGCGGTCGACGTACCGCACGGGTGCGGTGATGCCGGTGCGCTCCAGGGTCTGGCGGGTGCGTGTCGCCGTCGAGCACAGCACGGCGTCCACCTGACCCACGTTCGCCCTGAGCCAGTCGCCGGCCAGGGCGCCCTCCCGGACGCCGCGCGCCGCCAGCGGACGGTCGTGGTCGACGACCCCGTCCGGGTAGCCGGACTTGGCGTGGCGAAGCAACAGCAGGGTGCGGTGTCGGTCGCTCATCGGTCAACCGTAGGCCATGCCGGTGCGCGTCCACGGACTTGTCGGGGGGCGGCCCTACAGTAGCCATGCCATGACAGACACAGCCGGTGACGACGCGGAGGGGGCGGGGCGAGATGCGATTTCTGCACACTGCTGACTGGCAGTTGGGAATGACCCGTCATTACCTCAACGGTGATGCGCAGCCCCGCTATTCGGCGTCGCGGCGCAGCGCGGTGGCAACGCTGGGTGCGCTGGCCGGGGAGGTGGACGCCGAGTTCGTCGTCGTCGCCGGGGACGTCTTCGAACACAATCAGCTCGCCCCGCGCGAGGTCAGCACCGCCCTGGAGGCGATGCGCGCCATCCCGGTCCCGGTGTATCTGCTGCCCGGCAACCACGATCCGCTGGATGCGTCGTCGGTGTACACCAGCGCGCTGTTCACCTCCGAGAAGCCCGACAACGTGGTGGTGCTCGACCGGGCCGGGGTGCACGAGGTCCGTCCGGGGCTGGAGCTGGTGGCCGCGCCGTGGTTCTCGAAGGCGCCCACCACCGACCTGGTGGGCCGGGTCCTCGACGGATTGTCCGCGGGCAGCGTGACCCGGGTCGTCGTCGGTCACGGTGCCGTCGACATCCACGTCCCGGACAAGGACCGGCCGTCGCTGATCGCGCTCGCCGGCGTGGAGGCCGCGATCGAGCGCGGCGCGGTCCACTACGTCGCGCTGGGGGACAAGCACTCTCGCATGAGCGTCGGTACCAGCGGACGGGTCTGGTACTCGGGCTCACCGGAGGTCACCAACTACGACGACATCGAACCCGACCCGGGGAACGTGCTGGTCGTCGACATCGACGAATCGGAGGCGAGCCGGCCGGTCCAGGTGGAGGCGCGCCGGGTCGGCACCTGGCGGTTCATGTCCCTGCGGCACGCGGTCGACGACAACCGCGACGTCGCCGATCTCGACATCAACCTCGACCAGATGCCGGACAAGGAGCGCACCGTGATCCGGCTCGGGCTGACCGGATCCCTGACGGTGACCGACCGGGCGGCACTGGACGCGTGCCTCGATCGCTACGCCCGGCTGTTCGCGGCGCTGGTGCCGTGGGACAAGGAGACCGACCTCGCGGTGATGCCGGCCGACGGGGAGTTCGACGACCTCGGGATCGGTGGCTTCGCCGCCGCCGCGGTCGACGAGCTGGTTGCCACGGCGCGGTCGGCCGGAGACGACGCCGAGGACGCGCGCGCGGCGCTGGCGCTGCTGCTGCGCCTCACCGAAGGGGGCGCGGCGTGAAGCTGCACCGACTGGTCCTGACGAACTACCGCGGAATCACCCACCGCGACATCGAGTTTCCCGATCGCGGGGTGGTGGTGGTCAGCGGCCCGAACGAGGTCGGCAAGTCCTCGATGCTCGAAGCGCTCGACCTGCTGCTGGAGTCCAAGGACCGCTCCAGCCGGAAAGAGGTCAAACAGGTCAAGCCGACGCACGCCGACGTCGGCGCGGAGGTGACGGCCGAGATCTCCGCGGGTCCTTACCGGTTCGTGTACCGCAAGCGCTTCCACAAGCGGCCCGAGACGGAACTGACCGTGCTGACCCCGCGGCGCGAGCAGCTCACCGGCGACGAGGCGCACGAACGCGTGCGCGCGATTCTCGCCGAGTCCGTGGACCTGGATTTGTGGCAGGCCCAGCGGGTGCTGCAGTCGGCGCCGACGTCGGCCGCGGAGCTCTCGGGGTGCGATGCGCTGTCCCGGGCGCTGGACGTGGTGGCCGGTGAGGTCGACGACGTGCCCGCGGCGGGCCCCGGGAACGTCGAGAGCCTGCTGATCGACCGGGTCGAGGAGGAGTACCGGCGCTACTTCACCTTGACCGGCCGCGCCACCGGCGAATGGGCGGCCGCCTCCGCGCGGCTGCGCGCCGCCGACGAGGACGTGGCACGCTGCGCGGCCGCGATGGCCGAGGTCGACGAAGCGGTGCGCACCCACGCCAGGATGACCGCCGACCTGTCCCGGCTGGCGCGGGAATGCGCCTCTGCCACAGAGCGGCTCGACCGCGCACGGAGCGCAGCCGCGGCCGTCGCGGTGCTGCAGGGCGAGTTCGACCAGGCGACGGTGCGTGCCGATGCCGCCAGGGCCGCGCACACCGCGTCCACCGCGGTGCTGACCGAGCGGCGCCGCGCGCGGGCCGACATCGACGAGCGGACGGCGACGGTAGCGGTGCTGCAGGCCGAAAACGACACCGCCGCCGACGCACTGGACACCGCCAAGGAGATGCAGGTCGCCGCGGAGGAGGCTGCCGAACAGGCGCGAACCGCCCTGAGTGCCAGCCAGGAGCGGGTCGACGCGGCACGCGGTGCGGTGCAGCGGCTGGCCGACCGCGAGGAGATGGACCGCCTCACCACCCGCATCGCCGCGATCGAACGGCATGAACGCGAACTGGCCACGGTGCAGAACGACCTGGCGGCGATCACGCTCACCGATGCGCGGCTGGCCGCCATCGAGAGCGCCGCGGCCGCCGTCGACCGGGCCGCCGCCGCCGTCGAGCAGACCTCGGCCCACATCGAGGTCACCGCCGCCGCCGACGTCGAGGTCCGCATCGGCGGGCAGGACGTGACCCTGCGCGCGGGCCAGACATGGGCCGCCGCGACGGGATCCGCCACCGCGGTCGACCTGCCCGGTGTGCTGTCCGTGCAGGTGGTGCCGGGTGCGTCCGCGGCCGCCACCCAGACGGTGCTCGACAGTGCGCGAGCCGGCCTGGCCGAGTCGTTGCAGGCGGCCGGGGTCACCGACGTCGAGGCCGCCCGCGCGCTGGATCAGCGCCGGCGCGACCTGCGTGCGGCCCGGCAGCAGGTGCGCGCGGTCCTGGAGGCGCTGACCGCCGACGACTCCATCGACGAGTTGCGAACCCGCCTGAAAGAGCTGCAGGCCCGGATGCCCGCCGAGGAAGGGCTTTTCGACGCCGACGGGTCGCTGGACCCGGCGGCGCAGCGGCTGGAGCTCGTCGAGGCCACCGCGGCCCACCAGCAGGCCATCCGCGACTGCGAGACCCACCGGAAAGTCGCCGAGGAATCAGGCAAGCTGTTGGCCAAGCGGAGCCTGCATGCGGCCCGCCTGCTGGAGAAGCTGCAGGCCGCGCAGACCGAGCTCGCCGCGGCTGCGCAGCGGCTGGCCGAGCAGCGCGCGGCCG
>NZ_LMVQ01000014.1 GCF_001545925.1 Mycobacterium sp. NAZ190054 | reverse complement strand
CCGGAGACCTCGGCGCGCAGATGCGGGTCCACCGCAGCCACGATCGCCTGCAGCGGCAGGTCCGCAACGGGTGAGACCAGCGAGATCCACGCCTCGTCCTCGTGCGCCGGCGACGGACGCACGTGCACGAAGCCGGGGTCGATGTCGGCCCAGACGTAAGCAGCCGGGTTCAGCAGCGGGTGCAGCTCAAGCACCCGTAGTGCACCTTTGACGTCCGTGGACAGGTTGAGCGCCTTGCGGATCCGCTCGGCGGCGACACCGGCGATGCCGATCAGCTGTTTGGAGCGGATGGTCCGCGCCAACGCCGGGTCGCTCTTCGCGCGGGCTTCGACGGCGAGGTTGAACGACAGCACCAGCAGATGCATCTGCAGGCACACCTCGTCGGCGATGCGCACCAGCGCCGAGTGCGAGAAGGCGCCGAAGTCGACGTCGGACAGCAGCGGGCCCGAGTAGTCGGCCATCCCTTCGTCGTTCGGGTCGATGGGCTCCAGCTCGGTGTGGTACGCGCGACTGGCGCCGACGATGTCGAGGTGCGGGATGAAATCCACCTCGGGGTAGGACTCGTCGATGATCACCGTCCACGCACAGTGCGGATGCCGGTCGGCCGGCGTCCGTGGCGGCCGGTGGATCGGGCGGACCTGACACCTGCGGTTGGTGGCGAGCGCGGTGGCGTCGAACGTGGGGTCCTCGATGTCGTGACACATGCCGCGGACGTAGTCCTCACCCATCGGCTCGACGTCGAGCAGCGCGCCGCAGTGGTCGAGGTGGAATTCTCCGTGCCAGCGATCGTGAACGGTGTAGCGGAAATCCATGAACTGCGGGGGCGCGCCGATGTCGAGCTGCAGCCCCTTGAAGATGGTGATGATGTCGACGCCTTCATACTTCAGCGCCTTCTGCATCCTCTTGGTGTAGAGCGGACTGGACCCCGCCCACTCCTCGATCGCGATCTGCAGCATCTCCTCGCGCCCGAAATTGCTGATGCACCATGCCATTCCAGAGCGGTCGATCAGCTGCCCGATGAGCAGCAGCTCGGGGACCAGCGTGGCCAGCTCGTCGCGCGACAGCGCGGCATACCTACTCATCATCGAGCGTCTTCCCCGTGTTCATCTTGATGGCGGCGTTGACGTTCGCCTTCTTGTCCTCGGACTGGCCCTTCTCGGCCGCCTTGCGTCGCTTGGCGACGACCTTGGAGATGGTGCCGTTGAGACCGGAGCCGAGTGGGAACCCGACGTACTGGGTCAGGAAGATCGCCATCTCCTTGAGTTCGTCCTCGGTCAGTTCTTCGTTGAGCAGCGCCGCGTTCACCTGCACCTCGGCCAGATCCTGCAGGCCGAGCGCGGTCACCACCGACAATGTCATCAACCGCTTGTCACGCATCGACAGACCCGGCTTGGTCCAGATGGTCCCGAACAGGTGGTCGACGGTGAGGTCGAAATACGGGTCACCCTCGATGTTGGGCATCTCCCAGCCGTAGACCTCGTTCATCTTCTCCAGGCCCTTGCGGCGCAACTCGTCCATCCTCACTCCTCGGTGGTCGAATTCGCATGGGGGACACCGAGTCCGGTGGCCAGGTCACGTAGCGCGATCTCGGCCAGCGGCAGGTCGATGCCGGTGGCCCGGCCGAGCCCCAACGCCAGTCGCAGGTCCTTCTCGGCCAACCCGCGGGTGTGCACGAACATGTCGTACAGGAAGTGGTCGGGGGTCAGTGGCTTCATGTCGTCACGCACCATGATCGCGCCCGGCCCCCCGCTCTGCGCGTCACTGTGCCGTACCACCCGGCCGAGCTTCTGCAGATCGATGCCCGACGCCTCGGCGAGCCGCATAGCTTCGCATGCCGCGGTGAAACCGACGAACGTCAACATGTTGCGGGCCAGCTTCATCCGGGTGCCCGCACCCGGCTCACCGGCCCGGACCACGATCGACGCCCACTGCTTGAAGACCGGCTTGACCCGCTCGTAGGCGTGCTCGTCGGCGCCCACCATCACCGCGAGTTCCCCCTTGTCGGCGGCCCCGGCACCACCGCTGACCGGAGCATCGACGATGTGAATCCCCTTCGGCCGCAATTGCTCCGCCAGCTCGGCGGCGGTCTGGGGTTCGATGGTCGAGTGGATCGCGATGACGGTGCCCGGCTCGGCGTGCGCAGCGAGCTCGCCGACCACGTCGCGCACCTGTGCGTCGTTGAGCACGGTGACGCTGATGACGTCGGCGGCGGCCACATCGGCCACGCGGTCGGCCAGCGTGGCACCCAGCTCGGCCAGCGGCGTCATCGCCTCGGTGCGGACATCGAACACGGTCAGCCCGCCCGGCCAGTTCACCAGACGCTTGGCCATCGGAGCGCCCTGGTTGCCCAGTCCGATGTAGCCCAGCTTGAGGTCGTCGGCACTCATGAGCGGATGATCTGTCCGCCGTCGACGTTGAAGATCTGTCCGGTGATCCACTTGGCCTGATCGGACAGCAGGAACAGCAGCATGCCGACCAGGTCGTCGGGTTCACCCATGCGTGACAACGGGATTCCCTTGACGATGTCGGCGACCATCTCCTGCGGTGTGGTGGTCCGGTTGGCCTCGGTGTCGATGGGGCCCGGCGCGATCGCGTTGACCCGGATGTTCTGCCCGCCGAGTTCGGTGGCCAGCTGCTGGGTCAGGCCGTTGATCCCGACCTTGGCCAACCCGTAGAAGTTCGAGTACAACCACGCGGCGGTGGACGACTGGTTGACGATGGCGCCACCGCCGCGCTTGGCCATCTTGCGGTAGACCGCCCGGGTACACACCAGCGCGCCGTCGAGGTTCACGCTCATGAACTTCTTGTAGTAGTCCCAGTCGACGGTGATCAGGAAGTCGAGCTTCATGCCACCGAAGATCGCGGCGTTGTTGACCAGGTAGTCGATACCGCCGAACTCCGAGAGGGTCTGGGCGGCCATCTCTTTGGCGGAGTCGGGATCGGACACGTCCACCCGGACGGCCAGCGCGTTGCCGCCTTCACCCTTGATGCCGTCGGCGACCTTCCGCGCGCCTTCGGTGTTGATGTCGGCGACGACGACGGCCGCGCCCTCCCGCGCCAGCGCCTCGGCATACGCCTGGCCGATGCCGCCGCCGGCGCCGGTGACGATGGCCACCTTGTCTTTGAACTGATCGCCGTACAGGCCCACTGATGTCTCCTCTGGTTCGCTGCTCGCAGTGTCAAACAGAAGTAGCAATCGCTTTGATCTCGAGGTACTCCTCGAAACCGGCGAGCCCCATCTCCCGGCCGATGCCGGATTGCTTGTAACCGCCGAAAGGCATGTCCGCCGAATACCAGACGCCGCCGTTGATGTTGACCGTGCCGACCCGTAGGCGTGCTGCGACGGCGTTGGCGCGCTCCAGATCCGGCGAGAACACGGTGCCCGACAGGCCGTACGGCGAGTCGTTGGCGATGCGCACGGCGTCGTCGTCGCCGTCGTGGGCGATGACGGTCAACACCGGTCCGAAGATCTCTTCACGGGCCACCTTGGCGTTGTTGTCGAGACCGGCGATGACCGTCGGTTCGATGAAGAAACCGGTGTCGCGGTCGGCGGGACGTCCACCGCCGCAGGCGAACCTGCCACCGTCGGCGATCGCGGAGTCGAGATAGCTCTGGATCCGGTCACGCTGGCGCGCCGAGATCACCGGCCCGCACACCGTGCCGGGATTGGTCGGATCCCCCGGCTTGAGACCGGCCATGGTGGCCGCGGCGGCCTCGACGGCTTCGTCGTACCGGTTGCGCGGCACCACGAGACGGGTGGTGATCGCGCACCCCTGCCCGGCATGCATGGACGCGGTGAAGGCCGCCATCGAGCACGCGCCGGCGAGGTCGGCGTCGTCGAGAACCAGGAACGCCGACTTGCCGCCGAGTTCCAGGAACACCTTCTTCAGCGTGGCCGAGCCGTCAGCCATCACCGACCGCCCGGTGTTCGTCGATCCGGTGAACGAAACCATGTCCACCCGTGGGTCTTTCGACAGAAGTGCACCGACACCGTGATCACTGGAGGTGACGATGTTGATCACCCCGGCCGGGAAGTCGGTGTGCTCGGTGATCAGCTCACCCAGCACCGCGGCCGCCCACGGCGTGTCCGGGGCGGGCTTGAGCACCAAGGTGTTACCGGCGGCCAGCGCCGGGCCGATCTTGGCGAGGTTGATCTGGTGCGGGAAGTTCCACGGGGTGATCGCGCCGACGACGCCGATGGCCTCCCGCGCGATGGTGCGGTGGGTCCTGATGCCCATCGGCGACGCGGTGCCGAGGTCGGTGGTCCACCGGTAGGACTCGGCGGTGTCGGCGCAGAACGTCAGATCCTCGACGGGGCCTTCGAGTTGGGCCGCCGAGGTCAGCATCCGCGGCGCGCCGACCTCGGCCATGGTCAGCTCCCGCAGTTCTTCGACGTGGTCGCGCATCGCCTGCTGCAACTGCCGGATGCACCGGACCCTGAGCTCGGTGTCAGTGGCCCAGTCGGTCTCGTCGAAGCTGCGACGGGCGGCGCCGATCGCCGCGCTCATGTCCTCGGCGCTCGCGTCCGCGGCCACACCGAGGGTCTCCTCGGTGGCGGGATTGACGGTGGGAAAGGTGCCCGAACTTCCGGCGACGAGCTTGCCGTCGATGAGAAGCCGGCTTTCGCGATCGGCCAGGACTGGCATCCGACCTCCTGTATCTGGTTTCTGGACAGTTGTCCGGCAGCGTCTCCTCGAACCATAGCCGCAGACGTCGGCACGAGGCAAGGATCGGCTCCGGCCGGAGTGCGATATACGCGCTGTGGTCAGGCGTTTCGAGCCTCTGCTTGCCTGTCGGGCGCATCGTCGGATAGCTTGGACAAGTGTCCAGTGAAGCTGTTGCCGCGCTCACAGGTGAGTCGGGGCACCCGCCACGCAACCGTCGGCAGGAGGAGACGTTCCGCAGGGTTCTGGCCGCCGGGCTGGAGATGTTGCGGGAGTCCTCGTACGCCGATCTGACGGTGCGTGCGGTCGCGGCACGGGCCAAGGTGGCCCCGGCCACCGCGTACACGTACTTCTCGTCGAAAAACCACCTGATCGCCGAGATCTACCTGGACCTCATCCGGCAGGTCGACTACTTCACCGACGTCAACGACAGCACCGTCGTCCGGGTGGAGAAGACGCTGCGCAGTATGGCCCTGATGGTCGCCGACGAGCCCGAGGTGGCGGCCGCCTGCACCACGGCGCTGCTGTCGGGCAACGACAACGCCGTTCGGACGGTGCGCGAGCGCATCGGCGGCGAGATCCACCGCCGCATCCGGGCGGCAGTCGGCCCGGATCCGGACCACCGCACGCTGGCCGCGCTGGAGATGACGTTCTTCGGCGCGCTGGTCAATGCCGGCAGCGGCGCTTTCACCTACCACCAGATCGCCGACCGGTTGAGTTACGTGGTCGGCCTCATCGTCGGAGACGATAAATGAACCAGAGCGTCGGAGACGATAAATGACGATCAGCGACGTACGGCTCGACCCGTACGACTACGACTTCCACGAGGATCCGTACCCGTACTACCGGCGGCTGCGCGACGAAGCCCCGCTGTACCGCAACGAGGAACTGGGGTTCTGGGCGCTGTCCCGCCACGCCGACGTGCTGCAGGGTTTCCGGAACAGCACCACGCTGTCGAACAAGTTCGGCGTCTCGCTGGACCCGGCATCGCGCGGGCCGCACGCGTCGAAGACCATGTCGTTTCTGGCCATGGACGATCCCGACCACCTTCGGTTACGCACTCTGGTCTCCAAAGGCTTCACCCCGCGCCGCATCCGCGAGCTCGAGCCCCGCGTCACCGAGATCGCGGTCCAGCACCTCGACGCGATGCTGGTGAACGCCGGTGACGGAACCGTCGACTACGTCGACGAATTCGCCGGCAAGCTGCCCATGGACGTCATCTCCGAGTTGATGGGCGTGCCGCAGGCCGACCGGGTCCAGGTGCGGGCGTGGGCGGACGCGGTGATGCACCGCGAGGAGGGCGTCACCGATGTGCCCGACTCGGCCATCGAGGCGTCGCTCAACCTGATCGTCTACTACCAGGAGATGGTGGCCGAGCGACGCAAGAAGCTCACCGACGACCTGACGTCCGCACTGCTGGAAGCCGAGATCGACGGTGACCGCCTCACCGACGACGAGATCATCGGCTTCATGTTCCTGATGGTCATCGCAGGCAATGAGACGACCACGAAACTGCTTGCCAACGCCGCGTTCTGGGGACATCGCAACCCCGACCAACTCGCTCCGATCTACCACGACCTTTCCCGGGTGCCGCTGTGGGTGGAAGAGACGCTGCGCTACGACACGTCGAGCCAGATCCTGGCACGCACCGTGTCCGGCGAGCTGACCCTCTACGACACCACGATCCCCGACGGCGACGTGCTGCTGCTTCTTCCCGGGTCGGCACACCGCGACGAGCGCGTGTTCGAGAATCCCGACGACTACCTCATCGGGCGCGAAATCGGTTCCAAGCTCATGAGTTTCGGCAGTGGTGCCCATTTCTGCCTCGGCGCGCACCTGGCGCGCATGGAGGCACGGGTGGCACTGGCCGAGTTGTTCAAGCGAATCCGCGGATACGAGGTCGATGAGGCCAACGCCGTCCGCGTCCACTCCAGCAATGTCCGCGGATTCGCTCACCTTCCGATCCATGTGGAGACCCGCTGATGCCTCGATTTGATCCCCTGCCCGATCGGCGTCCCGCCCTGGTCGCCGGCGCATCGTCCGGAATCGGGGAAGCCACCGCGATCGAGCTCGCCTCGCGCGGCTTCCCGGTCGCGCTCGGCGCACGCCGCGTCGAGAAGTGCCAGGAGACCGTCGACAAGATCCGCGCCGACGGCGGCGAGGCCGTCGCGATGCACCTCGATGTCACCGACCCCGACTCGGTGAAGGCCGCCGTCGAGCAGACCACGTCGCAGCTCGGCGATATCGAGGTGCTCGTCGCCGGTGCCGGTGACACGTACTTCGGCAAGCTGGACTCGATCAGCACCGAACAGTTCGAGTCCCAGATCCAGATTCACCTCATCGGCGCGAACCGGGTGGCCACCGCCGTGCTCCCGGGCATGATCGAGCGCCGGCGCGGCGATCTGATCTTCGTCGGATCAGATGTGGCGCTGCGTCAGCGACCGCACATGGGCGCCTACGGTGCGGCCAAGGCCGCGCTCGTCGCGATGGTCACCAATTACCAGATGGAGCTGGAGGGCACCGGAGTGCGGGCCTCGATCGTGCACCCCGGACCGACCAAGACGGCGATGGGATGGAGCCTTCCGGCCGAACTGATCGGTCCCGCGCTGGAGGACTGGGCGAAGTGGGGTCAGGCCCGCCACGACTACTTCCTGCGGGCCGCCGATCTCGCGCGGGCCATCACGTTCGTCGCCGAGACTCCGCGGGGCGGCTTCATCGCGAACATGGAACTGCAGCCGGAAGCTCCGCTGGCGGAGATCAAAGATCGACAGAAACTTGCTCTCGGCGAGGAGGGAATGCCGTCATGACGACAGCGATCGTGCCCCGCGTCTCCGGCGGAGAGGACGAGGAACACGGCCACCTGGAGGAGTTCCGCACCGACCCGATCGGCCTGATGAAACGCATCCGCGAGGAATGCGGCGACGTCGGCTGGTTCCAGCTCGCGGGCAAGCAGGTCGTGATGCTCTCCGGTGCGGAGGCCAACGAGTTCTTCTTCCGTTCCAGCGACAGCGAACTCAACCAGGCCGAGGCCTACCCGTTCATGACACCGATCTTCGGGGAGGGCGTGGTGTTCGACGCCGACCCCGAACGCCGGGCCGAGATGCTGCACAACACCGCGCTGCGCGGCGAGCAGATGAAGGGTCATGCCGCCACCATCGAGGCCGAGGTCAAGAAGATCATCGCCGACTGGGGCGATCAAGGCGAGATCGAGCTACTGGACTTCTTCTCCGAGCTGACCATCTACACGTCGACGGCCTGCCTGATCGGGCTCAAGTTCCGCGAGCAACTCGACAGCCGGTTCGCCCACTACTACCACCAGCTGGAGCGCGGCACCGACCCGCTGTGCTACGTCGATCCGTACCTGGACATCGAGAGCTTCCGCATCCGCGACGAGGCGCGCGTCAAACTCGTTGCGCTGGTTCAGGAGATCATGAACGGCCGGATCGCCAACCCACCCAAGGGCAAGGAGGACCGCGACCTGCTCGACGTGCTGGTGTCGATCAAGGACGACGAGGGCAACCCGCGGTTCTCGGCGAACGAGGTCACCGGCATGTTCATCTCGCTGATGTTCGCCGGTCACCACACCAGCTCCGGTACGTCGTCATGGACGCTGATCGAACTTCTGCGCCACCCGGACTACTACGCCAAGGTCCAGCAGGAGCTCGACGAGCTGTACGCCGATGGCCAGGAGGTGAGTTTCCATGCGCTGCGCCAGATCCCGAATCTGGACAACGCGCTCAAGGAGACCCTGCGCCTGCACCCGCCGCTGATCATCCTGATGCGGGTGGCCCAGGACGAGTTCGAGGTCGCCGGCCATCCCATCCACAAGGGGCAGATGGTGGCCGCCTCACCGGCGATCTCCAACCGCATCCCCGAGGACTTCCCCGACCCGGATGCCTTCGATCCCAGCCGCTACGAGAAGCCTCGGCAGGAGGATCTGATCAACCGCTGGACCTGGATCCCGTTCGGTGCGGGCAAGCACCGCTGCGTGGGTGCGGCGTTCGCACAGATGCAGATCAAGGCGATCTTCTCGGTGCTGCTGCGCGAGTACGAGTTCGAGATGTCTCAGCCCTCGGAGAGCTACCGCAACGACCACTCCAAGATGGTCGTGCAGCTCGCTCAGCCGGCCAAGGTCCGCTACCGCAGGCGCACAAGGGACTGAAATGGGTTGCTACCGAGTGGTACTCGATGAAGATCTGTGTCAGGGCCACGCGATGTGCGAACTGGAGGCCCCCGACGTCTTCACGGTGCCCAAACGCGGCGTCGTCGAGATCACCGACCCCGAACCGCCCGACGACCTCAGGGACGCCGTGGAGCTCGCCGTCGAGATGTGTCCCACCCGAGCACTGTCGATCATCGAGAAGGAGTGAAGTAATGGCGTCACGCGAGCAACTCGAGGACTGGGTCGAGCGCTGGCTCAAGGCCAATCAGGATGCCGAGGCGGCCGGCGACTGGAAGCCGTTGGCGGAGTTCTACACCGACGACGCCACCTACGGCTGGAACATCGGCCCCAAGGAAGACGTCATGTGCGTCGGGAAGGACGAGATCCGCGACGTCGCCCTCGGTCTGGAGATGGAAGGCCTGGAGAACTGGGTCTACGAGTACCAGCGGACGCTGATCGACGAGAAGCAGAACGAGATCGTCGGCTTCTGGAAGCAGATCGCCAACAAGAGCGACGGCACCCGCGCCGAGATCTACGGCATCGGCGGCAGCTGGTTCCGGCTCAACGACCAGTTGCTCATCGAGTGGCAGCGGGACTTCTTCGACTTCGGTCACGTGGCGAAGGGGTACGCGAAGCTGATCGAATCCGGCGACCTCACCCCCACCATGCAGAAGCGGATCGAGCGGTCCCTGTCCGGAGAGAAACTGCCCGGTTACTACCCACTCGGCCAGGCTCCCGTCCCGATCTGGTGACCGCACCACCAAGCGGTTGCTTGGGGGGCGTGTGATGTGGCTAACTAGAGCCTCTAGTCTGGTCACAGAGGCTCTAGTCGAAAGCAGGAGAGATGAAGACCAAAGGCGCCCTGATCTGGGAGTTCAATCAGCCTTGGACGATTGAGGAGATCGAGATCGGCGACCCCGTCAAGGACGAGGTCAAGATCCAGATGGAAGCCTCGGGCATGTGCCATTCGGACCACCACCTGGTCACCGGCGACATCCCGATGGCAGGCTTCCCGGTACTCGGGGGCCACGAGGGCGCCGGCATCGTCACCGAAGTCGGACCCGGCGTGGAGGGCCTTGAGCCCGGCGACCACGTGGTGCTGTCATTCATCCCGTCGTGCGGCTCCTGCCCGTCCTGTCAGGCCGGCATGCGCAACCTGTGCGACCTGGGTGCGATGCTGCTGCAGGGCACCGCGGTCTCTGACAACACCCATCGCATCCACGCCAAAGACGGCACCCCGGTCATCCCGATGACCCTGCTCGGCACCTTCAGTCCGTACATGGTCGTGCACAAGAGCTCGGTGGTGAAGATCGATCCGTCCATCCCGTTCGAGGTCGCGTGCCTCGTGGGTTGCGGCGTGACGACCGGCTACGGCTCCGCCGTGCGGAGCGCCGACGTGCGGCCCGGCGACGACGTCGTCATCGCCGGTATCGGCGGGGTCGGCATGGGTGCGCTGCAGGGCGCCCTCAACGCGGGCGCACGCAACATCTTCGCGATCGACCCGGTGGAGTGGAAGCGCGACCAGGCACTCAAGTTCGGCGCCACCCACGTCTACCCCGACATCGGCAGCGCGATGATGGGCGTCGCCGAGGTCACCCAGGGCCGGATGGCTTCCAAGACCATCATCACCACCGGTGAGCTCAAGGGCGAGGAGATCGACAACTACCTCAACATCACGGCCAAGGGCGGCACCTGCGTGGTGACCGCGGTGGCCAACATGGCCAGCTCGGACGTGACGCTGAACCTGTCGATGCTCACGCTGCTGCAGAAGAACCTGCAGGGCACCATCTTCGGTGGCGGCAACCCGCACTTCGACATCCCGCAGCTGCTGTCGATGTACAAGGCGGGCCGGCTGAACCTCGACGACATGGTCACCCGGCAGTACAAGCTGGAGCAGATCAACGACGGTTACCGGGACATGCTCGAGGGCAAGAACATCCGCGGCGTCATCCGCTACACCGACGCCGACAGGTAGCCCCCGCTCTTCCGCCGAAATGGCATTCCAGCAGCGAAAGTTCGAGTAGGGCCCTGCTGGAATGCCATTTCGGCGAAGGTCGTCGCTGAAGGAGTGTCATGACAGATCTAGCCCCCGTCGTCGCGGCGTCACAGAACTCGTGGCGGTGCGTGCAGTCCGGCGACCGCGAAGGCTGGTTGGCCCTGATGGCCGACGACGTCGTCATCGAGGACCCCATCGGCGAGGCCGTCACCAACCCCGACGGCACCGGTGTGCGCGGCAAGGACGCCGTCGCGGCGTTCTACGACGCCAACATCGGACCGAATCAGCTGCGCGTCACCTGCCAGGAGACGTTCCCGTCGAGCAGTCCGACGGAGATTGCCTACATCCTGGTGCTGGAGACCACGTTCCCGAACGGGTTCGTCGCGACCGTGCGGGGTGTGTTCACCTACCGCGTGGACGACGCCGGCCTGATCACCAACCTGCGCGGCTACTGGAACATGGACGCGATGACGTTCTCGCAGAAGGAAAGCGCGGATTAGCGAGCGGACCTCGGGCCTCCTGAGCGGCCGTGGCGCCGTGGTCGTCGGCGGCACGCGCGGTGTCGGTCTGGCGGTCGCGGAGTTGCTGGCGTCCCTGGGCGCCGGTGTGGTGGTCAACGGCCGCGACGAAACCGCGGCACAGCACGCCGCGGAACGCATCCCGGGGGCTGTCGCGCATCCGGGCTCCCCGGCCGAACCGGCCGTCGCCGATGCGTTGATCGACACCTGCGCGCGGGAGTTCGGCCGGATCGACATCCTGGTCAACTGCGCGGGCACCGCCGAACCCGTCGGTTCGTCGATCCTGAACATCACCCCGGATCAGTTCCAGGCATTGATGGACGCCCATCTGGGCACCGTGTTCCAGACCTGCCGCGCCGCGGCCCCGCGGATGGTGCAGCAGCGTTCCGGCGCGATCGTCAACACCAGTTCGTTCGCGTTCCTCGGCGATTACGGCGGCACCGGCTACCCGGCGGGCAAAGGCGCCGTCACCAGCCTGACACTGGCGATCGCCGCCGAACTCAAGGAGCACGGTGTACGCGCGAACGTGGTGTGCCCGGGCGCGAGAACCCGGCTGTCCACCGGGCCGGACTACCAGGCCCACATCACCGAGCTCAACCGCCGCGGCCTGCTCGACGACATCAGCTACCAGGGTGCGCTCGATGCCGCACCACCGGAGTACGCGGCGCCGACGTACGCCTACCTGGCCGGCGACCTCGCCGAGGACATCACCGGCCAGATCTTCATTGCTGCAGGGGGTTTCGTCGGACGTTTCGACCGGCAGACCCCGTCGATCGTGGCCTACCGCGGCCACGAGGACGAGCCGCCGTGGACCGTCGAGGAGATCGCGGCACAGGTCGGATAGTCAGGCCAGCTGCGGCTTGATCTCCTCGATCACCCACTGCGCGTGGTCGAGGTACTCGTCGACGCCGCCGACCTCGGGGATGGGCACCGAGCTGACCGTCACCCCTTGTTCGCCCAGCCGGCCCAGCCGGTCCACGATCTCGGCCGCACCCATGCCCGGACGCGCATCGGGGTCGTCCCGGGCGACGTGTCCCTCCCCCACCCGGTTGGTGCCGAGTCCGTGCATGACGTCGAACGGCCGCCCGTCGTACCCCGGCTGGGACTTGATGAAATCCAGCCGCTCGGCGATCTTGTCGGGCGTCGTCAGAAACGCCCACCACCCACACGCATACTTCGCCGCGCGGCGCAGCGCCGCATCGGCGTCACCGCCGATCCAGATCGGTAGATGCGGCTTCTGCACGGGTTTGGGCTCGAACGCGACCTCGTCGAACGAGACGTACTTGCCCTGGAAGCTCGGCGCCTCGCTGGTCCACAGCTCCTTGATCACCGCCAGGTACTCGTCGGCCATCCGGCCGCGCTCCCGGAACGGGACGCCGAGCGCATCGAACTCGCCCTCCAGCCAACCGACCCCGAAGGTGACCATCATCCGGCCGCCGCTCATCCAGTCCGCGGTCGCCAGCGCCTTGGCCAGCACGATCGGATGCTGTAGCGGCAGCACGGTGACGCACGAGTTCAGCCGTATCCGGTCGGTGGCGCCGGCCAGGTACGCCTGCGCCACGGTGGACTGGAGGTAGTGCGGGCCCGACAACTCGACGTGCTCGGCCGGGATCACGAAATGCTCGGGGACGGCGATCATGTCGTAGCCCCACTGATCCGCGCACCTGGCCATCCGGGTCTGGTCGGCGCCCGTCACCGAGGCCTCCCACGGCTGCGACATCGCCGGCAGCCGCAGCATGTGCGGCAGCGCGAAGACGAGCTGCATCCTCGCTACTTCAGCATGCTGCCGGCATCGACGGTCATCGGCAGACCGGTGATGTAGCGCGCCTCGTCGGAGGCCAGGAACAGCACGGCGTTGCTGATGTCGCGCGGCTCGACCCAGCCGACCGGCAGCACATGCATGAACTGAGCGGCCACCGCGAGATCGTCGGGGCCAGGGTTCTCCAGGTCCGGCCGGAACAGCTTCATGGTGCCCTCGTTCATGAACAGGGGCGTGTTGACGTTCGTGGGATGCACCGAGTTCACCCGGATCGAGTGCTGGCCCAGTTCGACCGCGAACGTCCGCATCAGCCCGACCACGCCGTGCTTGGCGGCGATGTAATGGCCGGTGTGCGGGTAGGCCTTCAGTCCCCCGACCGAACTGGTGAGGATGATCGAACCACCGCGGCCGCCGGAGAGCAGGTGTGGCACAGCGGCTTTGACCGACTTCCAGACACCCGTGAGGTTGACGTCGATCATGTCGGTCCAGTCTTCTTCGCTGGTGCGGTCCAGCGTCTGCCCACCGTTGCCGATACCGGCGTTGGCGACCACGATGTCGAGGCGGCCCAGCTGCTCCACCCCGGAGTCCACCGCGGCCTTCACCGCGGCGTAGTCACGCACATCGACCTCCGCGCTGACGATGCGACGGTTCAGGTTCTTGACCGCGTCTGCGGTCTCGGCGAGGTCGTCCGGGGTCGCGGGCGGGATGTCGGTGTGGGTGCTGACCTGCCTGCAGATGTCGATGGCGATGATGTCGGCGCCTTCCTCGGCCAGCCGCACGGCGTGGCTGCGGCCCTGACCGCGCGCCGCACCCGTGATGAACGCCACCTTGCCCTCTACCCGACCGCCCATGTGCCCACCTCGATCCCAGCTCCTCGACCGCCTTTTGTCGATCGATCAGGAGCGTGACACTGATCGCCCCGACTGTCAACCTCCGGTGGCCGGA
The DNA here is from genome assembly GCF_001545925.1 of Mycobacterium sp. NAZ190054. GTDB lineage: Bacteria > Actinomycetota > Actinomycetes > Mycobacteriales > Mycobacteriaceae > Mycobacterium. The sequence goes on along the minus strand of NZ_LMVQ01000014.1, from coordinate 3,164 downwards.
GCCAGCATCGTGAGCTGCCGGTCGACGTACGCGCGCATCTCGTCATGACCCAGCGTCACCCCGACCGCGCTCTCGTTGCACAGGCTGCGGGCGATCTGGGCGATCAGCATCGAGACCACCACGGGCGGATGCTCATCGAGGTCGACACCGTTCGCGCGCAACGCGACGGTGACCGCTGCCGTTTCGATGTCCCGCACGCGTTCGGCATAGGCCCGCAACTCGATGCGGATCGCCTTCCGGTGGTTGGCCAGCGCCATGAATTCGGTGTTGAGACCGGTTCTGCTGGCATCGCTGTTGATCAGCCAGAGCGCCCGTAGCGGGTCGTCGTCGGTCAGCGCGGCACGCATGTGCTCCAGCGAGCTCTCCGCCCCGACCCTCAGCACCTCCACGAACAGGTCGTCCATCGTCGGGAAGTAGTAGTAGACCAGCGCCTGCTTGACGCCGGCCTCCGCCGCCACCTTCCGGGAGGTCGCCGCGGCGTACCCGTCCTCGCGCATGATCTTCGCGGTCGCCTCGATCAGCCGCCGGCGGGCACCGGCATCGCCACCAACAGCCCTGGGCGAAGCCGCCATTCAGCGCCCGCCCATGCCGTCGAACCTTGACCGTGCCTGAAGCGCCGTGGTAAGCATGGCGCATTCTAGCAGCCTGATCGATCGATCAGGCAAGCGAAAGGACGGCCGCGCCGATGACCGATCTCGCCTCGGTGGACTTCTTCTCCGACTACGAGTTGAGCCAGGATCCGTACGCCTACTGGGACCATCTGCGCGAGCAGAACCCGGTGTACCGCGAACCACATCACGGCGTCTACGCGGTCACCGGGTACCAGGAGGTGCTCGCGGCGTTCAAGGACCACGACTCGTTCTCCGCGGTCAACGCGATCGGCGGGCCGTTTCCGCCCTTGCCGTTCACACCCGACGGCGACGACATCACCGAGCAGATCGAGGCGCATCGCCACCTGTTCCCGATCTACGAGCACATGGTCGTGATGGATCCGCCCGCCCACGAGCGGGCCCGGTCGCTGCTCAACAAGCTCCTGACACCGCGGCGGCTCAAGGAGAACGAGGACTACATGTGGCGCCTGGTCGACGGCCAGATCGACCGGTTCATCCACCGGGGGCGCTGTGAGTTTCTCTCCGAGTACGCCAAACCCTTTGCGACGTCGGCGATCATCGACCTTCTCGGTGTTCCGGAGGAGGACCGGCCGGAGTTCCTGGCGGCGCTGGGCGCCGAGCAGCCGGACGGCGCCCGGGTGGGTGCCCTCGACGGCGAACCGGTGGGCCTGGACCCACTGCAGTATCTGGACGACAAGTTCGCCGGGTATCTCGCCGCGCGTCGCCGCGAACCACGCGGCGACGTGCTGTCGGGGATGGCGACCGCCGTGTACCCGGACGGTTCGACGCCGGAGCTCATCGAGGTGGTCAAACCGGCGACGTTCCTGTTCGCCGCAGGCCAGGAGACCGTCACCAAGCTGCTCAGCGCGGCGGTCAAGACGCTCGCCGAACAGCCGGAACACCAACAGATTCTGCGCGAGTGCCCGGACCGCATCCCGGCGTTCATCGAAGAGTCACTGCGGATTAACTCACCGACCAAGGTCGACTTCCGCCTGGTCCGCAAGACCACCACACTCGGCGGGGTGCATCTGCAGGCGGGCAGCATCGTGATGTTGTGCCTCGGTGCGGCGAACCGGGATCCGCGCAAGTTCGACGATCCGCACGAGTTCGATCCGGACCGCAAGAACGTCCGCGAGCACATCGCGTTCGGCCGCGGCATCCACACCTGCGCCGGCGCCCCGCTGGCCCGCGTGGAGGGACAGATCACCGTCCGACGCCTGCTGGACCGGATGAGTGAGATCAGGCTCGACGAGTCGGTGCACGGACCGTCCGGGCAGCGCCGCTTCCCCTACGACCCCACCTTCCTGTTGCGCGGGTTATCGGCACTGCACCTCGAATTCACTGCTGCCACTTAGTATCACGGTACTGTTCACGTAGTTTGAGTTTGAGCACCTTACCGGTCGCGGTGTGCGGCAGTTCGTCCACGAACACCACCTCGTCGGGCAGCCACCACTTGGCGACCTGACCGGCCAGGTACTCCAGGATGTCGTCGCGGGTCGCGGTGTGCCCCTTACGCAAGACCGCGACGAGCAGGGGCCGCTCCTGCCATTTCGGGTGCGGCACACCGATGACGGCGGCCTCGGCGATGGCGGAGTGCCCCATCGCGGCGTTCTCCAGGTCGATCGAGCTGACCCACTCGCCGCCCGATTTGATCACGTCTTTGGTGCGGTCGACCAGGTGCAGATAGCCGTCCGGGTCGATCGTGGCGACGTCGCCGGTCGGGAAGAACCCCTCGGCGTCGAGCTTCTCACCGCCCTCGCCTTTGAAGTAGCCGCTGGCGATCCACGGGCCCCTGACCAAAACCTCGCCGAAAGCCTTGCCGTCCCAGGGCAACCGGTTGCCGGCCTCGTCGACGATCTTGAGCTCCACGCCGAACACGCCGCGGCCCTGCTTGAGCTTGACCGCGCGCTGCTCCTCGACCGGAAGGTCGGTGTGCTTGGGCAGCAACCGGCCCACCGCGCAGATCGGGCTGGTCTCGGTCATCCCCCAGCCCTGGCCGCCCTCGGCACCCAGGTCGTTCTCGATGCGCTCCAGCATCGACCGCGACAGGGCGGAGCCGCCGATGCCCGCCCACTCCAGTTTCAGCTCGTGCGGGTCGATTTCGGGATGATCGTCGAGGTAGGCGAACAACATCAGCCACACCGTCGGCACGCCCTGCATGATCGTGACGCCCTCGTCGCGCAGCAGCCGGTACACGCTCTCGCCGTCCAGATGCGGCCCCGGCAGCACCAGCTTCGCGCCCACCATCGCCGCCGAGTAGGGCGTGCCCCACGCGTTGGCGTGGAACATCGGGACGACGAGCAGCAGCGTGGTCCCGCTGTTGATGTCGAATGTGTCGCGCGACAGCGACAGCATGGCGTGCAGCACCGTCGAACGGTGGGAGTACAGAACACCTTTCGGGTTTCCGGTGGTTCCGGAGGTGTAGCACAGCGACGAGGCGGTGCGTTCGTCGAACTCCGGCCACGGGTAATGGGTGGACTGCCGACCGACGAGGTCGTCCCAGCACAGCAGCCGCTCGGCGGGTATTCCGGGGACGTCGGGCATGTGGTCGCG
>NZ_LMVQ01000013.1 GCF_001545925.1 Mycobacterium sp. NAZ190054 | reverse complement strand
TCTGCGACGAGACCACGCTGTCCTGGCTGTCGCGGTACAGCCAGCCGTTGCGCCGGCTGCCGTTCGGATTGTCCGCGACCCGTGACCATCTCACCCGGCGCGCGTCGCCCGCGTGGTGTTCGGGGCGTGGGAGCCGAAGACGGGCGCGGTGGGGTCGCTGTGGGACGTCGTGCGCGACCGGCGGTTGACGCACCGGCCGCAGGTCCGCGGCGGAGTGCTGGAGGCCGAGTGCGCGGCGCCGCTGGAGGAGTTCTTCGCCCGCCAGCGGTGAGTCGGGCGATTTGGGTCCGCAGCCGCTCCCTCGGTAAGCTGCCACACGGTGGCGTGTCCGAGCGGCCTAAGGAGCACGCCTCGAAAGCGTGTGACGGGTAACCCCCGTCCGAGGGTTCAAATCCCTCCGCCACCGCCATACGCAGTCAGCCTGTCACCCACGTGGGTGACAGGCTGACTGCTGTCGGCGGTCTACTTCTTGAACGCGTCTTTGACCTTCTCGCCGGCGTCCTTGAGGCTGGACTTGGCCTGGTCGACCTTGCCTTCGCTCTCGGTGTCCTTGTCGCCGGTGAGCTTGCCGACACCCTCTTTGGCCTTACCGCCGAGGTCGTCGATCTTGTTGCTTGCCTTGTCGTCGGCGCCCATGTGCACCCCTTCCGTGGTCCGTTCAGGCCCGGGCTTTTCGAGCCCGCGAGCGGGATACCTTGGCGCCCCACGTCTGAAACCCGGCAGTGGGCCTGAGATCGGCGCCGGCATGGCAGGGTGACGGCATGCCAGAGGAGTTGACCGCCGACGCGGCGGCCGCGCGGCTGAGTCCCGCCGACAGTCTCGGGATACCGCTGGGTCCCGGCCAGCCGCCGGCGTTCCTGCGGGCGCTCGGCGCCCGCACCGACTGGACCGATCTGCGGGTGTACGGTGCGCTGCTGGCCGTCGGCACCGACCTGTTCGGCCGGCCCGGTGTGCACTATCTGTCGGGCTTCTACGGTCCGCTGGAGCGGGCGTTGCGGGACGCCGGTGCCGACATCGACTTCACCCCCGCGGACTTCCGGCGGTTCGGGCCGTTGCTGGAACGTCAGGCGCCGCGGGTGATGACCACTGTCGCGACGCCGCCCGACGCCGACGGCTGGTGCTCGCTGTCGCTGCACGCCGGCGGGACGGTCACCGAGTTACGCCGCGCCGGTGCCGATCCGGACCGGCTGCTCGTCGTCGAGGTCTCCGACGCGTACCCGAGGACGTGCGGCTACGCCGGGCACCGGCATGCCCTGCACGTCGACGAGATCGACATCCTGGTGCGGTCGACCGACGCGCCGCTGGCGCTGCCGGAACCACCGCCCACCGACACCGACGCCGCGATCGCCCGTCACGCCGTCGCCTTCATCCCGTCCGGTGCCACCCTGCAGACCGGGATCGGTTCCATCCCAACCCAGATCGCGACGCTGTTGGCCGAAGGGGACGGCGGTGACTACGGGCTGCACAGCGAGATGTTCACCGACGGCTGTCTGCGGCTGCACCTCGCCGGCAAGGTCACCAACACCGCGAAGGGACAGTTCGACGGGGTGAGCGTGACGACCTTCGCGTTCGGCTCCGACGAGCTGTACGCGTGGCTGGACGGCAATTCCGACGTCGCGTTCCTGCCGGTCGAGATCGTCAACTCGCCCGAGGTGATCGCCGGCAACCGCACCATGATCTCGATCAACGGCGCGCTCGCGGTCGACATCCACGGCCAGGTGGTCGCCGACACGATCGGCGGCCGGCAGTTCAGCGGGGTCGGCGGCGCCGAGGACTTCGTCGCGGGCGCCGGGCTGGAGCTGACCGACCGCTCGCTGATCTGCCTGCCCTCGACGTTCGAGAAGGACGGCCGGCTGCAGTCGCGGATCGTGGCGCAGTTCGACGCGGGCGCGGTGATCACCACGCCGCGCCACCACGTCGACGTCATCGTCACCGAATACGGGGCCGCCGAACTGGAGGGCAGGACCGTCCGGCAGCGCGGCCACGCGCTGGCGGAGATCGCCCATCCGCTGTTCCGGGACGAGCTGCTGGCCGCGGCCGCCGCACGCTGAAGCAGGCTCAGTCGGGCACCCACTCGAGCAGGTCGCCGGGCTGGCACTCCAGGACCCGGCACATGGCCTCCAGCGTGCTGAACCGGACGGCCTTGGCGCGACCGTTTTTCAGCACCGCGACATTGGCCGGAGTGAGGCCGACGCGCTCGGCGAACTCACCCACGCTCATCTTCTGCCGGGCCAGTTGCACGTCGATGCGGACGACGATGGCCATTCAGATGACCGCGTCCATGTCGGTGCGCAGCGTGGTCGCCTGCTGCAGCAGCGCGCGCATCACCACCATCAGCAGGCCGAGCACGGCGCCGCCGGTCAGCAACACGAACATCAACAGCGGCAGCCCGGGATCGGTGGCGTGGAACCCGACGTAGAGGAACAACCCGAGGAACACCGACCACCCGACCGCGATCGCGCCGATGATCACGTCCACCCACACCAGCGACGCGGGCCGGAAGATCCGGTCCCTGCTGACCAGCGTGAGCAGCTTCCACGTGCAGACGAGGACGGCCTGGACGCACAGCACCAGGAACACCGACACCGCCGTGAGCGGCCACCGCAGATAGGCCTTGTCCGGCGACTCCGCGGCCATGTGCGCGAACTGCCCCGGCAGAGACATCGTCTGCAGCAACAGCAGCACCCCGAAGAGCGCGATGAGGAAGAGCTTGAGGACCGGCACCACGCGTCGCACGACCGTCATGCAACGAATATCGTGAGAAACCTATCGAAAGTCAATAGGTGTCAGACCGCGGCGGTCACCTCGGCCGGGACCGGCTCCACCGTCACCTTGATCGCCTCGCCGTTCTTGACGATCTGGAACGCGTCGAGCACATTGTCCAGCGGGATGTGCCGGGTGATCAGGTCCTTGACCGGAACCTGGCCGGTCGAGATGTACTCCAGCGCGCGCTTGTTGTGTTCGGGCGCAGAACCGTTGGCGCCGTGGATGTGCAGCTGGCGGTAGTGCACCAGGTTCGAGTCGCACGTGATCGTGGGATCGTTCTTCGGCAGACCGCCGAAGAACGAGATACGTCCGTTGCGCGCCGCCATCGAGATCGCCTGCTCCTGAGCGACATTGGCCGCGGTCGCGGTGATCACCACATCGGCGCCGCGGCCCCCGGTCAGCTCCATCACGCGCTCGACCACGTCGACCTCGGCGCCGTTGATGATCTCGTCGGGTGCCACCGCGTCGGCCGACATCTGCAGCCGGGCGGCGTTGACGTCCACCAGATACACCGGCCCGCAGTTGTGCACACCGCGCGCGATCCGGATGTGCATGCACCCGATGGGGCCCGCGCCGAACACCACGACGGTGTCGCCTTCCTCGATGCCGAGCAGCTCCTGGGCGTTGATCGCACAGGCGAACGGCTCGGCCGCCGAGGCCTCGTCGAAGCCGACGTTGTCCGGGATGCGGTTCAGCCCGTCGACTTTGAGCACCTGCCGCGGCACGATCATGTACTCGGCGAAACCGCCGTCGTACTGGTAGCCCATCGAGGTCTGGTTCTGGCACACCGCCATCCAGCCCTTGCGGCATTCGTGGCACTCACCGCACGGCACCGCGGCGATCACCTGCACGCGGTCACCGACCTGCCAGTTGCTGCCGTACGTCGCGTTGACGTCGGCGCCGACCTCGACGATCTCACCGGCGATCTCGTGCCCGATGGTCCGTGGCGGGGTCAGGTTCTGGTGGCCGTTGTAGAAGATCTTGACGTCGGTGCCGCACGTGGAGCAGTTGCGCACGCGCAGCTTCACCTCGTCGGGCGCACACGTCGGCTCCGGGACTTCTTCGAGCCGGACGTCTTCGGGGGCGTAGAAGCGCAGAGCCTTCATGGGAATCCTCTCGGCGGATGTGCTCTCCAGCACTCTAACCGCGATACGGGCACAAAACCACCCTAATTTCTGACCGATTTTGACCGAATGGTTGCGTTGATGCCCGTTTATGCGGTGTACTAGCCGTACCAGGCGGAATGTGACCGGCATCACCACCACTGCCGACCGCCACCGAATCGGAGGTTTGGGATGACACAAGCAGCTATCGAGGACGCGCCCCCACGGACCGGGGTACGGGTGCGGGTGCAGAAACTGGGCACCGCGCTGTCGAACATGGTCATGCCCAACATCGGCGCCTTCATCGCGTGGGGCCTGATCACCGCGCTGTTCATCGAGCAGGGCTGGCTTCAGGGCATCTTCGCCGAGCTGAAGAACCCCGACGGCTGGGTCGCCAAGATCGGCGGCTGGGGCGCCTACGACGGCGCCGGCATCGTCGGGCCGATGATCACCTATCTGCTGCCGATCCTGATCGGATACACCGGCGGCCGGATGGTGCACGGTAACCGCGGTGCCGTCGTCGGCGCGATCGCCACCGTCGGCGTCGTGACCGGTGCCGACGTGCCGATGTTCATGGGCGCCATGATCATGGGCCCGCTCGGCGGGTGGGCGATGAAGAAGCTGGACGCGTTGTGGGAGGGCAAGATCCGGCCCGGCTTCGAGATGTTGGTCGACAACTTCTCGGCCGGCATCCTCGGCATGATCCTGGCCGTCTTCGGTTTCTTCGCGATCGGCCCGATCGTGTCCGCGTTCACCCGCGGCGCCGGCAATGCGGTGGATTTCCTCGTCGAGAACGACCTGCTGCCGCTGACCTCGATCCTGATCGAACCCGCCAAGGTCCTGTTCCTCAACAACGCGATCAACCACGGGGTGCTGACGCCGCTGGGCACCACGCAGGCACTGGAGACCGGCAAGTCCATCCTGTTCCTGCTCGAGACCAACCCCGGCCCCGGCCTGGGAATCCTGTTGGCGTTCATGTTCTTCGGAAAGGGCGCCGCCCGCGCGTCGGCGCCCGGCGCGGCGATCATCCAGTTCTTCGGCGGCATCCACGAGATCTACTTCCCGTACGTGCTGATGAAGCCGAAGCTGATCGCCGCCACCATCCTCGGCGGTATGACCGGCGTGTTCATCAACGTGCTGTTCGGTTCCGGGCTGCGCGCCCCCGCCGCGCCGGGTTCGATCATCGCCATCTACGCCCAGACCGCCGGTGGCAGCTTCCTCGGCGTCACACTGTCGGTGCTCGGCGCGACCGCGGTGTCGTTCACCGTGGCGGCCTTCCTGCTCAAGACCGACAGGGCCACCGACGAACCCGACCTGGCCGCGGCCACCGCCGAGATGGAATCGCTGAAGGGCAAGAAGTCCAGCGTGGCGGGAACTCTCGTGGGGACGGCCACCCGGCCGATCAAGAGCATCGTGTTCGCCTGTGACGCCGGCATGGGGTCCTCGGCGATGGGTGCGTCGGTGCTGCGCAAGAAGATTCAGCAGGCCGGCTTTGGCGACGTCAAGGTCACCAACTCGGCGATCTCGAATCTGACGGACACCTACGATCTGGTCGTCTCGCATCGGGACCTGACCGCCCGTGCCCGTCAGCGCACCGGCTCGGCCGTCCATGTCTCGGTCGAGGACTTCATGAGCAGCCCCCGCTACGACGAGATCGTCGAGCAGCTCAAGCGCACCAACGGCGACGGCGGTGCGGCGCCGGTACCGGCCGACGAGCCGACGCAGGCGCCGCAGGACGACGTCCTGCCACTGGAGTCGATCGTGCTGAACGGCTCGGCGACGACCTCAGCCGGGGCCATCGACGAGGCCGGCCGGCTGTTGGTCACCGCGGGCGCGGTGGAGCCCGCCTACGTCGACGCCATGCACGAGCGGGAGTCCTCGGTCTCGACGTTCATGGGCAACGGGCTGGCGATCCCGCACGGCACCAACGAGGCCAAGGACGCCATCCGGCGCACCGGGCTGTCGTTCGTCCGCTACCCCGAACCGATCGACTGGAACGGCAAGCCTGCCGAGTTCGTCGTCGGCATCGCCGGCGCGGGCAAGGACCACATGGCGCTGCTGACCAAGATCGCGCAGGTGTTCCTCAAGTCCGACCAGGTTGCCCGGCTGCGTGAGGCGACCACCGCCGAGCAGGTCAAGGAGATCTTGATGGCCGCCGACAAGTAGCGTGGCGCAGGTGGATTCCGAGACCCGCCAGAGCCGGATCGTCGAATTCGCCCGCACCCGCGGGCGGGTCGACGTCGCGTCGCTCGCGACCGAACTGGACGTCGCGAGCGAGACGATCCGGCGCGACCTGAAGGTCCTGGCGGGCCGGCGCCTGCTCAAGCGGGTGCACGGCGGGGCCGTGCCGTTGGAGACCGCCGCGTTCGAATCCGGTGTCGAGTACCGCAGCCAGGTCGATCTCGCGCAGAAGCACCGGATCGCGGCGGCGGCCACCGAGCTGTTGCACGGTGCCGAAACCGTGTACCTGGACGAGGGTTTCACGCCGCGGCTGATCGCCGAGCGCGTCGCGGAGCAGGAGCTGACGGTCGTGACGTCCTCGCTGCTGGCCGCCGAGGCCCTGGCCCACAGCCGCACCGTGACGGTGCTACTGCTCGGCGGCCGGATGCGGGGCAGAACGCTGGCCACGGTGGACCATTGGGCGGTCGACATGCTGCGCAGCCTGGTGATCGATGTGGCTTACCTTGGCACCAACGGGATTTCGCTCGAACACGGCCTGACAACGCCCGATCCCGCGGTCGCCGCGGTGAAGAGCACAGCAGTGCACGTCGCCCGCAGACCCGTTCTGGTCGCGGCGCACTCCAAGTTCGGTGAGAGCAGTTTCTGCCGGTTCGCCAAGATCGGTGATTTCGAGGCGATCGTGACGGGACGTGAACTCGGCGCCGACGAGGCGCGGCGCTATGAAGCGCTCGGCCCGGTGGTCATCCGGGCCTAGCAGGATGCGGGTCAGTCCTCGATGATGCGGTCCGCCTCGTCGTCGCCGGAAACCAGCTGGTTCTCGTCGTCGTCGACGACGGTGTAGAACGAGTCACCGTCCTCGGGGGCCCCGTCGATCTGCCGGTTGGTGCGGCGCGTGGGCCGGTCGTCCGTCGGCTCCTGGTCGGGCGCCACGTCCGGGACCTCCGCGGCCAGCCTCTCGTCGAGGGTTTCGTCCACCTCGGTCTCGATCCACCGTTCGGGCGGATCGACGACGATGTCACCGTCGTCGTTGCGGACCTCGTCGGAGTCCAGCGACTCGCTCGGGCTGAGCGTGTCGCCGGGTCCGCCTTCGTCATAGTCTCCGTCCATGTTGACGAGTGTGCCCGATCGCCGGGCCGCTCAACCGGCCCGCCGGCTCCCGTCAGCCGTAGAACATCGTCCAGTAATCGGCCGTCCAGGCGCCGCCGTCGCATTTGAGCGGCACCCCGTCAGGGGTCTGCGCCACGCCGGTCGCATCGCCGCACGGCGAACGCAACGTGCGGACCCCCACCAGCGGTGGGGAGGAAATCCACAGGCTCTTGGAGTTGCAGGCCAACGTATTGCCCGCGCCGTCGACGCCGAAGTTGTAGCGCGTCTTCTGCATGCAGCGCTCACCGAGCTGCGCGTCGGGGTCGACGAACGGCACGCAGCCGGCACCGTCACACGTGCTCGGGGTCGCCGAGGCGGCCCCGGCACCGGACAACGGCGCGGCGAGGACACCACCGGCGATTGCCAACGCAGCCATCAACTTCATGGGCTACACCCTAAGTGGCGGTGCCGCGGTTACGGGCGGCCTTGCCGGCATTGCCGCGGCCGCGAGCGGTGCGGCGTAAGGTCATGGCCATGAAATCGCTGGTCGGAGTGGTGTCGGCGGGTCTGCTGTCCTCGGCCGCGCTGATCTCGGCGCCGGTTGCGAGCGCCGACGTCGTCGCCTATCTGGTCAATGTGCACGTCCGGCCGGGCTACAACTTTCCCAACGCCGAGGCCGCGATCGGGTACGGGCAGACCATCTGTGACCGCGTCGCGGCACAGATGGGCTACGCCGAACTGGTGAACCAGGTGAAAGCCGACTTCCGCACCACCGACTACTACCAGGCGGGCTACCTGATCAATCAGGCCGTCAACGAGCTGTGCCCCGCGCAGATCTGGCAATTACGGCAGTCGGCCGCCGGCTACACCGGCGTCTGAACTACGGGCAGGTCACCTCGATCTCGAACGGTTTGTTCACCGGCTGCATCGGGTTGGCCATGTCCACCCCGGTGGCCGTCCCGGAGATCGTGTAGGTCTGACCGTCCTTCTCGGCGGTGGCCTCGCCCTGGCCCGCCCCGCTCTGGTAGCCGAGCGTGACGCCGTTGACGTTGCCGAGACCGACCGAGACGACCGTGGGCTCGTCGCCGGTGCTGACCACCGCACCGATGCCGGCGGTGGCGTCGCCGATCGCGATGTTGGTGTTACCGCCCATGTCGGAGCACACCACCGTGCCCTGGACCTCCTGGTCGGCGCCGTCGATGGTGACGGTGCTCCTGCCCTCGGCCGCCGCGGCCTGCGATGTCTCCCCCGATGTCTCCGACTTGTCCGATCCGCAGCCCGACAGACCGGCCATGACGATTGCTGCGCCACCGACGGCGGCAAGGATTTCGCGCCTCATCACGGTTCTCCTTTGTGTCGTGTGATTCGCCGAGACCGGCGGATCATCACGAGCAGTATGAGCACAGAACTTCACTCAGCAAGCGATCTTTATCCGAAATTCGCCTGTGGTGCGGAAGCTGGGACTGTCGGTCTCGAAGCCGTCGGCCGTGCCCTGGATGTCGTAGGTGCGCCCCGTCATCGTCACCGTCGCGTCGCCGCCGAGGCCCTGGTTGTAGCTGCCGGTGAACCCGCCGAGGTCGCGGATACCGACTTCGCGGACGATGAGTTCGTCTTCGCTGGAGACCGTCGCCGTGACGCCCGAGGTCCCGTCGCCGGTCCTCATCATCATCAGCGATCCGGCCGGGTCGCACTGCACGGAATCGGTGGTTCCGGCGTCCTGGCCGTTGATCGTCACCTGCGCGGTGCCCGCGACGAGCGCCCCGGGTGGCGGCTGGTACTCGGGGGATGGTGACGAGCATCCGGCAAGGACCGGTGCGGCCAGCGCGGTCGCGCCGACGGCGGCTCCGAGACACCTGCGTGTGTACACAGTGCAGAATCTACGGCGTGAGCGGCCCCTTTTTTAGCGTTGACGCCGAACTGCCCGGCGGGCTCGGCCGCGCCGGCACCATCCGAACACCGCACGGCGACATCCGGACCCCGGCGTTCATCGCCGTCGGCACCCAGGCCTCCGTCAAGGCCGTCCTGCCCGAAACCATGAAAGAGCTTGGTGCGCAGGCGGTTCTGGCCAATGCCTACCATCTGTACCTGCAGCCGGGACCCGACGTCGTCGACGAGGCCGGCGGTCTCGGCGCGTTCATGAACTGGCCGGGGCCGACGTTCACCGACAGCGGTGGCTTCCAGGTGATGTCGCTGGGGGTGGGCTTCAAGAAAGTGCTCGCGATGGACACCGGCCGGGTGCAGGCCGACGACGTCATCGCCGAGGGCAAGGAGCGGTTGGCGCACGTCGACGACGACGGGGTGACGTTCCGGTCGCACCTGAACGGGTCAACGCACCGGTTCACCCCGGAGACCTCCATCGGCATCCAGCATCAGCTCGGCGCCGACATCATCTTCGCGTTCGACGAGCTGACCACACTGGTCAACACCCGCGAATACCAGGAACGCTCGGTGCAGCGCACCCACGAGTGGGCGGTGCGCTGCCTGGTCGAGCACCGCAGGCTGTCGGAGCTTCGGTCGCACAAGCCGCCGCAGGCACTGTTCGGGGTGGTCCAGGGCGCGCAGTACGAGGATCTGCGGCGGCAGGCGGCCCGGGGGCTGACCGGGATCGTCGACGAGGACGGCCGGGGTTTCGACGGCTACGGCATCGGCGGAGCGCTGGAGAAGCAGAACCTGGCGACGATCGTCGGGTGGGTCAGCAGCGAGCTCCCCGCCGACAAGCCCCGGCACCTGCTCGGGATCAGTGAGCCCGACGACCTTTTCGCGGCGGTGGAGGCGGGCGCCGACACCTTCGACTGCGTGTCTCCGTCGCGGGTGGCCCGCAACGCCGCGGTCTACTCGACCGACGGCCGCTTCAACATCACCGGGTCGCGGTACCGGCGCGACTTCACCCCGATCGACCCCGAGTGCGACTGCTACACCTGCGCCCACTACACCCGCGCATACCTGCATCATCTGTTCAAGGCCAAGGAGATGCTGTCCGCGACGCTGTGCACGATCCACAACGAGCGGTTCATCATCCGGCTGGTCGACCAGATCCGCGAGGCCATCCCCGCAGGCCGATTCGACGAGCTGCGCGAGCACGTCCTGGGCCGCTATTACGCCAGGGTCTAGTTGCGTCTACCTGCACACTCTTGGACGTGTGCACAATAAGTGCATGACCACTGCCGCGGATTCGCAGTCACTGCTCCTGCAGATGCTCGCGCCCGACCGCCGGGCCGACCCGTATCCGGTCTACGACCAGATCCGGGCGCACGGGCCGATCCAGCTGCCGGACAACAACCTGACGGTGTTCTCGTCCTACGCCGACTGCGATGAGGTGCTGCGCCACCCTGATTCGGCCAGTGACCGGCTCAAGTCCACGGTCGCCCAGCGCGCCATCGCCGACGGCGCCGAGGAACGTCCGTTCGGGCCGCCGGGGTTCCTGTTCCTGGATCCGCCCGACCACACCCGGCTGCGCCGGCTGGTGAGCAAGGCGTTCGTCCCGAAGGTGGTCAAGGCGCTCGAGCCCGACATCGTCGCGTTGGTCGACGGGCTGCTGGACGAGGCCGACGAGACGTCGGAACCATTCGAGGCCGTCGAGGGCCTGGCGTATCCGCTTCCGGTCGCGGTGATCTGCCGGCTGCTCGGCGTACCGCTGGAGGACGAGCCGCAGTTCAGTGCGGCCTCGGCGCTGCTCGCGCAGTCGCTGGATCCGTTCATCACGGTGACCGGCGCGGCCGGTGACGGGTTCGAGGAACGCATGCAGGCCGGGCTGTGGTTGCGGGATTACCTGCGGGAGTTGATGTCCCGGCGGCGGCGCGACCCGGGCGACGACCTGATGTCGGGACTGATCCAGGTGGTGGAGTCCGGGGATCAGCTCACCGAGGACGAGATCGTCGCGACGTGCAACCTGCTGCTGGTGGCCGGGCACGAGACGACGGTCAACCTGATCGCCAACGCGGCGCTGGCGCTGTTGCGCAACGACGGCCAGTGGGCCGCGCTGGCCACCGACCCGGACCGGGCCGGTGCGGTGATCGAGGAGACGCTGCGCTACGACCCGCCGGTGCAACTGGTGGGCCGGATCGCGGGGGAGGACATGACGATTCGGGATGTGCCGGTCCCGAAGGGCGACAACATGTTGCTGCTGACGGCGGCCGCGCACCGCGATCCCGACGCCGTCGAGCGGCCCGGCGAGTTCGACCCGGACCGGCCGGTGATCCGCCATCTCGGGTTCGGCAAGGGCCCGCATTTCTGTCTCGGCGCACCACTGGCCCGGCTCGAAGCCGCCGTCGCGCTGACCGCGTTGACGTCCCGCTTCCCGGACGCGACGCTGGCCGGCGAGCCGGTCTACAAACAGAACGTCACCTTGCGGGGCATGTCGACATTGCCGATCTCCCTGCGCTGAAAGCTATTTCGTCAGCGCCGCGATGACCTCGGCGGCGGCGCGTTCCCCCGCTTGCACCGCACCCTCCATATAGGCGCTCCACTCGGTGGCGGTGTCGGTGGAGGCCCAGTGGATCGGCCCGATCGGTGCGGCCAGTGCGGGCCCGTAGGTGGTCCACACCAGCGGCCCGCAGTTGGCGTTGTAGCAGCCGCGGGTCCACTGCCGGTCGGCCCACTCGCCGTCGACGTAGTGCTCGGGATGTGCTGCGCGAGAACCGAAGTGGCGTACCAGCTCGGCGGTCAGCGCCGCGCGCCGGTCCTCGGTGGTCCAGCGCCCGTGGGTGCGTGCCTGCTCACCTTCGAGGAACAGCAGGATGACGCCGCGGCCGTCGCCCCGGATGCAGGTGTCGTTGGACATCCGGGCCGGACCGATGTCGGAGATCAGCTGACCGTTGAGCCCGTCGCCGCGCCAGAACGGCTCGTCGTAGACGAAGAACGCCTTCATCGCCGACGAGTTCGGCATCCGCTGGGTCAGCTGGTCGCGGTAGCCCGGCAGCGGTGGGTCGTACATGATCCGCCCGGCCAGCATCGGCGACACCGCGACGATCACGCGGCGCCCGCGGGCCACTCGGCCGCCGCGGCAGTGCACCGTGACCCCGTCGGCGGCGTGCTCGACGAGCTGCACGGGGGCGTCGAGCACCAGATGCCCGGCCAGCATCGCCGCCAACCGTTTCGGGATCTCGGCGGTGCCGCCGACGAACCGGGTGGTCTGGGCGCCGCCCTCGGATTCGGCGAACAGCTCGGAGGTCACCCCACAGGTCTGGATCGTGAACAGCAGGTGCAGGAACGACACCTCGACGGTCGGGACGGCCAGGATCCCGACGGTGCAGATCTCCAGCAGCGTGCGGGCCACCGGGGACAGGTCCTGCGCGTCGTACCAGGCGCCCGCGGTGACGGCGTCCCACTCGGCCGCGTGCGGCGCGGTCCACGGCGCCGCCGGGTCGACCTCCGCGGCCAGCTCGTCGAGCCTGCGCAGTACCTTCTCCAGTTCGGCCAGCTCATCGGCGAACCGGTGGTGGAACTCGTCGCCGCGCAGCACACCTGTGCCGGCGAGCTCGTAGGTCGTCTCCCCGTCGTCGAACTGTGGATAGGTCTGCACCCCGAGTTCGGCGGCCAGCGCGGCCATCCGGTGGTGGGTGTCGCCGATCCACTGGGCGCCCAGGTCGACCGGCAGCCCGGCCAGGTCCTCGGTGAGGATGCGCCCACCGACGCGGGTGTCGGCCTCCAGGATGAGCGGGGTCAGTCCGGCACCCAGAACACTGCGTGCGGCGATCAGCCCGGATAGCCCTGCCCCGACGATGAGGACGTCGGCCTCGTGGCGTGCCATGCCCGACACTGTCTCACAACGGCTCTCGTGGTCACCCCGGCCGGTACACCCACGGCGCGCGCGGCAGCCGCTGCGGGTCGAATTCGTCGACCATGCCCTCGACCGTGCGCGCGGAGTACCCGAGCGAGTCGGCGATCTGCGCGAGCGCGTCCGCGACGCCGATCTCGGCCAGCGTCACCGCGCCGTCGCGTTTGGCCAGCCGCGCGCCGTCGGCGTTGAGCACCAGCGGTACATGGGCGTACACCGGTTCGGGGTGGCCGAGCAGCCGCGCCAGGTACGCCTGGCGCGGTGACGAGGCCAGCAGGTCGTCGCCGCGCACCACCTGGTCGATCCCGGACGCGGCGTCGTCGACGACGACGGCCAGGTTGTATGCGGTCACGCCGTCGCCGCGGCGCACCACGAAGTCGTCGACCAGGCCGGTGTAGTCCCCGTGCAGGAGGTCGTGCACGGTGAACGTCGTGGTGTCGGTGCGCAGCCGCAGCGCGGGTGGCCGGCCGGTCTGCTGTCTGCGCGTCTCGCGCTCGGCGTCGGTCAGGTCCCGGCAGGTACCGGGGTAGGCGCCTTCGGGAGCGTGTGGTGCCCGCGGCGCCTGGGCGATATCCCTTCTGCTGCAGAAACATTCGAACAGCAGGCCGCGGTCGGCGAGCGCGTCGACGACGGCGTCGTAGCGCCCGGGGTGCTGCGTCTGCCGGGTGGCGGGTTCGTCCCAGGTGATGCCGATCGCGGCGAGGTCGGCGAGCTGGCGGTCGGCGATGTCGGTGTCGGTGCGGTCGTCGAGATCCTCGACGCGCATCAGGAACCGGCGGCCCGTCGAACGGGCGAACAGCCACGCCAGCACGGCGGTGCGCAGGTTGCCGATGTGCAGGTCCGCCGACGGGCTCGGCGCGAACCTGCCCGCGCCCGGGGAGCTCGTCACGGGGCTACTCTCTCAGACCGCCTGGCTCTGCAGTGCGACCGATGCGGTGGCCACCGACGGCCCGACGCCGACCCCGCGGCCCTGGGCGGTGACCGCGAGCCGGGTGCGGTCACCGCGGAACAGGTCGCGGGAGAACTCGCACGGCGCGTCGTGCTGGTCGTAGGTGATCCGGGTGATCAGCAGCAGCGCCGATTTCGGTTTCACACCGAGCAGGCCGGCTTCCTCCGGCGTCGCGTTGACGGCCTCGATGCGTTCGTCGGCGCGCGCGGTGACCACGCCGTACTCCCGCTCCAGGATCTCGTAGAGGGAGCCGCCGAGCTGTTGCTCCAGCAGGCCGGGAAAAGCATCGGCCGGAAACTGAGCCAGCTCCAGCGAGATCGGTGAACCGTCGGCCAGGCGCACCCGCCGGATCTCGACGACGAAGTCCTCGGCGCCGATGCCGAGCGCCCGCCGGGTGGCGGTGTCGGGCGCGGCGATCCTGGTCGACAACACCCGGGTGCCCGCGACGTAGCCCTGGCTGGCCAGGAACGCCGGGACGCCGACGACATCGGTCAGGGTGCGCTGCACCTGCGCGTGGCTGATGAAGATCCCGCCGGCCCGGCCGATCACCCGGTCGACGAGCCCGGCCTCCTCCAGGGCGGCGAGCACCTGGCGCAGGCTGGAGCGGCTGGTCCGGTAGCGCTCGGCGAGCTCACGCTCGCTGCCGAGCTTGGTGCCCGGCACGCCGGCGTTGATGTCGGCCACGATCCGGCGCCGCAGATCTTCGCTGTGGGTCGGCACCGGACCTCCTCACCCGCGGAATTGGTAAGACCAAAAGTAGCCCATCGGACGTCAGAGATCGGCCATGGCCTCGGGTGATTCGGGCAGGATCTGGCCGCCGTCGACCACCAGCGACTGCCCGGTGATGTAGGCGGCCTCGTCGGTGGCGAAGAACAGCGCGGCGTTGCCGATGTCGGCGACCGCGCCGAGCTTGCCCGCGGGCACCGCGGCGGCCATCTGGTCGATGTAGGTCTGACCCATCTCGATCAGGCCCTCGGTGATGATGTTGCCCGGCAGCACCGCGTTGACGGTGATCTTCCTGGGCGCCAACTCGATGGCCGCCGTGCGCAGGAAACCGAGTTGCGCGGCCTTGCTCGCCCCGTAGTGCGACCAGCCCGGGAACCCGGTGACCGGGCCGGTGATCGAGGAGGTGATCACCACCCGGCCGTGCCCGCTGGCGGTCAGCGCGTCCAGCGCGGCCTGCACGATGTAGACCGTGCCCTTGAAATTCACGCCGATGACCTGCTCGATGTCCTCGGGAGTCAGGTCCTGCAGGCGGCCGGACGGGAAAATCCCGGCGTTGGCGCACACGATGTCCAAGCCGCCGTGGCGTTCCACCGCGGTCGCGACGACCCGGCGACAGTCCTCGGGGCTGGTCACGTCGGCGGCGACCCCGGTGACGGTGCCGGTCAGGCCGCTCAGATCCGCGACGGTGCTGTCGATGTCGGCCTTGGTGCGGCCGGTGATGACGACGTCGACGCCGGCCCTGGCGAACGTCTCGGCGATACCCCGCCCGATGCCCTTGCTCCCGCCGGTGACGACGGCCGACCGGCCCTGCAGCGAATTGAACATGGCGGTAAGCCCTTTCGAGGATCAGAACAGCCGGCGGCCGTCGGAGGTCAGGTACTGCTCGGCGAGCTTGCAGCTGCCCGCGGCGTACGTCACGGAGATCGCCTGCGACTCCTTGGAATGACTGTGCGTTCCCATCCAGGCCAGCAGCAGCAGGCGTCGTAGCAGGATGAACGAGGCCAGCATGTCTTCGTCGGACCGATCCATCGGCCGGCGCGTGCGGTACCCGCTGACCCAGGCGTCCTGCCATTCGGGGACGGAGGGGTGGTCCTCGAAGAACGACACCGCCGTCCCGAAATCGTAGAAGTACCAACTGAATCCGCAGTCGTCGAAGTCGATCACCGTGATGGAGTCGCCGTCGACCAGCAGGTTGGCCAACCGCAGGTCGGCATGAACCAGGCCGAAGGTGTCTGGACCGGTGCCGTATTCGGTGAGACGGCGGTGCAGCAGTTGCTCGGCGCGGCTCAGTATCTCGGTCTCGGACGCACCGACGCCGACCGCGTCACGCCACCGGCCCCAGCGGGGCGCGCCACCGAGACTGTGTTCCCAGTCCCAGGCGAACCGGCTGAAACCGCTCGGCCGCGTCCAGCCGCGGGAGTGGTCGTGCAGCGTCGCGGTGATGGCGCCGAGGGTATGGAAGTCGGTCGAGGTCACCGTGTTCTCGTCCGGCTCGGCGCCCGGCACCATCTCGAAATGCACGACATGGCGCCGGCTTCCGTCGTGCTCGACGGTGACCACGCGCCGTCCGTCGTGCGCCGGGATCACCGTGGGGACGGTGACGTCGCTGTCCCGGCGCAGCGCGTCCAGCCAGGTCAGCTCGGACTCGATCTGGTCGACGCGGTGGTAACCCTGGCGGTGCACCCGCAGGATCGACCGGTGCCCGCACCCGGGTTCCTCGACGGCGTAGGTCGCGTTCTCGGACAGGTTGAGCAGCCGCAGTGTCGAACCCTGCGGCAGGTCGAAAGCCGCCAGCGCCTTCTCGGCGACGGGCCTGTCGTCACTCACTGCCATCGCCGCAGACTACTGCGCGGCGGCGGCTTCGGCAGCGGTGGCCAGGGCCCGTCCCACCGCGACCTCGACCCGTTCCAGGACGTCCCGGCACAGCTCCGGGCTCAGCAACAGACCCGGTTTGAACTGCAGCACACGCGGGTCGAGCGTCGAGAAGATCGCCCACACCCCGTTCTCGTAGAGCTCGCGCATGACGAACTTGGCGCCCTCGGGATGGTTGAACTCCAGCCCGATCACGACGCCGTTCTGCCGGATCCCGACGAACCAGTCCGGGTGCCGGGCCTGGATGCCGGCCAGGCCGGTGGCGAAGAACGCGGCGATCTCGTGCACCGAGGACCGGACCTCGGGCCTGCTGGTGATCTCCAGCGTCTTGATGGCCGCGACACACCCGAGTTCGGCACCGCCGAAGGTGGAGATGTGGCCGAAGCCGTCCTCGTCGAGCCACTGCGCGGCGCGGTCGCTGAGCAGCGTCGCGGTGATCGGGTACATCCCACCCGACAGGCCTTTGCCGGTGACCATGATGTCGGGGTCGATGCCGTGCTTGGTGATGCCCCACATCTCACCGGTGCGCATCAGCCCGGTCTGCACCTCGTCGGCGATGTAGAGCGCGCCGTGACGCTCGCACAGCTCCTTGACCGCTTCCAGGTAACCGGTTGGTGGCAACGGGAAGCCGTACGTGGCGGGAATGGTCTCCATGATGACCGCGGCCACGTCTCCGCCGCGCAGCGCCCGCTCCATGGCCTCGGCGTCGCCGAAGGGCACCTGGACGAACTCGTCGGGACGGTCGGCGAGGAACAACTTGGCGAAGCGGTCGTCGCCGGTGGCGACCGCGAGTCCGGTGTGGCCGTGGTAGGCCTTGATGACCGAGACGATCTTGCGGCGCTGCGTGGCGTGCCTGGCGCTCTTGAGCGCGATGTCGATGGCCTCGCCGCCGCCGGAGCCGAACGCGACCTTGGTCAGCGAGTCGGGTGCGGACTCGATGAGCCGCTGCGCCAGCGCGGTGCGCGCGACGGACGGGAAGTGGTGGTTACCGACGTCGAAGTACGCCATCCCGTCGATGATCGCCTGCATCACTTCGGGATTGCGGTGCCCGAGGTTGTAGGTGCCGCCGTTGAGGTGCATGTCGATCAGCCGGCGGCCGCTCATGTCCCACAGGAAGTAGTCCTGTCTGCGGTCGATCACCAGGTCGACACCGGAGTCGGTCCAGAACTGCGTCTTGTCCGGGTTCCAGAATTTCTTGGCCAGCTCCAGTACCTGGGCTTTGGACTCGAACGAGAACGTGCCGTAGTCGTACACGGGACTCCCTGTCGTGCGGTCGGCGGGGCGTCACCACAACGTAAATGGTACGACCATTTGCGTCAACCGGAACTACGCCCGGACCGAGGTCGGCAGGCCGGCGATCGCGTGGGCGATGTGTCCGCGCCACTGGCCCGGTTCGATCCGGTGCACCGCCGAATTTCCTTGGAACGCACTGGAGATCACGACATCCGGGGCGATCTCGGCCAGGACGCGCAGGCTGCCGGCGATGGTGTCGGCGTCGGTGCGCTGGTGGAAGCCCTCGATGTAGCCGGCATGCCATTGGCCGTCGGGATCGCGGTACAACGTGTCCCCGGTGAACAGATACCTGCCCTCGGCGCCGGGCACCAGATAGCAGACGCTGCCCGGAGAGTGGCCGGGGGTCGGGACGATCTCGATGCCGTTGTAGTCGACATAGCGCCCCTTCACCGGCACGTCGACGTGCGCGTGCCCGGTGATGTCGGAAAGGTCGGCCGCGGGTGCGTGCAGTGTCGAGCCGAAGCGGTCGGCGATGCGGGCGAGCATCGGACCGGCCTCGTCACGGTGCGACAGATACTGGTCCTTGACGCCGCCGAGTCCGGCGAGTGCGTCGAACTCGGCGGCGGTGGCAGGGGAGTAGAACAGGACGTTGGCCGGGGTCCACAGGTAGGCGTGCGTGGTGAGCCCGGGAAACGGTGAGTCGGTACGGGTTTCCCACAGATCGCTGAGTACTTGTTTCATGCCCACAGGCTGCAACCTGAACCAATGTTGAGGTCAAGGGGTTGCCGCGGGCGGGCGGAGACTCAGCCCAGATCGGCCAGCTGCCGCACCGCGGGGGCGATGCTGTCGATCCACTTCGCCGGGGACCCGTCGGCCGGCATGACGATCGCGGTGTCGATGCCCAGCGCGGCGTAGGAGGCCATGCTGCGGACGAACTCGTCGCGGGTGTCCGGTGTCGGCTGCGGATCGTGAACGGTCACCGTCTTACGGATGGCGTAGTAGTCCCGCCCGAGGTCGTCGCAGTGCCCACGCAGCACCTGGAGTTTGTGCGCCACCTCGTCGGGCGATGTCGCGAACAGGTTGCACGCGTCCCCGTACCGGGCGACCAGGCGCAGCGTCTTGCGTTCGCCGCCACCGCCGATCAACACCTTCGGCCGGTTGATCGGCTGCGGTGAGCACAACGTCTCCTGCAGCTGATAATGCTTGCCCTCGAAGGGCCCGTTGTTGTCCGGGTCCCACATCTGATCGCAGATCTGCAGGGCCTCCTCGAGGCGTTCGAAGCGTTCGGCGACCGGCGGGTAGGGCACGCCGAGGCCGTGGTGTTCACGCTCGAACCACGCCGCGCCGATGCCGAGCACGGCACGCCCGCCCGACAGCACGTCGAGCGTCGTCACCGTCTTGGCCAGCAGGCCGGGATGCCGGTAGGTGACCCCGGTGACGAGCAGTCCGAGGCTCACCGTCGCGGTGTGGGCGGCCAGGTAGCCCAGGGTGGTGTATCCCTCCAGCATGTTGGCTTCGGCCGGCAGCCCGGTCGGCTCGATCTGGAAGAAGTGGTCCATGAACGACAGCCACGTCGCCCCGGACTCCTCCACGGCGGTGCCGACCCGGGCGAGTTCACCGGCGATGGCGGTGGTGCCGCCGTCGATGTCGAAAATTGGCACATGAATTCCGAGTTCCATGCCGGCTACAAGGCGTCGTGCCGGGCCGGGATTCCCCGTTGGCAGGAACTCAGCGGCCGGGCGCAGGACCGCCAAGGCCCGGCACGATGTCGCCGAGGCTGAAGGTCACCGGCCGGTCGAGCTGGTCGAACGTGCACGACCGCGGATCACGGTCGGGCCGCCACCGGTTGAACTGCGCCGTGTGCCGGAATCTGCGTCCCTCCATGTGGTCGTAGCGCACCTCCACGACGCGTTCGGGACGCAGCGGGACGAACGACAGATCCTTGCCCGCGTTCCACCGTGAACCGCCCCCGTAGCGGCGCACCATGTCCGGGTCGACGTTCGCGGCCCAGTTCCACGGGTGCTCGTCGAACGTGGTCACCAGCGGCTGGAGCTCGGTGAACAACTCGCGGCGCCGCGCCATCGGGAACGCGCCGATCACGCCCACCGACGCCAGCGAACCGTCGTCGTAGAGCCCCAGCAGCAGCGACCCGACCGCGTCGGCGCCCGACTTGTGCAGCCGGTAGCCGGCCACGACGCAGTCGGCGGTGCGCTGGTGCTTGACCTTGAACATGACGCGCTTGTCGGGCAGGTACGGGCCGTCGAGCGGCTTGGCGATCACACCGTCGCAACCCGCGCCCTCGAACTCGTCGAACCACCGGGCCGCGGTGCCGACGTCCCGGGTGGCGGGCGTGACGTGGATCGAGCGCCCGGCACCGGCGAGCGCGTCGACCAGCGCAGCCCGCCGCTCGGCGAACGGGCGCGCGGTGTAGTCTGTGTCGCCGAGTGCCAGCAGGTCGAACGCGATGAACGACGCCGGCGTCGCCTCGGCCAGCATCCGCACCCGCGACGCCGCGGGGTGCAGCCGCAGTTGCAGCGCCTCGAAGTCGAGGCCGTCTTCGGTGGCGATGACGATCTCGCCGTCCACGACGCACCGCGACGGCAACTCCGACAGCGCCGCGGCGACGAGCTCGGGGAAGTAGCGCGTCATCGGGCGTTCGTTGCGGCTGCCCAGTTCGATCTCGTCACCGTCGCGGAACACGATCGACCGGAACCCGTCCCATTTGGGTTCATAGGACGCCCCGGCGGGGATCGCCATGACCGGCTTGGACAGCATCGGCGCCACCGGAGGCATCACTGGCAGTTGCATCGCCCGCCATTGTTCCCGACGCCGAGCCCACGGCGGGGTTCGCGCCGCTAGGTCAACCGTTCGCTCAGCAACTCGACCAGGTGGCGTCCGCTGCGGCGGGCCAGGTGGGTCGCCTGCGTCCGGCAGGAGAACCCGTCGGCGAGGAACTCGGCCCCGGCCGACGCCCGCAGCGCAGGCAGCAGACCGTTCTCCGCGACCGCGACCGACACGTCGTAGTGCCCCTTCTCCATCCCGAAATTCCCCGCCAGTCCACAGCACCCGGCGATCGAGGTCACCGTCGCACCCGCCCGGGCCAGGAGCGCGCGGTCGGCCTCCCAGCCCATGACGGCGTGATGGTGACAGTGCGGCTGTGCCACGATCTCGACGCCGTCCAGGCGTGGGGTCTGCCAACCGGCGGGGTGCCGAATGTCCTTGGAGGTCAGGAACTCTGCGACGGTGTAGACCCGGCCGGCCAGTCGCGCGGCACGCGGATCGTCGGGCAGCAGCTCGGCCGCGTCGGAGCGCAGCACCGCGGTGCACGAGGGCTCCAACCCGACGACGGCGACGCCGGGGTCGGCCAGGAACGGCTCCAGCGCGTCCAGGCTCCTGCGCAACAACCGCCGCGCATGGTCGAGCTGGCCGGTGCTGATCCAGGTCAGCCCGCAGCACTGCTGTCGCCGGGTGAGTGCGACGTCGTATCCGGCGTGCTCGAGCACTCGGACGGCCGCGTGGGCGACGTCGGGGGAGAACCCGTTGGTGAACGTGTCCACCCAAAGCACCACCTGCGGGCGGGGATTACGTTGTGCGCGAACGTGTTTGCGGAACTCTCGGCGAAAGGTGCGGCGCGGCAGCGCGGGTACCTCGCGACGCGGATCGGCGCCCGCGACCCGTAGCCCGAGCCGTACCAGGCCGGGGAATCGCCGCGCTGTCTGGTTGACCGCCCACGGCGCCAACGCCGCCAGCCGCATCCAGGTGGGTAGCCAACCCAGGGTGTAGTGACTCATCGGGCGCCGCCTGCGACGGTAGCGGCGGTACAGGAACTCCGACTTGTAGGTGGCCATGTCCACCCCGGCGGGACAGTCCGTCGAACACGCCTTGCACGACAGGCACAGGTCCAGCGACTCCGCCACCTCCGGCGACCGCCATCCGTCCCGTACCAGGGAACCGTTGACCATCTCCTGGAGGACACGCGCGCGGCCCCGGGTGGTTTCCCGCTCGTCGCGGGTGGCCTGGTAGGACGGGCACATGAAGCCGCCCGTGGCCGCGTTGTCGGCGCGGCACTTCCCGACGCCGACGCACCGGTGCACCGCCGTCGACAGGTCGCCGCCGTCGCT
Organism: Mycobacterium sp. NAZ190054; assembly: GCF_001545925.1. Lineage (GTDB taxonomy): Bacteria > Actinomycetota > Actinomycetes > Mycobacteriales > Mycobacteriaceae > Mycobacterium. The sequence continues at coordinate 24,245 of NZ_LMVQ01000013.1, read as the reverse complement.
GTGCAGCGCGAAGCCGAGGGTCGGTACCCGGCGCGCCTGGGGGAGCCGCAGTGCGTCGTCGACCTCCGGCGGGTCGACGACGATGCCGGGATTGAGCACGCCGTCGGGGTCGAAGACGGACTTGAACTCGCCGAACGCGCGCAGTGCCGCCGGGGAGTACATCCGGGACAGCAGCGCGCCGCGCGCGCGACCGTCGCCGTGCTCGCCGGACAGCGATCCGCCGTATCCGGCCACCAGGTCCGCGGCGTCTTCCAGGAACGCGCGGAATCGTCGGGGGGCGTCGGCGATCGGCAGGTCCAGCCGGGTGTGTATGCAGCCGTCCCCGACGTGGCCGTAGGACAGCCCCTGGACGCCGTGCTGTTGCTTGAGCTTCTCGAAATCGCGGAGGTAGGCGCCCAGCACCGGTGGCGGCACCGCGGCGTCTTCCCAGCCCGGCCAGGCGGGCTGGTTGTCCGGGGTGCGGCCGGCCAGGCCGACGCCGTCCTCGCGGACCCGCCACAACGCGCGGGCCTCCTCCGGCGCCGTCACGATGCGGCTGTCCACCGCGGTGGCCGCCCTGACGACGGCCTCGGCGGCGCTGCGCGCCTCGCCGGCGGTGTCACCGCTGGTCTCCACGAACAGCCAGGCGCCACCCCGGGGCAGGTCGGGGACAGGACGCTCACCGGCGTGCAGGCGGACCACGTCGACGAGGTAGGAGTCCATGCTCTCGATCGCCAGCGGCCGAATCGGGAGCAGCGCCGTCACGTCGTCGGCCGCCGACGGCATGTCCGGATATCCGAGAACGGTCAGCATGGTGACGGCCGGTACGTCGACGAGCTTCACCGTGGCCTCGACGAGGAGTCCGCAACTGCCTTCGGTGCCCGAAAGGGACTGGGCCAGTTGGCGTCCCGATTCGGGCAGCAGCCGCTGCAGGGCGTAACCCGACACCTGCCTGCCGAACCGTCCGAACTCGGTGCGGATCACCGCGAGGTGGCGGCGGGTGAAGTCCTCCAGCTCGGGGTAGTCGGCGAAGCCGCTGGAGACGTCGACGAGGCGGCCGTGACCGTCGACCATGCGCAGTGACTGCACGTTGTCGCTGGTCCGGCCCCAGCTGACGGCACGCGGCCCGCAGGCGTCGTTGCCGATCATCCCGCCGAGGGTGGCGCGCGCCTGCGTCGACGGGTCGGGTCCGAATCGCAGCCCGGCGGGACCGGCGGCGCGTTGCAGGGTGGTCAGCACGACACCGGGTTGCACCCGGGCGGTCTTGTGCACCGGATCGACGTCGAGGATCCGGCCGAGGTGCCGGCTGAAGTCCAGTACCCAGCCGGGTCCGATCGCGTTACCGGCCACCGACGTTCCGCCGCCGCGGGCCGTGACGGCGATCCCGAGCCGGCGCGCCTCCTGCACGATCGCGAGGACGTCGTCGACGTCGGCCGGGAACAGCACCGCCGACGGCACCACCCGGTAGTTCGACGCGTCCGAGGAGTACTCGGCCCGGCGGCGCGTGTCGACGTCCACCTCGCCGCGGATCGCGGTGCGCAGCCGGGTGGCCGCCTCGCGGAGGTCGCGGTGGTCGATATCGGTCACAGTGTCATCCTGCACGCGATAGCAAGCCCTCGTTCAGCGCGCCGTCGATGGACGGGTTGCGGAGCAGTTCCAGCACCTGGCGCACCGCCCGCTCGCCCTGGATCTCGGTGGCCTCGTGCGTCCGGCCGGCCCGGTGCGGGGACAGCACGACGTTGGGCAACGAGAACAGCGGGTGGTCCGCCGGTGGGGGTTCGCTCTCGAAGACGTCGACCGCGGCCCCGCCGATCCGTCCGGCCCGCAGCGCCTCGCAGAGTGCCTGCTCGTCGACCACGCCACCCCGGGCGACGTTGACCAGGATGGCGTGGTCGCGCATCGCGGCGAGTTCGGCCCGGCCGATCATGCCGTGGTTCGCGTCGGTGCGGGGCACGTGCAGGCTGACGACGTCGCACTGCGCCATCAGGTCGGTCAGGCCGGGCGTGGGCTCGGCGCCACGGCCCCGAATCCACTCCGCGCTGCGCGTCGGGTGATAGGCGGCCACCGACATGCCGAGGCCGTGGTGGGCGATGCGGCCCACTTCCTGCCCGATCGCGCCGAGACCGACGATGCCCCAGCGCTTCCCGTGCAGTTCGCGGCCCGGATCCTGATTGCGGGTGGCGAACCCGCCCTGGCGCACAGTGGTGTCCCAGCGCGGAATCTGCCGTGCCACGGCCAGCGCGAGCCCGATGGTCATCTCGGCGACGGTGTGCACGTTGCCGCCCGAGGTGTTGTACACCGGCACCCCTGCCGCGGCCGCGGCCGCCAGGTCGATGCCGTCGACCCCGATCCCGACGCGTTGGACGAACCGCAGCCGGGGGGCGTTGGCGAACAGCGACGCGTCGAGTTTGTCGGCCCGGACGATGAGCACCTCGACGCGCGCCTGGTGATCGGACAGTTCCTGCGCGTCGGGCCCGTAGCCGCGCACGACCTCGACATGCTCGGCGAGCAGTGTCAGCGAGTCCTCGTCGATCGGCTGAGTGACGAAAACCGTTGGTCGACCTGTCATTTCGCGGCGACGACTTCCTCGGACAGGGCTACCAGATCGGCCCAGGTGTTGTCGCTGAGCGAGATGCCCGATTCGCGGCGTTGGGCGCCCAGACGCTGTTCGATCTCGCCGGGGAAGAGGATCTCGTCGAATCCCTCCGCCAGCGGAGTGTCCTTCAGGTAGGCGATGAACTCACCCATCATGCCCTCGAAGCGGCCCCGGTCCTGGAGGCGCTCGATGTCGAAGACCGACAGGAAGATGCCGTCGTTGTGCCTGCCGAGCGGATCGATACCGAAGCCGAGGCCGGTGAGCAGTCCGCAGAACATCTCGACGATGAACGACAGCCCGTAACCCTTGTGCCCCTGGTCGCCGCCCACCGGCAGGATCGTGCCGCCGTCATAGTAGTCGAGCGGGTTGGTGGTCGGCTTGCCCTCCTTGTCGAGGATCCAGCCCTCCGGGATGTCCAGTCCGCGGTCGCGGGCCACGTGGATCTTGCCGGCGGCCACCGCGGAGGTCGCCATGTCCAGCACCACGGGTCCCTGGTCCCCGGCAGGTGCGGCGAAGCAGATCGGGTTGGTGCCCAGCCGCGACTCCCGCCCACCGAACGGGGTGACGAACTTCGGTCCGAGCCCGGAGTCGGCCATGATCATGGCGATCATGCCCTGCTCGGCCGCCATCGCGGCGTACGCACCGAGCCGTCCGACGTGCCCCTGATGACGGACGGCGGCCATCGCGACACCGGCGTCCTTGGCCTTGGCGATGGTCTCGGTCATCGCCCGCTCGGTGACGACGAAACCGAAGCCCCAGTTCCCGTTCACCACAGTCGATGTCGGGCCGGACTTCTCCACCTCGTAGGGCGCGCCGGGGACGATGTGGCCCTTGTCGATGAGTTCGACGTACTTGCGGGTGCGGATCGCGCCGTGGGACTCGTGTCCCACCAGGTTGGCCTCGACCTGGTGTTTGGCGACGATCTGGGCCTCCTCCAGCGGTGCCCCCTTGGCGGTGTAGATCTTGACGAGCATGTCGCGCAGGGTGGATTCGGACACGGTGGGCATGGTTGCCTTCTTTCTGTTGAGGTCGTCGAAGGTGGAGGTCAGGACCGGTCGGAGGCGACGACGCCGTTGGTCAGCGTCCCGATTCCGTCGATCTCGATGTCGATCCGGTCGCCCGGGCCGATGGGCGCGGTGCCGCCCGGCGAACCGGTGATCACGAGGTCACCGGGCAGCAGTGTCGCGAAACCGGTGAGGTACTCGATGAGGAAGGGGATCCCGTAGGTCATGTCCGAGGTCGACCCGTCCTGACGCAGCGTGCCGTTCACGCTGCAGCGCAGCCGAACCCCACTGATCGGGTCCAGGTCGGTCTCGATCCACGGGCCGACCGGACAGAAGGTGTCGAACCCCTTGCCCCGGGTCGGATGGGGGTCGCCGCGTTGCAGGTTGCGCGCGCTGACGTCGTTGGCGCAGGTGTAGCCGAGGATGTAGTCCAGGGCGTCGTCCGCGCTGACGAACCGGGCGGGCTTGCCGATGACGACGGCCAGTTCGGCTTCGTGTTCGACGTGCGTGCTCATACTCGGCGGTGGCAGGACGATGTCCTCGCCGGGCCCGATCACGGTGGTGGGGCCCTTCATGAAGACCGACGGCGCACCGTCGTGCGCGTAACCCATTTCGGTGCGGTGCGCCGCATAGTTCTTGCCGAGGCAGAAGATCTTCGACGGGGTGACGGGGGCCAGCAGGCGAACCTCGTCCAGCGGCAGGGTTTTCCCGGTCGGCGTCACGCCGTCGTAGGGGTTGCCGTCCACGAGTTCGACGGAGTCGCCGTCCACGACGCCCCAACGGGGGGTGTCGGCGACGGCGATGCGGGCGTATCTCATCGGGTGCTCCTGTCTTGTGCGGCGGCGCGCATGCCGGACAGCCGGGCGTCGGGCGTCGACTGTTCGGGATCGGTGACCAACTCCAGCAGCGCCGGCCGCCCGCAACTGCGGGCGCGACCGAAAGCGGCTGTGAACTGGTCGGTTTCGGTGACACGTTCGGCCCACAGGCCGAACGATTCGGCGTAGGCGACGAAGTCGGGGTTGGTCAGGCCGGTGTTGATGACGCGGCCCGGATAACGCATCTCCTGATGCATCCGGATGGTGCCGAGGTGACCGTTGTTGACCACGATGACGATCACGGGCAGGTCATACCGCGCGACCGTGGCGAGTTCCTGACCGTTCATCAGCATGCAGCCGTCACCGGCGTACGCGATGGCCAGCCGCTGCCGGTCCTGCACCGCGGCCGCGATGGCCGCGGGCAGCCCGTACCCCATCGCGCCGTTGGTGGGGCCCAGCTGCGTCGGGTGCTGGGCGTGCCGGTGGAACCGGTGCAGCCACGCGGTGTAATTGCCTGCACCGTTGGTGATCACGGTGTCGGCGGGCACGCTGTCGGAGACCACGCGCACCGCCTCGGCCAGGTTCAGGCCGACGGATTCGCCGGACGGCTCGGACAACCTCAGGTAGTCGCGGCGGGAGTCCTCGTACCACTGGGTCCAGCGGGGCTGCGGTACCGGTGGGAGTTCGAGCAGCCGGGGCACCAGGTTCCGCGGATCGGCGTTGATCCCGAGCTCGGGCGTGTAGACGCGGCCCAGCTCGTCGGCATCGGGGTGGACATGGACCAGCGGTACGCCGGGGTCGGGCACGCCGAGCAGGGTGTAGCCGGCGGTTGTCATCTCGCCGAGCCGGCCGCCGAGCGCGATGATCAGGTCGGCCTCGCGCACCCGGGCCGTCAGGTGTTTACCCAGACCGGCGCCGAGGGCACCGGCGAAGGCCGGCGAGTTGTTGTCGACCAGGTCCTGGCGGCGGAATGTCGTCATCGCCGGGACCTGCCAGGTCTCGGCGAACCGCACGAGGTTGTGCGCGGTGTCCTGATCCCAGCAGCTGCCCCCGGCGATGAGCAGCGGCCGCTGCGCGGCCGCCAGAAGCTCGGCCAGGCGGGCGATCTGCTCGTTCGACGCGTGCGCCCGGTGCGCCACCGCGGCCTTGCCGTCGGCGACGGTCACCTGGTCTTCGAGCATGTCCTCCGGCAGGGCGATCACCACCGGGCCGGGCCTGCCGGAGATCGCCGTGGTGAAGGCGCGGTGCATGATCTCGGGGATGCGCGCGGCGTCGTCGATCTGCACGGCCCACTTGGCCAGGCCGCTGAACACCTGGACGTAGTCGAGTTCCTGAAAACCCTCGCGGCCCATGGCCGGCCGGGCGACCTGACCGACGAGCAGGATCATCGGTGTCGAGTCCTGGAACGCGGTGTGCACGCCGATGCTGGCGTTGGTGGCGCCGGGGCCTCGAGTCACCAGGCAGACGCCGGGACGTCCGGTGAGCTTGCCGGTCGCCTCCGCCATGAACGCGGCGCCGCCTTCCTGGCGGCAGGAGTACAGCTGGATCTGCGGGTGCTCGTAGAGCGCGTCGGTGACCGCGAGATAGCTCTCTCCGGCGACGGCGAAGATCGTGTCGGTGCCGTTCAGCGCGAGCTGGTCGACCAGTACCTGTGCGCCGGTGCGTGACACCGTCCCCGGTGTCGTCGCGGATCTCATCAGTGCACAACCTCTTTCTTGTCGACAGCGGATCGGGCGCGTAGGACGTTCTTCATCGGGGCGAAGAGCAGGGCAACGGCCGCGAGGACGAGGATGACGATCGCGGTGGGGCTCGACACGAACACCGACCAGTCACCCTGTGACGTGGTGAGCCCGCGGCCCCACTGTTCCTCCATCAGCGGGCCGAGCACCAGGCCGAGGATCGCGGGGGCCAGTGGTACATCGCAGATTCGGAGCAGCAACCCGAGCGCGCCGAAGATGATCATCAGGATCAGGTCGGTGGTGTTACGGGACAGGCTGAACACCCCGACGGTGGAGATGACGAGGATCATCGGTGACAGCAGTGCGACCGGGACGCTGAGCAACTTCACCCATACGCGGATCAGCGGCACGTTGAGCAGGAGCAACAGGAAGTTGCCCACCAACAGGCTGGCCACGATCGCCCAGACGAAGTTCGCGTTGTCGCGCAACATGAGTGGGCCGGTGGTGACGCCGAAGCCCTGCAGCGCGCCGAGCATGACCGCGGTGGCGGCGGTGGGCGGGATGCCGAGCGTGAGCAGCGGAACCAGGGAGCCCTGGGCCGCGGCGTTGTTGGCGGCCTCGGGTCCGGCCAGGCCCTCGATCATGCCTTCGCCGCGGCCGAACTTCTCGGGTGTCTTGGAGACGTTGCGCTCGACACCGTAGGACAGATACGAGGCGACGGTCGCCCCTGCGCCGGGCAGGATTCCGACGAAGAAGCCCAGCCCGGAGCCGCGCAGCCATGCCGGCAGCGAGCGACGCCACTCTTCCTTGGTCATGTACAGCTTGCCCATGGTGCCGTTGACGCGCGCCCGGGACGCGTAGCGCATGGTTCCGACCACGAACAGGACCTCGACGATGGCGAACATGCCGATGGTGACGAGTTCGAAGTCGATTCCGTTGTAGATGGCCAGGATTCCGAAGGTGAACCGATTGGTGCCGCTGACGGCGTGGATCCCGACCGTGCCGACGGCCAGGCCGAGCAGCGCGGCGAACGCCGCCTTGAGCGGCTTGCCGCCCAGCATGCTGGTGGTGGAGAGCGCCAGCAGCGCGAACGCGAAATACTCTGCGGGACCGAAGGTCAGAGCGAACCCGACGAGCGGCTCGGCGACGAGCGTCAGCCCGAAGGTCGCGAGCACACCGGCGACGAAGGAGCCGACGGCCGAGGTGAGCAGCGCGGCTCCACCGCGCCCGGCCCTGGTCATTCGGTAGCCGTCCATGACCGTCACCACCGATGAGGATTCACCGGGGGTGCTCAGCAGGATCGAGGTCGTCGACCCGCCGTACATGGCGCCCAGGAAGATGGCGCAGAACATGATGATCGCGGCCAGCGGGTCGCCCAGGGCGAACACGATCGGCAACAACAGCGACATGGTGACGGCGGGGCCCAGACCCGGCAGGACGCCGACGGCGGTGCCGATCGCGGCGCCGAGAAGCGCATACAGCAGATACTCCGGTTGGAACACCGTGCCGAATGCGCCGAAGAGCTGAAGCAGTGCGTCCATGTCACAGAACTCCCGAGAGCAGTCCGGCGGGAAGCTGGACGCCGAGCAGGTAGGTGAACAGGTAATAGACCACGCCGGCGAAGATCGCCGACACGATCACGTTGCGGACCAGGTGCCGCGGGGCGAGGTAGGTGGACAACCCGGCCAGGAAGAGCAGCGTGGACAGCGCGAAGCCCAGATGGGGGAACACGGCGATGTAGACGACCAGCGCTCCCAGCGTCACCCAGGCGTCACGCCAGCACGTGATCCGTTCGCGGTCGTCGTCTTTGTCCTCAGCCACGGTGGTGCCGTTGCGCCGGGCCAGCCGTTGCCTGACCAGCTTCAGCACCTGCAGCGCCGCGAGGAGGACCGACACCACCACCATGGCGACGGCGATCGCCGTCGGGAAGCCGCGCGGCGACACCAGCAGTTCGCGGTTGGGAAGCTCCACGGTCCTGGCCTGCCACAGGTAGAACAGCGCGAAGGCGGGGAACACCACGATGATCGACACGTGCCGAATCCAGGTGGCGACATGCCCCAACGGGGGTAGCTCGTAATCCGGTTCCTGGTGGGGCTCAGTCGTTCCGGCGGCGAACACCGGCTGTGGGCCGCTGTCGGACGGGTTGGATGGTTCGGGAGGCACGTCGTCCTCACTTCCTCCGGGTCATCGAAAAACGTTCCAGCAGAGGCGGCGCGGGGAAAACCCCGCGCCGCCCCTGTTGTTCGGGCAGCGTCAGTTCTGGATCAGACCGAGTTCGGTGAGCGAATCCGTCAGGCTCTGCTGCTCGTTCTCCAGAAAGTCCTGGAACTCGGCGGGGTCCAATCCGGTGATGTCCCAGGAGTTCTGATCGGCGACGGCCTGCCACTCCGGTGTCGTCGACATCGCCTTGAACGTGTCGCCCCAGTACTTCTGGGCGTACTCCGGCATCTCCGGCGGGCCGAACGCGCCGCGCCAGTTGGACTGGGTCACGTCGTACCCGAGCTCGGTCATCGTCGGCACGTCCTTCACCCGCTCGGCGGTCAGGCGCTCCGGAGCGCTGACGGCGAGCACGCGGGCGTCTCCGCTCTCGACGAGGTCCAGCAGGTCGGGTCCGCCGAAGGCGACGTCGATCTGCCCGCCGAGCAGGTTGGTCTGGTTCTCACCGCCTTCGAGCGGGAGGTAGGCCAGTGCGGAGAACGGCACGTCGACCGACTTCGCGAGATTGGCGACCACGATGTTGTCGGCGCTGCCGAGCGAGGCCCCGCCGATCTTCACGGCGCCGGGATTCGCCTCGATCGCGTCGACCACGTCGCTGAGCTGGGTGAACGGGGAGTCCTGGCGCACGTACACGTAGGTGTACTCGGCGAACAGACCTGCCAGCGGAACCATGTTGAGCAGACCCACGTTCGCCGAATCCTGAAGGCTGGCAGACAGATTGCTGACGCTCGTCACGAGCAGCTGGTCGTCGGCGCCGCTGTGGTCGGAGGCCAGCGTTCCGGTGGCGACCATGCCGGAACCGCCGGGCATGTTGTTGAGCCGCAGCTGGGCGTCGGTGAGCCCGGTCTCGCCGAGCACCGCGATGATGCTGTTGATCGCGAGGTCGATGCCGCCGCCGGGGTTGAACGGCGAGTTGATCGTGATCTGGCCCGTGGGGTAGTCGTCCGGGGCGGCTCCGTCGGCGCCGCCGCCACCACCGCACGCGGTCAGCGTCAGCGTCGCCGTCAGGGCGAGGCCGCCGAGGATGTTGCGCTTCTTCACGGGCACTCCTTTGTGTGTCTCCATTGACTTCCGGCCTAGCGTGCTACCGCATGATGAGTAGCACGCTACTTGGTAGCATGTTACTCACTTCACATGTTGTGTCAATACGGTGCCCGGCCGAAATTGACGCACGCGCGGGACGGTGGGCGGGGCTACCCGTGCGGCTACCCGTGCCGTCTCGAGGCCGCGTAGGTGGCGGCCGCGACGATCGCGCCGAGCAGCGCGAAACCGCCGCCGATACCGACGACGGCGGTCGTCGCGGCGATGAAGGCGGGCACGCCCACCTGCCCGGCCTTGTTGCCCAGCATCCGTATCGCCAGTGCGGCGCCCCGGGACGTCGCGGGCACCGCCGTCGTGATCAGGGTCATCGTCAGTGGCTGGCCGAGGCCCAGGAAGAACCCGAGCACGACGAGCAGGCCACCCAGCGCCCAGGGGTTCGACACGAACGCGATGGCGGGGACCAGCACGGCGGTCACCAGCGTGCTGGCGGTGATGAGGCGGCGGCGGGAGAAGCGCCGCGCGAGTCGTCCGAGCAACACTCTCGAACCCACCGAGGCGGCGGCGCGCAGGCTCAGCAGAATGCCGACGACACCGGCTCCGATGCCGGCGCGCTCGCCGATCACCGGAAGGTAGGCGACGAGCAGGTCGACGGTGGCCAGCAGGACCATGCTCGCGGTCATCGCCCCCGGGACGCCGGGAATCCGCAGGATACTCATGGTTTCCCGCCACTGCGGCGGAGGGGCGTCCGGCGCCGGCCGCCGGTGGTCGGGAAAGCCGAACGTGAACGCGGACGCCAGCACGCACAGGACGGCGCCGCAGGCGAAGGCGGTGAGTGTGCCTGTCGGTCCCCGCTCGCCGGTGAGGATCCACCCGGTGCCCAGCGGGCCGATCATCTGCCCGATCGCGGCGGCGGCGGTGGTCAGTCCGAAGTCGCGGTCGAGGGTGTCTTCGGTCGACATCAGCGCGACTATGGACTGCGCACCCACCATGATCGTCATCGCGCCGAGCCCGAGCACGACCGTGGCGGCGGCGACGGTGGCGAGCGACGGCGCGACGGCCAGTCCGGCCGATCCGATGCCGAGCAGTCCGGTGCCGGCGATGAACACCGGCCCCGGCCGGTGCCGGTCGGTGTAGCGCCCGATCGGCACGGCGAGCAGGGCGGGCAGGAAGGCGTAGATCGCGACCAGCAGGCCCACGTAGACGTCGTCCGCGCCGAGTTCGAGCGCCCGGTAGGTCAGTGCCGGGCGGACCAGGAACGCCGCGACCTGGGTGAGGGTCATGGCGATGAGCAGGCGCCACAGCCATCTCGGTAGCGGGGCAGCGGACCGCATCTTCACTGTCGGCAAGCTAGCATGCCACTGGCCGGCCAGCGGCAGGTCGGTGCGGCAGTATGCTGCCGCCGCGGCGACTAGCGCGCGTCGGTTGTTTCCGGGCGGTTGTCGAGCAGGGACGGCAACAGGAAGTCCGGCCAGTTCTGCGGCAGGGTGTCGCCGGTGCGCTCGGCGACCTCGCTCATGATCACGCAGCCGCTGTGCACCAGGTGCCGGGTCATGGCGCGCGCCGCGGCGAGTGAATCGCCGGCGACGATCGCCTTCACGATCGGTTGGTGGTCCGAGTAGATCTCGCGGAGGCGCGACGTCCTGCCCATCGTGGTGACACCCATCGACTGGGTGGCCGCGCGCAGACCGGCCAACTCCTGCCGCACCCGCGAGTTGTCCATCGTCGCGATGATCTCGTCGTGGAACTCGCGGTCCAAGCGGGTGAACGCCGCCCCGTCCTCGGCGGCGATCACGGGGGGCATCTGCATCAGGTTCTCCACCAGCCGCTCCACCACGGACGGGCTAGCATGCTGCGCGGCGTAGGACGCCGAGGTCGTCTCCAGGACGAGGCGGAACTCGAAGACCGCCCGCACGTCGTCGACGCTCAGGCCGCGGATGCGGAATCCGCGGTTGCGCTCGATCACCACCATGCCGGTATCCGCCAGCCGCAACACCGCCTCGCGTACCGGAGTCCGTGACACCTGGTATTTCTCGGCGAACTCGTAGATGGAGTGCAGGCTGCCCTGCTGGAGTTCGCCGGACAGGATCGCACCGCGGAGCTTCCGGAATACGACATCGGAGGTCGACGTGTGATCGGCCCGGGGCGGCATGCGTTCACCGTAACTCAACGCGGAGTGGCGTGTTAGTAACATGCTACGTTCGGGGCATGAGCATGCAGACGAGTTACGTGGGTGGCCACTGGGTGACCGATGGCGGCGGCCCGGAGGTGCGCGACATCAGCCCCTCGGACCACGCAGACACCGTCGCAGTCGTTCAACAGGCGACACCGGCGGCGGTCGATGACGCCGTCACCGAGGCGCGCAGGGCGCAGCCGGGGTGGGCACGCACGTCACCGCAGCGCCGTGCCGATCTTCTCGAGGGAGTGGCCGCCCGGATCGCGGCCTCGGCCGATGAACTCGCAGAACTGCTGGCGCGCGAGGAGGGCAAGACCCTCGCCGAGGCGCGGGCGGAAGTCGTGCGGGCGTCCCAGATCTTCCGGTTCTTCAGCGGCGAGGCGTTGCGGATCACCGGAGAGCGGCAGGCCTCGACCCGCGAGGGGGTCAGTGTCACGCTGCACCGCGAGCCGATCGGTGTCGTCGGCATCATCACGCCCTGGAACTTCCCGATCGCCATTCCGGCCTGGAAGTCAGCGCCCGCGCTGGCCTTCGGGAACACCGTCGTGCTCAAGCCCGCCGAGGTGGTGCCTGCCACCGCCATCGCACTCGCCCGCATCATCGACGAAACCGGTTTCCCGCCAGGAGTTTTCAATTTGGTGCTGGGTCGCGGCTCGACGGTGGGGGAAGCCATCGTGACCCACGAGGGAATCGATGCCGTCACGTTCACCGGCTCGGAGAATGTGGGACGCCATATCGCCGCTGCCGGGGCGCAACGCATGATCCCGGTGCAGCTGGAGATGGGCGGCAAGAACCCGCTGCTGGTCGTCGCCGACGCCGATCTGCCGTCGGCGGTCGAGGTCGCCGTCAACGGAGCCTTCTACCAGACCGGCCAACGCTGCACCGCGTCCAGTCGAATCCTGGTCGAGAGCTCCGTGCACGATCAGTTCGTCGAGATGATGAAGGCGCGCATGGCGGAGCTACGCGTCGGGCACGCCCTGGACCCGGACACGACGATCGGGCCGGTCGTCGACGAGAACCAGCTCCAGACCGACGAGCACTACCTCGGCCTCGCCCGGTCGGCCGGTGGTGTCGTGCACGGCGGTGAACGCGTCGAGCGGGCCACCAGCGGAAACTTCCTGGCCCCGGCGTTGATCACCGGCCTGGACAACAACGCCACGGTCAACCGGGAAGAGATCTTCGGCCCGGTGGCCGGGGTGATCGCGGTCGACGACTACGAGCAGGGGCTGGCCCTGGCCAACGACACCGACTTCGGCCTGGTCGCCGGGATCTGCACGACGTCGCTGAAGTACGCCGAGCACTTCCAGGCCCATGCCGACGCCGGCATGGTGATGGTGAACCTGCCGACCGCGGGTGTCGACCCACACGTGGCGTTCGGTGGCCGCAAGCGGTCCAGCTACGGTCCCCGTGAACAGGGCAGCGTCGCGCGGGAGTTCTTCACGCACACCAAAACCGCGTACGTCCAGCCCTGACCGCCCGGCGCGGCGGACCGCCGCGCCGTCAGGGCTGACTGCCGCCCACCCGGACGTGATCGTGAAACCGGCGCTGCCAACCGAAAACCGCTGAGTCACCGACGATGCGTTCCTGGATGCGCATCCCGGACCGCACCAGGTGTTCCTCCATCGCGGCGGCGGCGGCGGACGGGTCGCGGCGCTCGATCGCCTCGACGATCGGCCGATGCTCGCGTTCGATCTCGGCCAGCGACCTGCTGGGCCCGACCTCCGAGAACCAGCGCAGCTTAGTCGCATCACGCAGTTCGGCCAGGGTGGCCGACATGCGTGGGTTGCCCATCACCTCCATGATCGCCTCGTGCATGCAGCTGTCGGTCAGCGCAGCCTCGGCGCCGCTGTCCGCGGCCTCGCGCATCGCGACGAGTTCGTCGCGCAGGCGGGCGAGCACCGACGCGTCGGCATGGGAAGCGGCGTATGACGCGGCGGGGACCTCGATGATGATGCGGTACTCGAAGATCTCGCGGATGTCGCGGAGGGTGGCTCGCCGGATCGTGAACCCGCGGTTGCGCTCGACGGACACCAGGCCGGCATCGGCGAGGCGGAGCACCGCCTCCCGCACGGGCGTCCGGGACACCCCGAGGTCCTCGGCGACGCGGTAGACCGAATGCTGCGAGCCGGGCGGATAGTCGCCGGACATGATGGCTGCCCGAATGTGTGCGTACACACGGTCGGTCGTGGTTTCAGGCACGGTCACGCGGCGATCACCGAATAGCTCCTCTTGGCGAATGTCCGACCAGCTTAGACCTCGTACTCCGCGCGCCGTGTCGAAAGAGTTCGGGGCGCCCGGCAATTCGACCTCCTCCGTGGGAAACCGGGGTACTATACAGACGTACAGCACAGCTCGACGAGAGGCCGGGGCCGCCGTGACGCGTTATGACTACATCATCGCAGGGGCCGGCTCGGCGGGGTGCGTGCTGGCGAACCGGTTGTCCGCCGACCCGAAGATCAGCGTGCTGCTGCTGGAGGCCGGCGGCGGGGACCGGAACCTGTGGTTGCACATCCCCAAGGGTGCCGGCAAGCTCTTCGAGAGCGAGCGCCACATGTGGCACTACGAGACCACCCCGTTCGGTCCGAAACCGCACGTCGAGCAGTGGATGCGCGGCAAGGTGCTGGGCGGCTCCAGCGCGATCAACGGGATGATCTACAACCGCGGCCAGCGCGCCGACTACGACGGCCTCGAACAGCTCGGCAACAAGGGCTGGGGCTGGGACGACATGCTGCCGATCTTCAAAGGCTTCGAGAACAACGAGCTGGGTGCGTCCGACACCCGCGGCACCGGCGGGCCCCTGCACATCTCGGTGCCGCGGGACCCCGATCCGCTGTGCGACGAGATGATCGACGCTGCCGTCGGCATCGGGCTGTGGCGGGTGTCCGACATCAACGAGTCCGACGGTGAGCGGATAGGCTACGCGACCTCGACCATCCGCAACGGCCGCCGGGTCAGCGCCGCCACCGCTTTCCTCAAGCCCGCACTGCGCCGCCCGAACCTGACCGTGCGGACCGGCGCGGTGGTCCGGCGCGTGCTGTTCGACGGTGAGCGCGCCGTCGGGGTCGAGGTGGCGGGGGCAACCGGGCCGTCGGGTACCGAACAGCTGCGGGCCGACCGCGAGGTCATCGTGTCGCTCGGCAGCCTCAACTCGCCGAGGCTGCTGCAGCTCTCCGGGATCGGACCGCGCGACGTACTGGCCGCCGCCGGTGTGCCGACCTACCTGGAGCGGGACAACGTCGGACGCCGGATGCGCGAACATCGCTGCGCCACCCTGCGATACCGGCTGAAAGACGACCTGGGCTACAACAAGATGCTGGCCACCAATGTCGGCCAGGCGATGACCGGCATGAAGTACCTGGCCACCCGCAAGGGTCCGTTGGCCGCACCGTCTTTCGACATCGTCGGCTTCGTCAAAGCCCAGCCCGGCGCCGAACGTCCCGATGGGCAGATCATGATGGGGCCCTGGACGCTGCCGCCGTACAACACCGGCGAACCGGTGGTCATCGAACGCGAACCAGGTCTGTCCTGCCTCGGCATGGTGCTGCGCCCGACCTCGCAGGGCGTTGTCGAGATCACCAGCGCCGATCCGGCAGGGCCGCTGCGGATCACCCCGAACTATCTGACGACCGCCCATGATCGCGAGGCGACGGCGAACCTGTTGCGCCGGATGCGGTCCGTCTTCGAACAGTCACTGATTACCGAGCGGATCAGCCACGAGACCTATCCCGGACCGCAGGTGCGCAGCGACGAGGAACTCGTCGACGCCGCGCTCGACGGCGGCTACTGCGGTTATCACGCGGTCGGCACGTGCGCGATGGGACCCGATGACGAGGACGTCGTCGACAGTCAGTTGCGGGTCAGGGGAGTCGAAGGCCTGCGGGTGGTGGACTGCTCGGTGATGCCGACCATCGTGGCCGGGAACCTCAACGGACCCATCATGGCGATGGCCTGGCGCGCAGCGGATTTCATTCTGCAGGGGCGCTGAACTTCGTCAACTGTTGGTCCGAGCATAGAGCGTGTGCTATACATCCGTACAGCGACGTGAGGAGCCTTGGTGAGTCGAGTGGCGGTGGTGACCGGTGGCGCTTCCGGGCTGGGCGAGGCGATCTGTGCCGGCCTGGTCGCCGATGGCCACAGGGTGGCCGTGCTGGATCTCGACGCCGACGCGGCCGAGGAGGTCGCGGCCGAACTTCGTGGCCGCGGAGCGCAGGCCGTCGCCGTCGCGGTCGATGTGGCCGACGAGGCCGGGGTCGAGCGCGCATTCGCCACAGTGCGAACCGAATTCGGCCCCACGGAAATTCTGGTGACCAGCGCCGCGATCGGGGGCTTCACCCGCCTGGACAAGATCACCCTCGACGAATGGAACCGATACCTCGCGGTCAATCTCACCGGCACGTTCTTGACCATCCGCGCCGCACAGTCCGACATGGTCGCTGCGGGGTGGGGCCGCGTGGTGACGATCTCGTCGGCCGCAGGACAGCAGGGCGCGCCCCGGCAGGCCCACTACTCGGCCACCAAGGGCGGCGTGATCGCGTTGACCAAGACCGTGGCGCGCGACTACGCCCGGCACGGGATCACCGCGAACTCGGTGCCGCCGTTCGCGATCGAGACGCCGATGCTTCGTCAGCAGCAGGCCGAAGGCAAGCTGCCGCCGGACGAGTATCTGACCCAGGCCATCCCGGTCGGACGGGTCGGCGGGCCAGGGGATGTGGCCGCCGTGTGTTCCTTCCTGTGCTCGGATGCCGCCGGGTACGTGACGGGCCAGGTCATCGGTGTGAACGGCGGTGCGGTCGTATGAGCGACGAGCCCGAGACCCGCTACCACTTCGACCGGCACAGCCGCGACTACCGGAACAAGTTCCTCGACATCACCCATGAGATGCACCAGAGGTGCCCACTGGCGTGGACCGACACCTACGACGGGCACTGGGTGGCCGCGGGCGGCGACGCGGTGTTCGAGCTGGCGCGCTGTCCGCACGTGTCCAACGACCACGATGTCAACAACGAACGCCGCGGCTACAAGGGCATCTCGATCCCGCGGATGGTGGAGGCCGAAGGCTTCCGCGGCGGCATGCTCGAGATGGACGACCCGGAGCACCGGTACTACCGCACCACGCTCAACCCGTACCTGTCGCCGGCGGCGGTGAAGCGCTGGGAACCGTTCGTCGACGAGATCGTGCGTGCCTGCTTGGACGACCACATCGACACGGGGCAAATCGATTTCGTCGACGACCTTGCCAACGTGGTTCCCGCCGTGCTGACGCTGGCGATGCTCGGGGTGCCGCTGGCGAAGTGGGAGATGTACAACGAGCCCGCGCACGCATCGGTCTATACGCCGCCGGACTCACCGGACGCCGAGCGGGTGCGGGAACTGTACCTGGCGATGGGTGTCGACCTGTTCACCTCCCTGATCGAGATCAGGGAACACCCGCGCCCGGGCATCATCGACGCGCTGGCGAAGCTGCGGATCGACGGTGAGGCCCCGCCCGACATCGAGCTCGTCGGCATGCTGAACCTGTTGATCGGAGGCGGGTTCGACACCACCACCGCGTTGACGGCGCACGCGCTGGAATGGCTGTCCGAGCATCCCGACGAGCGGGCACGGCTCAGCGCCGGACGCGACACGCTGCTGAACCCGGCGACCGAGGAGTTCCTCCGGTACTTCACCCCTGCCCCCGGCGACGCCCGCACCATCGCCGAGGACATCAAACTCGACGGTGTCGAACTGCGCGAAGGGCAGCGACTGTGGCTGTCCTGGGCGATGGCCAATCGGGACCCGGCCGTCTTCAGCGACCCGGATCAGATCGTGCTGGATCGGAAGGGCAACCGACACTTCAGCTTCGGTCTCGGCATCCACCGCTGCATCGGATCGAACGTGGCGCGTACCGTGTTCAAATCCATGCTGACCGCGGTGCTCGACCGCATGCCGGACTACCACTGCCTGCCGGAAGGGACCGTGCACTACGACAGCATCGGCGTCATCCAGGGCATGCGGCACCTGCCGGCCGAGTTCACCCCGGGAACGCGCCTGGGCCCCGGCGTGGCCGAAACCATCACCAAGCTCCAGAAGATCTGCGACGACCAGGGATTGGCGCGTCCGATCACCGAACTCAAGGACGCCGCACGCATCGAGGGGACGGTGTGACGGGCGATCGCCCGGTCGCCGTGGTGACCGGAGCAAGCCGTGGGGCGGGTGCGGGGATCGCGCATGCGCTCGGGATGCACGGTTGCACCGTCTACGTGACGGGACGCACCGTCGACGGCGGCGGAACGCGGGCCGGCACCATCGGCGAGACGGCCGAGAAGGTCACCGCCGCCGGCGGTGAAGGCATCGCGGTGCAGGTCGACCACCACGACGACCAACAGGTCGCGGCGTTCGTCGATCAGGTCGCCCGCGACCACGGCCGCATCGACATCCTGGTGAACAACGCCGCGATCATCCGCGACGAGATGATGGGGCGCACCAAGTTCTGGGAAGAGCCACTCAACGTCATCGACACCCTCGACGTCGGGTTGCGCAGCAGCTATGTCGCCACGGTGTACGCCGCGCCGCTGATGGTGCCGAACCGCAAAGGACTGGTGGTCTTCACGTCGTCCTCCGGCGCGGTGCACTACGCCTTCGGTCCCGCCTACGGCGTCCCGAAAGCCGCAGTCGACAAGATGGCGGCGGACATGGCCTACGACTTCCGCGACGTCGGCATCGCCGCGGTGTCGATCTGGATGGGATCGCTGCTCACCGACCGGGTCCGCGCGATCATCGCGAGCAACCCGGTGAAATTCGGCCACATCCTCGACACCGCCGAGACGCCCGAGCTGACCGGCCATGTCATCTGGGCGCTGTATCGCGATCCGGACGTCATGGCGGTCAGCGGGCAGACCCTGATCGGTGCGGAACTGGCCTTCCAGTACGGCATCAAGGACGAAGGCAACCGTCAACCGCCCTCCTACCGTGATCTTTTCGGGGTGCGCCCGAATCAGCAACAGGCCCATGTGATGCGCTGAGGTCACTTGCCCCGGGGGCGGGCGCCGCGGCCGTAGGTGATGTCGGCGCGAGCGGGGTCCCAGCGGTTGCGGAACACCACGTCCGGCAGCGGACGGCGCCGCACCGGACCGTGGCGTCCACGTGGCCAGCCCACCACCACATGCCCGGCCAGGAACCACTCGTCGGGGATCCCGACAGCATCGCGCAGGGCCTTCTCCCCGCCGTAGGAGGCCCAGCTGGTGATGCACGCGCCGAGCCCCTGCGCGCGCGCCGCCAGGTAGAAGTTCTGCAGTGCCGGATAGATGGAGCCGCCCTGCAGGAACTCCGAGGAGAACTCGTTCTTGTACGCGGCGAACAGCACCGAGGTGAACTCACCGGCGCGGTCGTGCAACTCGTAGGTGGCACGGTTGTTGCGGGCGGCGCGGCTGTCGTCGTCGGGCGCGGGCCGGGTCATGCCGTAGATGGATTCGATTGACTCCAGCGCGATCCTGGCCGCCTGCGCAACCGCCGCCCGCTGTTCGGGGCCGTCGAGCACGATGAACCGCCACAACTGCGCGTTGGCGCCGTTCGGCGCCCAGGTGGCCGCCTGCAGGCAGCGGTCCAGCGTCGCGTCGTCGACCGGGTCGTCGGTGAACCGCCGGATCGAACGGGCGGTGGACAGCACTTCCCAGACATCGTCGGTCGGATGCGGCATGTCCATTGGTGTACTCGACCGACGCCGGGGTGTCCAGCACCACGGATGCTGTACAGCCGTACTGCACGACGCCCGACTGATGGGAGTGATGCTGTGAGCGACAGGTTTTCGATGGAGGGCAAGGTCGCGGTCATCACCGGCGGCGGCACCGGTATCGGGCGGGCCTCGGCGTTGGTGCTGGCCGAGCACGGCGCCGACGTGGTGCTGGCCGGACGACGTGAGGAACCGCTGAAGGCGACGGCCGCCGAGGTGGAGGCGCTGGGACGGCGCGCCATCGCGGTCTCGACCGACGTGACCGGCTCCGACGAATGTCAGGCGTTGGTCGATGCGGCGCTCGCCGAGTTCGGCCGGCTCGACGTGCTGCTGAACAACGCGGGCGGCGGCGAGACGAAGTCGCTGATGAAGTGGACCGACGACGAGTGGCACCACGTGTTGGATCTGAACCTGTCCAGCGCCTGGTACCTGTCGCGGGCCGCCGCCAAACCGATGATCGCCCAAGGCAAGGGCGCGATCGTGAACATCTCGTCCGGCGCCAGCCTGCTGGCCATGCCGCAGGCGGCGGCCTACGGCGCCGCCAAGGCAGGCCTGAACAATCTGACCGGGTCGATGGCCGCGGCCTGGACGCGAAAAGGCGTGCGGGTCAACTGCATCGCCTGCGGCGCCATCCGCACCCCCGGATTGGAGGCCGACGCGCAACGGCAGGGTTTCGACATCGACATGATCGGCCAGACCAACGGGTCGGGCCGCATCGCCGAACCCGACGAGATCGGCTACGGCGTGCTGTTCTTCGCCTCCGACGCATCGAGCTACTGCTCCGGGCAGACGCTCTACATGCACGGCGGCCCCGGCCCGGCGGGGGTGTGAGCATGGACGTCAGCCACATCGGTGTCCGGGTGCGTGATCTGGACGCGTCCGTGAAGTTCTACACCGCGCTCGGATTCACCGAGGCGAAGCGCCTGACCGTGCCCGACCAGATGGCCGAGGGCCTGCTGGGCTTGTCGCCACCCATCGGATTCGAGGCCGTGTATCTGCGCAACGGCGGCGTCGTGTTGCAGCTGCTGACGTTCTCCGGCTATCCGGCACCCGACGAACCGGAGCGCGGGATGGTCGGGGCCGGGTTGACGCATCTGTCCGTCGCCGTGGCCGATCTCGCCGCGGCGCAGGATGCGGTGACGGCCGCCGGGGGAGCGGTCGTCGCCGACCCCGGCGGCGGATTCGCCTGTATGGTGCGCGATCCCGACGGTCAGTTGATCGAGTTGGTCAACGAGCGGGTACGGCCGGTCCCCCCGGTCAACGAAGCTCGGTGACCATCGCCGCATACCGGTCCAGGAACGGCAATGTGGTCGAGGGGTCATCGCCGTCACGCCGGCCGCCGCCGATCACCACCCGGTTGACTCCGAGGTCGCGGTAGCGGCTGAGGCGGTTCTGCGACGGGTCTCCCCATGCCATCACCGTCAGGTCCAGCTTCGCCGGGTCACGTCCGGCGTCCTCGGCCCGCCTTCTGAAATCCTGCACCGCCGCGGGCAGATCCCGGTACGCGGCGTCGCCGGGCAGCCACCCATCGGCCCATGGAAGGCAGTCGCCGATCGCCTTCGGGCCGGTGGCGGCGGCGAGGAGCGGTGGGCCGGGCTGCTGCTGTGGTTTGGGATGGCTCCACACCGGCTCGAACGCGTAGAACTCACCGTGGTGCGACGCCTCGTCCTGGGTCCACAGCGCCCGCAGCGCTGTGACCATGTCGGCCAGCGCGCGGTAGCGGTCGGCCCAGGCGATCGAGCTCGACACCGCGAGCTCGGCACGCACCCCGACGCCGACGCCCAGCAGCACCCGGCCGTCACCGAACTGGTCGAGCGTCGCGACCTGCTTTGCGAACGTGAACAATTCGTGCTCCAAAGGCAACGCGACCGCGGTGCCCAACCGCAGCGTGGAGGTGCTCTGCGCCGCGGCGAGCAGGGACAGCAGCGGATCCCAGATCCGCTGCTGTGCATGCAGTAGCGCCGGCGGCATCGAACCTGCGGCCGACACCGGGATCTGCGGGTGCTCACCGACCCGCAGTGATTCGAACCCCCGTTGCTCCAGCTCTGCTGCCAGCACATCCGGACGGAGATCTGCCGGGGTGTTCATGCTGACGAATCCGATGTCCATCGACTCTCCCTCGAAGCGGCGCGACTGCTGTACGATCGTATAGGTGAGCGAGCTGTACTACGACCCCTACAACGTCGAGATCGATGTCGACCCGTACCCGGTGTACAAACGGCTGCGTGACGAGGCGCCGCTGTACCACAACGAGAAGTTCGGCTTCTGGGCGCTGAGCCGCTTCGCAGACGTCGACTCCGCGCTCAAGGACGTCGACAATCTCAGCAACGCCAAAGGAGACATCCTCGAGGTCGTCAAGGCCGAGCCCACGATGCCGGACGGGGTGTTCATCAACGAGGATCCGCCCGTGCACACCGTGCACCGACTGCTGGTGTCGCGCGCGTTCACCCCGCGCAAGATGAAAGCCATCGAGGAACAGGTTCGAGCGTTCTGTGCGGCGTGCCTGGACCCGCTGCAGGGTGGTGATCGCTTCGACTTCACCCTGGACCTGGGTTCGGAGATGCCGATGCGGGTGATCGGCATGCTGGTCGGAATGCCTGAGGCGTTGCAGCGCAGCGTCCGCAAGGTGGCCGGCGCGCGGTTGCGCAACAAGCCGGGCGAACCGCTGCCGGTAAAGAAGGACAACTACTTCAACGGCAACATGTTTCGTGACTACGTCGCATGGCGCAAGGACAATCCGGCCGACGATCTCGTCACCGAACTGCTCAACGTCGAGTTCGAGGACGTCGACGGTGAGAAGCGGAAGCTGCGTGAGGAGGAACTGCTGGTGTTCCTCGGCGTGATCGCCAACGCCGGCACCGAGACCGTGGGCCGGCTGTTCGGCTGGCTCGGCAAGATGCTCGCCGACCACCCGGACGCACGCCACGAACTCGCAGAAGATCCGTCGTTGATCCCGTCGGCGATCGAGGAGATCCTGCGTATGGAGCCCCCGGTGCACAACATCGCCCGGTACGTCGCCAAAGATGTGGAGTACCACGGTCAGACGGTGCCGGCCGGCAGTGCGCTGCTGCTGATGGCGGGCGCGGCGAACCGGGATGAGCGCAGGTTCGCCGACCCCGACGTGTTCGACATCCGCCGCAACCCCAACCATCTGACCTTCGGCCGCGGCGCCCACTTCTGCCTCGGCACGTCCCTGGCCCGCATCGAGGGCCGGATCGCGCTCGAGGAGATCCTCAAGCGCTGGCCCGACTGGACGATCGACGAGCAGAACGCAGTCCGAGCCCCGACGGCGACCGTGCGGGGCTGGGACTCCATGCCTGCTTTCGTCGGCTGAAGCGGGTCAGTAGTCCCAGACGGCTGGCACGCAACGGAACGCATCCCCGGCGGTGGCCACGTGGCAGACAGACGGGAACGGCAGGTGGGTGGCCACCAGCGACTCGCCGGTCGCCGCCAGTTCCCGCAGCAGCTGGACCCGGACGCGGGCGGTCTCGCCGGGGTCGTGATCGAAACCGTTGTGCCACTGCGGGTTGTCGAATCCCGGCGCGAACACTGCATCGCCCGCGAAGGTCAGACCCTCGCCGCGCGAGGCCAGCCGGACCATGCTGTGCCCGGGAGTGTGACCTCCCGTGCGGCTGATCAGCACGCCGGGCGCCACCTCGTGCTCGCTCTCGAAGGCCTGCAGCCGGCCGTGATACTCGTCGAGGAACCGCGAGGCGACGGACCGGAGCACGTCGGGCACCGGCTGCGGCATGCAGGTTCGGGAGAAATCGGGTGACGTCCAGAATTCCGCCTCGCGGGCCGCCAGATGCACCCGCAGATCCGGACGTAACCGGGCCTTGAGCCCGTCGGTGAGCAAGCCTCCGACATGGTCCATGTGCAGATGGGTGAGCACCACGTCGGTCACGGACGCGAGATCGACGCCTGCGGCCTCCAGTCGCGCCGCCGTCTGCCCGGCCCTCGGGAAGTCGGGAAACTCCACCCCGAGTCCGGCGTCGACGAGGATCGTCCGGTCGCCGCTGCGCACCACCACCACGTTCAGCGGCCAGTTGACCACGTCGGGAGGCAGGAACATGCCGTCCAGCCAGCCCGCCAGCTCGGCCGAATCGGCGTTGGTGGCCAACGTCGAGGCGGTGATGGGCAATACCCCGTCACTGATCACCATCACGTCGATGTCGCCGATCTGCAACGCATAACGCGACGGAACCAACTCGCCGTACCTACCGGTCCAGGTGGTGTCGACCACGCTCATGTTCTTCTCCTTCACAACGGACGGGATTGCCTGACGTCCCCCAGAACACCGGGTAGTGGCGAGACTCATCCGCCGGCCCGGTTCAGATGGCGGCTCCGCCGGCCCCGGTTCAGATGGCGGCTCCGCCGCCGTCGACATGCAGGGTGGTCCCCGTGACGAAGCTGGCCCGCGGCGACGCCAGGAACAGCACGGCGTGTGCGATCTCCTGCGGCTCGGCGACGCGTCCGAGCGGCAGGGCGCGCCCCAACTCGTCGTTGATGTCGCCCCATTCGGCCTGCACGCCTTCGGTTCTCGTCGGGCCCGGTGCGACTGCGTTGACGCGGACGCCGTGACGGCCGAATTCGACAGCCCACGTGCGGGTCAGCGATTCCAGCGCCGCCTTCGACGCGCTGTAAACCGATGCGGCGGCCACCCCCTTGACCGCCACCATCGACGTGACGTTGACGATGCTGCCACGTCTGCGGTCGAGCATGCCTGCGACGAGACCGGCGGTCAGGAAGTATGACCCGCGCACATTCGTGTCGAAGGTGCGGGCGAACGACGCGGCGTCCTGATCGAGTGTCATCGCTCCGGGAAAACTGGCCGCGTTGTTGACGAGCACATCGACCTCGCCGGCCCGCTGCACCAGCGATTCCACCGACGCCCGATCGGTCATGTCGGCGCCGATGAAGCGGAGCCGGTCGTGGGACGCGGCGGCGGCCGCGCCGCGACCGGCATCGCGGCCCGTGATGCGCACCTCGGACACCCCTGAGAGCGGCTGGTCGGATGCGACGGTGTTGATGGC